>NZ_CP046804.1:3119514-3431466 GCF_009763805.1 Vibrio cidicii | reverse complement strand
GCGCTGCCTCTCCTCATTCGCGAGGTAAATGGTGCAACACTCCGTGTTCAATGCTGTACAAGTTTCTCGAACTAAAATGTTCAATGCCTGATGAACATCTTCGACACGAGAAACTTTTTCAACTATCTCCCTTAGTTGGCTCAGCATAGTTATCCTCTGCGTTTGCTTTTCTTACCTTTCACCTTACGTTCTCGAAAAGGCATAGCTAAAGAGGCGAACTCTTTCATCGCCCGACGATAAACATCGCGTTTAAATGAGACCACTTGTCTAACCGGATACCAATAGCTCACCCAGCGCCAACCATCAAATTCAGGAGAGCTTCCTCTTTGCATATCAATCCTGGATTCATCACATTCAAGACGCAAAAGAAACCATTTCTGTTTTTGGCCGATACAAACAGGCTTAGAGTCCCAGCGAACCAGACGTTTTGGTAGTTTGTATCTTAACCAGTGACGACTGCTCGCTATAATCTTAACATCTTTGTGTGTAAGACCGACTTCTTCGTACAACTCGCGGAACATGGCCTGTTCTGGAGTTTCTCCATCATCAATTCCCCCTTGAGGAAATTGCCAAGAGTGTTGCCCGTATCGCTTAGCCCAGAAGACCTGACCATGGTTATTGCAAATCACTATACCAACATTCAGCCGGTAACCATCGCCATCTATCACTGGCTAACCTCTAAAATAAATTTTTATTACAGTGATTTTTCCACATATCCCCAGCAGTAGCAAACTTACTGATGTGATATCGCTAAGATTTATCGCGTTTCGAGCTTTAGTGCATAACTTTACAGCGATATAGTAGTTATCAACACAAGATTGAGACATAACCCACATTTATTCACCTTTTCTGTGAATAACTTTGTGAAGAATGAGAAAAAAGCCTTAATGCTAGGAAGAAAAAATAAACTCATTTTAAAAGGCACTAAATGAGAAATAGAAAATAAATATTATTTATTAAATACTTAACGAAACTCCCCCACTTAAAATAGCCGCAAAACCCTGATGATCTTTTAACCACAAACAGATCGCTCAAAGATCATACAGCGACCAGTTTATCCACACTAAAGTGGGGGAAACCCAGAGTCCATCCTGAAAATCAAGCCTCTATTTGCATCCAAAGCACTGTTTATTGATCCATGAACCTAAGTGACTAGCAAAACAAGCACAGAATTCTGTGGATAACTTGTCTAAAGATCCCGAAATAATGCTTTTTGATCGATTTTCACTGCTTCCCAAACCATATTTTTTGCTAAAATGGCGCTTTTATTTGCCAGAGCCAACTATCATGAAACCCGTTCCCCAGTCAGAACATGAGCTCCTTGAGCGCGCGAGACAAATTGCAGGACTTAGTTTTGCAGAACTGGCAGAAGAAGCGGGCATGGCAGTTCCCGAAAACCTCAAGCGGGACAAAGGGTGGGTCGGACAACTTCTAGAATGGCACTTGGGAGCCCCAGCAGGTAGTAAACCACAACAAGATTTTTCTGAACTGGGAATTGAACTGAAAAGCATCCCTGTCAGTTACAGTGGCAAGCCTTTGGAAACCACCTTTGTATGCGTCGCGCCTTTAACAGGGATTCATGGTCTTACGTGGCACAACAGCCATGTGCGCAACAAGCTCTCTCGCGTACTATGGATTCCAGTCGAAGGTGAGCGAGAAATTCCGCTCGCCATGAGACGAGTCGGATCACCACTCATTTGGTCTCCCTCAGCCGAGCAAGAAATTATCATACGCCAAGATTGGGAAGAGTTGATGGAACAGATCGCTCTTGGCCAGTACGATCAAATTTCCGCGCGACATGGCGAAGCACTCCACTTGAGGCCAAAAGCCGCAAATAGCCGTGCTCTGACCGAAGCATACAATGCAAACGGCAAACCGATCAAAACTCTACCCAGAGGCTTTTATCTGCGCACTCAATTTACCGAACAGATCCTCAACAGCGCATTCATTGCGGCCGTTAATGAGGAGTAACGGCGATTTCGATGTCACAATAGAGGCTCGCTTTAGGGCTGCAGCACTCTTCGTAAGCGTTATGCAAACGCAGATACGCTTTATCGATCCCAAGTCGCACCAGTTTCGTCTTTAACCTGCTCCAATGAGGTAAAATGGATCGGCTCATCACCATCGATGATCGGTTCAAAATGGTGCTTGTATTCCACCGCTAGTGAGTACTCATTGACATTCGATCGACCAACCACAAACACTTTGGGCATTTCACCGCCCTCTTTATAATGACTCTGCATCCACAGATCCAGCTGATGTTTTTGCATCATCCTGCTCCTACTTCCGTGATAACAAGTCCTGTCATGATCCAGTTTAGTCAAAAGTAACGAGATTACGAATCGCATGCAAACCACTTGGGCAATGGCCTAATTTCCCCTATATTGATCACCTACAATTCAATCAGTTGAGACAGACAAAACCCTGCTTGAGTTGACTTCACTCTCTACCGACAAGGATGTGCCATGCGATATAGCAAACTTCCCCACTCCAGCCTTGAGATCAGCAAAATTTGCTTAGGCACGATGACGTTTGGCGAACAAAATACCGAGCAGGACGCCTTTGACCAGCTTGACTACGCCGTAGATCATGGCGTCAATTTTATCGATACCGCAGAAATGTACCCGGTACCGCCTAAAGCGGAAACGCAAGGTCTTACAGAACAGTTTATCGGTAATTGGCTGAACAAGTCAGGCAAACGGGAAAAAGTCGTACTGGCGACTAAAGTGGCGGGCCCCAGAAATGTCCCCTATATCCGCGACAACATGAGTTTAAACCGCCGCCATATCCATACCGCTCTCAACGACAGCTTACAACGTCTGCAAACTGACTACGTCGATCTCTACCAGTTACACTGGCCACAAAGACAAACCAATTGCTTCGGCCAGCTAAACTACCCTTACCCAGACGCCCAAGAAGAGGTCACTCTGATAGAAACCTTAGAGGCGCTAACTGAACTGGTCAAAGCAGGAAAAGTGCGTTATATCGGCGTATCAAATGAAACGCCTTGGGGCGTGATGAGTTTACTGCGTTTGGCCGAAAAGCATGATTTACCAAGAATTGTCTCGATTCAAAATCCTTACAACTTGCTCAATCGCAGTTTTGAAGTCGGTTTGTCAGAAATAAGCCACTACGAAGGCGTTCAATTATTGGCTTATTCTCCAATGGCGTTTGGTTGCCTGAGTGGGAAATACTTGAATGGAGCCAAACCCGCGGGGGCGAGATGCAGCCTGTTTGAACGCTTTCAACGCTATTTTACTCCGCAAGGGATTAAGGCCACACAAGCCTATGTCGCGTTGGCGCAAGAAGCAGGCTTAGATCTAGCTCAAATGGCACTGGCCTTCGTCAACCAACGCCCATTTGTTGCTGCCAATATCATCGGTGCAACCAGTATTGCGCAGCTTAAAGCCAATATTGACAGCATTAATATTGATTTAAGTGATGAGGTGTTAACTAAGATTCAAGAGATTGGCACCACGTATTCCAATCCCTGTCCGTAAGCGGTTAAGGCTGCGGCCCAAAACGCGTCGCAGCCTTAGTCTTACGTTGGTATTCGCGCACTTAATACTCGACGCATATGACGCATACGACGAGCGACTTTCACTTCATCAGGTACCGTATTCGGATTCATTCGTCCACCTTCGTCCAAACCGATATCTTTGAGCAAAAACGCATTGGCCCAAGGAACATCATAACTACTGCGGCGAACGCGCGCTGCCCATTGGCGTTCTTCACGTTTTAGATCGGCTTGCACCAGCAAAGTGGCTAATTTCAAATAAATAGAATGACGCATAATTTTTCTCCAAAAACAAAATTTTTGCTGAGAAAAATGGCAGACACTAAAAATGAAGATAACGAATGTCTCTAACCGAGCTGCCATTTTCCGCAGCCCAATTACAAACTAAAGGTGCGGATTAATTAACCATCAATACGGGTATCAGCGCCTGCGCCAACACCAGCAAACATCACAGATGAATGTGTATCTCGAGAAGCAAAAGCGGGTTGATGTGCAAAAAGATTCAACATGTTATGCCCCTCCTGAGGTTATTAATCCAAACGATTTGATAGGATGTGACTAAGTAGTCACGGTTAAATTCTAGCCAAAACCACCTTATAATCAAACACTTTTTAGGCAATTGTAAAAATACCGTAGATTTCCCTATATACAAATTGCATATAGCGTTAACAATAAGATATTCAACTAGAGAATATAAAAATTTCCACTGAATCTAAAAATAGAAAGCCACTTGCGAGGTGGCCTTGTAAGAATCAGCTGATTTAAACAACTTGTTCAGAGATCAGATTGTGTTTGTTCAGCAAGCGATACATCGTCGCTCGTGAAACACCGAGCTCTTTGGCTGCGTTCGACACTTGGCCTGAGTGCGATTCCAACACCAGCAGCAATGCATCGCGCTCACTCTTTTCTCGAATGCTCTTTAGGCTACGTTTACTCTCTCCCCGCTTAGGAAGATCGAGCAGCGACTCCTCAATCATTACGTTGTCTGACATCAACACCGCACGTTTGATTTGATTCATCAACTCACGTACGTTACCCGGCCAAGAGTAGCGTGTTAGGGCACGCTGCGCATCTTCGGACAAACTTTTGGCTTGCGAGTTGTACTCTTTGGAGAACTCCTGCAAGTAATAACGCGCCAAAAGGCCGATATCGCTCGCTCGCTCCTTTAAGCTCGGCACATTAATGCGCAGTACATTGATGTAGTGATAAAGCTCTTCGTTAAAATCACCATCGATCAGCGCTTTCTCAATATCCGATGAGTTCGCAGCTAAAATCCGAACATTTACCGTCTTCATGCCATCGTTGGTTTCGATAGTTCCTTCTTGTAAAAAGCGCAGCAGATTCAACTGCTGAGTTTTTGAGATGGTTAGAATGTCGTTGAACAACACGGTACCGCCGTCAGCCTGTTCAAGAATCGATGGCCCTGCATTGTCGTCCGCGCCAATGCCAAACACATCCGCTTGAAAGCGCTTTTCGCTTAATGCTCGACACTTCACTGAGAAAAACGGCTTGTGTGCACGCGACGAGATTTTATGTACCGCGCGAGCCGCTGTTTCTTTGCCAGTACCGTTTTCACCGTAAATCAGAATGCTCACATCGGTTGGGCCGATCCGTTTGATCTGATCACGTAAGCGCTTCATCGGGATGGAATCACCGATAAGCCCCATATCCTGATTATTGCCAAAACTTGGCCATACTTTCTTCTCTAATTTGAGCATGCCAAGCTGATGTCCAATGGTGCTCAGAAGCTGAGCATCCGGAATAGGGGCAGTGAAGAAATCGATACAAAAGTTGACAATAAACTGGCAAATCGTGTCTGAGCTAAGTTGAGACTCGCGAATAAATGCCAACCAACGAACGTGTTTGTGTGCACTGACCAAATTAGCAATGCCGTTGAGGCTAAATTCATCATGGCTAAGATCCACAATCCCGATACAAGGACCAATATCAGCCAAAAGCGCATCGGCTTTGCGCAGGTCACCACTTTGATGACACTTCCAGCCCACCTGCTCTAGCACAGATAGCCAAGGCTCGTACGATCCGCCCACCACCACAAGAGAACCCGGGACAGAATCCATCTTAAACTGACCAGCCATAGAACACCCTTATATTCTTCTTACTACGCTCTTTCTTTGCATACATTATCAAGAGTAATGACATTCAAGTCTGTCTTATAAATAAGACCACCGACAATTGATACGCTCACTACTTAGCTTTGGAAGCAAACTGGCATTTTCATTAAAAAAATAGAAGGAATACCAATAAGATAGCAAACAATTTCTTTACACATTTCGAGTTAAGCAAAAGGCTTTGTCTCAAATGTGTGATGCGTATCATCTTGGTTTTAGCATAGATAAAAAAAACCACCCTAAGGTGGTTTTTGCTATTTTTGTGTGTTGATTATGCTTGCGACTGCGGGCGCATCGCAGGGAACAGAATCACATCACGAATGGTGTGCGTGTTGGTCAAAAGCATCGCCAGACGGTCGATACCAATGCCTTGCCCTGCTGTTGGCGGTAGGCCGTGCTCAAGCGCAGTGATGTAGTCCGCGTCATAGAACATCGCTTCGTCGTCACCGGCATCTTTCGCATCAACCTGAGCTTTAAAGCGCTGATCCTGATCTTCCGCATCATTGAGTTCAGAGAAACCGTTCGCCACTTCACGGCCACCGATGAAGAATTCAAAGCGGTCAGTGAAGAACGGGTTGTCATCGCTACGGCGTGCCAGCGGAGAGATGTCTGCCGGGTAGCCAGTGATGAAGGTTGGCTGGATCAGTTTTGGTTCGGCGGTTTCACCGAAAATCTCTTCCAGAAGCTGACCACAGGTCCAGAATTTCTCCACGTAGATATTCAGTGATTTAGCGATAGCCACCAGCTTGTCACGATCCTGCACATCTTCTACCGTCAACGCCTGAATGTCAGCGTGATCTGGGTTGTAGTGTTTGATCGCTTCCAACATGGTCATACGTGCGTACTTGCCGCCAAATTCCACAGTGAAATCACCGTAAGGCATTGACGTGTGGCCCAATACTTCCAGTGCAACCGTGCGTAGCATGTCTTCGGTCAGATCGATCAGGTCGTTGTAGTCTGCGTACGCCATGTAGAACTCAATCATAGTGAATTCTGGGTTGTGGCGTGGAGAAAGACCCTCATTACGGAAGTTACGGTTGATTTCGAATACACGTTCGAAACCACCGACCACCAAACGCTTGAGGTACAACTCAGGTGCAATACGCAGGAACATTTGCTGATCCAGTGCATTGTGATGCGTGATAAACGGACGCGCAGATGCGCCCCCCGGGATCACTTGCATCATTGGCGTTTCCACTTCCATAAAGTCTTTTGACTCCATATAACGACGGATAGCAGAAATCAGCTTAGAGCGAATTTTGAACGCGTTGCGCGAATCTTCGTTCACAATCAGATCCACATAACGCTGACGGTAACGCTGTTCTTGGTCAGTCAGACCGTGGAATTTTTCTGGTAGAGGACGCAATGCTTTAGTGAGCAATTCGTACTCTTCCATGTTGACGTAGAGATCGCCTTTACCCGATTTGTGCAACGCACCTTTAATACCGATGATGTCACCGATATCCAGACCTTGGTATTGCTCTTTCAGTACTTTTTGTACATCTTTATCTGCGTACGCTTGAATGCGGCCTGTGGTCTCTTGGATAACCAAGAATGGGCCACGCTTCGCCATAATACGGCCCGCGATCGCCACCACATGGTTTAGCGCTTCCAGCTCTTCTTTGCTCTTTTCACCGAACTGTTTCTGAAGGTCGCCAGCAAGGCTGTCACGACGGAAGTCGTTTGGATGGCCATTGGCTTTGCAGCTCTTGCGAATTTGCTCTAGCTTCGCGCGGCGCTCTGCAATGAGCTTATTCTCTTCTGGTGTAGAAGCGTCTTGTACGGTTTCATTTTGAACAGCATCAGTCATTTTTCGATCTATCCTGTTTTGTCGGTGAAAAGCTTATAAGCCAGATTTCAGGCTGGCTTCGATAAATTTGTCCAGATCGCCATCAAGCACCGCTTGGGTATTGCGGTTTTCAATGCCGGTACGTAAATCTTTGATACGAGAGTCGTCCAGTACGTAAGAACGGATCTGGCTGCCCCAACCGATATCGGACTTCGCATCTTCATTCGCTTGTTTCTCTGCGTTTTGCTTTTGCAGTTCTAGCTCGAACAGCTTCGCACGCAGTTGTTTCATCGCCTGATCTTTGTTCTTGTGCTGAGAACGATCGTTTTGGCACTGTACCACAGTGTTAGTTGGTACGTGGGTAATACGTACCGCCGATTCGGTGGTGTTAACGTGCTGACCACCTGCACCAGACGCACGATATACGTCGATACGCAGATCGGCCGGATTAATGTCGATATCGATGTTTTCGTCAACCTCAGGATAAACGAACGCAGAAGCAAATGAAGTGTGACGACGACCGCCCGAGTCAAAAGGCGATTTACGTACTAAACGGTGTACGCCCGTTTCGGTACGCAGCCAGCCATAAGCGTAATCGCCGACAATGCGTACGGTGACCGATTTCAGACCCGCCACGTCGCCTTCCGAGACTTCAATCACTTCGGTTTTAAAGCCTTTCGCTTCGGCCCAGCGCAGGTACATACGCAGCATCATGCTGGTCCAATCTTGCGCTTCTGTGCCGCCAGAACCGGCTTGCAAGTCGATGTAACAATCGGACGAATCGTGCGCGCCAGAGAACATACGGCGGAAACTCAAGACCTGCCAGTTTCTCTTCTAACGCTTCCAGCTCTGGGTCAATTTCGTCAAACGTTTCTTGATCTTCTGCCTCGATGGCGAGTTCAAGCAAACCTTCAACATCGTCAACGCCTTGATCAAGCTGGTCGATGGTATCCACTACCGCTTCCAATGAAGCGCGTTCACGGCCAAGCGCTTGAGCACGTTCTGGCTCGTTCCAAACGTCAGGTTGTTCTAGTTCTGCGTTGACTTCTTCAAGACGCTCTTTCTTGGCGTCGTAGTCAAAGATACCCCCTCAGGACATTCGTGCGCGCAGACACGTCCTGAAGACGGTTTTTAATAGGATTGATTTCAAACATGTTGGCTCAACATTTTAGAGTAGAATTTAACCGCAGAATTCTACTGAAAAATGTGACAGAGATACAGGAAAAATTTGGCCGATGTTGACTCGTCAGCCAAAGCATCCGAAGCCCACGACTCGGGGCTTCGGATGGACATTTATCTGGCTTCGAGATGGTCCACCATCAATTGCAATGATTGATTGCCGCGGAACTCGTTGATGTCGAGTTTATAGGCCAAACGCACGGTTTTCACCGACGCATCAGGCCAGCGGCGCAGATCGACGTTAAAAGCGATACCATCCACCATGATGTTGGTCGGGTGGCCTTTAAAAAGCGGTTCGAGCATCAGTTTGAGGTGCTTCTCACCCACCAGTTTTTGATGCAGCAGTTTGAACTCACCATCAAAAACGGGTTCAGGGAAGCCTTGTCCCCACGGCCCCGCCGAACGCAGCATTTCCGCAGTATGCATAGAAAACTGCTCCGGTTGGAGCTCGCCATCGGAAAGAATGATCCCCTTGAGCGCCGCTTCATCCAGCTCTTGTTTCACAACCTGATCAAACAGATGGCTAAAGCGCGTAAAATCGGCCTCTTTGATGGTCAACCCCGCCGCCATCGCGTGCCCGCCGAACTTGAGGATCAAACCTGGGTTTTGCGTGTCGATAAGATCCAATGCATCACGCATGTGTAAACCGGGAACAGAGCGACAGGATCCTTTGATCAAACCATCACCGCCATCGGCAAACGCGATAACCGGGCGATGGTATTTTTCTTTGATGCGCGAGGCGAGAATGCCAATGACCCCTTGATGCCAATCGCGCTGGAACAGAGCCAATCCATAAGGCAGTTCGGTGTTCTCTCCAAACTGCAGACGCTCACAAAAAGCCAGCGCTTCTTGCTTCATCCCTTCTTCAATTTCTTTGCGCGTTTGGTTGAGCGCATCCAGCTCGTTGGCCATACGCCTTGCGGCGTGGATATTGTTACTCAGCAGCAGCTCAACACCGAAAGACATATCATCAAGACGCCCCGCGGCATTGATGCGCGGCCCAAGTGCGAAGCCAAAATCGGCGGCCACCAGACGACGCGCATCGCGCTTAGCCACTTCGATCAGCGCTTGAATCCCCGGGCGTGCTTTACCAGCGCGAATGCGTTGCAAACCTTGATGAACTAAAATACGGTTATTTTCATCCAGAGGCACCACATCCGCCACAGTGCCAAGCGCCACCAAATCGACCAGTTCCATCAACTTGGGCTCGGCCATGCCTTGCTGGGCAAACCAGCCCGCTTTTCGCATGTGTACGCACAGCGCCATCATCAGGTAAAAGGCGACGCCAACCCCGGCTAGTGCTTTGGAAGGAAAGGCACAGCTTTGCAGATTCGGGTTCACCATGGCATCCACCTCCGGCAAGTGCGCGCCCGGCAAGTGGTGGTCGGTCACCAGTACTTGCAAGCCATTTTGCTTGGCATACCTCACCCCTTCAATGGAAGAAACGCCGTTGTCGACCGTCATGATCATTTCTGCGCCCAGTTCGAGCGCTTGATCCACCACTTCAGGACTCAGGCCATAGCCATCTTCAAAACGATTTGGCACCAGATAATCGACATTGCGGCTGCCGAGCATGCGCAGCGCCAAAACAGACAGGGCAGAGCTGGTCGCGCCATCAGCATCAAAATCGCCAACCACGATGATGCGTTTTTGCTCTTGAATGGCTTGAAACAGCAGTGTGACCGCGAGGTCAATGCCATGCAGCTTTTGATAGGAATGGAGACCTTTTGCGGCATTGTCCAACTGAGCAATATCCGTCACGCCACGGTTGATATAAATGCTCTTAAGCAGTTTCTGGGAGGCTCTCGGGCAACAGAGAGAGGTCGGGTTCAGGTCGACGTTGTATTTCTATCATGCGTTGAATAGAGCCAAACGCGTAGCGCCTGGCTCTGCTCCTTGGATGTGGGTGGGTTTATTGCTGTTGTAGTCGTTGTAAAAGCTTTTCCGGTGGCAAGTAGCCGGCAATCATTTCGCCGCTGGCAAGGAAAATCGCTGGCGTACCATTGATACCGAGCTCTTGACCTAGCTGATAGTGAGCGGCAATGGTCTTTTTACATTGCGCCAAATCATTTTCGGCTGGGGCAAATTTACGGTTCACTTTCGCGTCATGCATCGCCGCTTGCGGATCGGCTGCACACCAAATGCCCGCCATTTGATCGGCCACCGGACTCACACCACCTTGACGCGGAAAAGCCATGTAACGCACGGTAATGCCAAGGTCGTTGTACTCTTTCATCTGGCTGTGCAAGCGCACACAGTAGCCACACGTAATATCGGTAAACACCGTTACGACGTATTTCTCATTGGCGGCTTTGTATTCAATCACGCTATCGCCAAACTTGGCGATTTTTTCTGCATTGAGCGGTGCTTGGCGCTCAGCAATTACGTCACGGTATTGGCCGTTGTCGTCAAGTGCATACAGAGTACCTGCAATAAAATGCTTGCCATCGTTTGACGCAAACAGCACGCCGCTGTTGGTTTGGATCTCAACCAAGCCAGCCACATCCGACGGTTGAATATCGGTAATATTCAGGCCAAGTTTGCTAAAACGGGCTTTTAACGCGGCGCTATCTATGTTGGTACTCGCAACATTAGCACTGGCAACGACTTCGGTCGCTGGCGTAGTTGCATGGCTCTCTTCAGCGCCACACGCCGTGACAAAAAGCGGAAGAGTCAAAAGAGTTAGTCGGCGTAATACGCTCATTAAAATCACCTTATTTTGGCATCCGCTAAGCGCGCGGATGGTGTTCGCTGTGAATCTGTTTCAATCGTTCAGTTGCTACGTGAGTATAAATTTGCGTGGTCGATAAGTCACTATGACCAAGCAGCATCTGTACGACCCGCAGATCCGCACCATAGTTCAATAAATGCGTCGCAAAAGCGTGGCGCAGTACGTGCGGCGAGAGATGATCGGTATCGATGCCTGCGATCACCGCGTAATGTTTGATTCGGTGCCAGAAGGTCTGACGCGTCATCTGTCTGGCCCTTTGACTGGGAAACACCACGTCCGAGGTCGTCTCACCGAGCAACACCGGACGACCTTGTTTAATAAAGGTTTCCAGCCAGTCGATGGCGTTTTCCCCCATCGGCACCAAACGCTCTTTGCCCCCTTTACCCGTGACGCGCACTACCCCTTGGCGCAAACTGACGTTTTCCATCGTCAGGCTGACCAGTTCCGTCACCCGCAGACCAGTGGCATACAAAAGCTCTAGCATCGCTTTGTCACGCAGTTCCAGCGGATCATTCACATCGGGCGCATCCAGCAGCGCATCCACTTGCGCTTCGCTGATGTCTTTGGGCAGACGCTGCGGCAGTTTGGGGCTGATCAGCAACGCACTCGGATCGTCGGCGCGAATTTTCTCCCGGTGCAGATACTGAAACAGGCGGCGAATCGCCGACAACATTCTGGCGCGCGAGGTTTGTTTATAATCGAGATCAGCTAAATAGGCTTGATACTCTTGCAATCCAGATAAGCTAATGAAATCAAGTCGGTAATGGCTTGTTTCCATCCATTGCAGCAACTTCATCAGATCGTTGCGGTAAGAAGCAAGGGTGTTATCCGCCAACCCGCGCTCCATCCACATCGCATCGAGAAACTGCTCCACCAAGCCAAAGTCCTGCATATTGATTGATGCAGACTGCTGCATGCTTGTTTCCTTATCCTATTTAGAACTTAATGGCCTGAGAGTATGTCAGGCAGGTTATTAATGCTATAAAAAATCCTTGTGCGCGCGATATTCGCTGCAATCCTCAGCAAAATATGGGTAGAATCCGGTGTTCTAACCAATCGCAGTGATGACAAACATGAAAATCGGATTGTTTTACGGCTCAACCACCTGCTACACCGAAATGGCAGCGGAGAAAATTCGCGCCTTGATTGGCGAAGAGTTAGTGGATGTTCACAACGTTAAAGAGTCACCTCTTTCCCTGATGGCAGAGTATGATCTGCTGCTATTGGGCATCTCCACCTGGGATTTTGGTGAGATTCAGGAAGATTGGTCGGCCATCTGGCAGCAAGTGTCTAGCTCACCAGTACAAGGCAAAACGGTCGCCCTATTCGGTCTTGGCGATCAAGAAGGTTACGGCGAGTGGTTCCTCGATGCCATGGGGCTGCTGCACGATGAACTAAAAATCGCTGGCGCTGAGTTTATCGGCTACTGGCCAAATCAGGGCTATCAATTCGACGCTTCAAAAGCGTTGACCGCAGACGGTACGCACTTTGTCGGCTTAGCGCTAGATGAAGACTCACAATATGAACTGAGCGATGAGCGCATCGCCACTTGGGTTGAGCAGGTGTTGGTCGAGTACCACGACAAGCTTTAAGCCGGTCATACGTGCGACTCAGCGTTCAAAAAGAAAATTGAGAAAGATATTGAGAATGAAAAAGCCCGGCAGGATGAGCGCCGGGCTTTTTGTTTTCGTTGCTTAAGTGTTGCGTCTGTTATGCGTTTTGCTGCGTCAATTCTTGCGCCACTGAGCGGCTAACAAAGAACATGCAGATAATCGCCGCAGCGGTTGGTAGCAACCAGCCCATGCCCACTTCAAACAGTGGCAGCACTTTAAACGCAGACACATCCACACCAGCGACTTTTGCCGCGTCAATCAAAGCAAACAGCAGTGAAACTAAGATCACTACGCGGTAGGCAACACGTGGGTTCGGCAGTTTTTTGCGCACAAACGTCAGTGCAACCAAAGCAATCGCCACTGGGTAAAGAGCAAACAACACGGGTACAGACAGAGAAATCAGCTGCGCCAAACCGACGTTCGCCACGACCGCACAAGCGACACCGTTAATTACCACCCACGCTTTGTACGAAAGCGGAGTTAGAGAGCTAAAGTAATCAGAACAGGCTGAGATAAGACCAATCGCTGTGGTCAGACACGCCAGCAACACGATGACCGACAATACGATTTGACCATAAGGACCAAACAGAGCTTGAACGTAAAGGCTCAGAACGACGCCACCGTTGTCAGCACCCGCAGCCACAGTCGCGCTGGTTGCACCGAGATAGAAAAGTGAAACGTAGACAAACGCCAGTCCTGCCGCCGCAATCACGCCGGCGAGGATCAAATAACGCGTGGTTGCCGAACGCTCAGTGATGCCACGATTGCGCAGCGCATCAACGATCAGCATGCCGAACATCAGCGAACCAAACGTATCCATGGTGTTGTAACCTTCTAGGAAACCTTTGGTCAGCGGCTGAGTGAGGTATTCGCCCTGCGCCGCAATAAACGTACCTTGTGGGTCGACAAACACCGCAACCGCTAGAACAATCAAACCCACAAACAGCGCTGGCGTCAGCACTTTGCCGATCACGTCGATCAATTTACCTTGTGACCAAGAGAAAAAGATCGCTACCGCGAAAAACAGCACAGAGAAAATAGTGAGATGCGACTGCGCGGCTTCAGCGAAAAACGGTTTTATCGCCATTTCATAAGCAACCAGACCCGTTCGCGGCGCAGCAAATGCAGGGCCAATAATGATGAAGATCAGCACCGCCATCAGCATCGCAGCTTGTTTGGGTAGATCTTTGGTTAAATGTTCCCAAGTTCCACCTGCGACCGCGATGGCAATAATGGTGATCAAAGGAAGACCAACCGCCGTCAGCAGGAAGCCAAACATTGCTGGCATTAAATTATCACCAGCAAGTTGCCCTGCAAGCGGTGGGAAAATGATGTTACCGGCACCGAGGAAAAACGCAAACAGCATGAAGCCGACTGCGAGGATATCGGAAAATTTTAAAGTCTGTTTCACAGATAACCCTTAGAATAATTCTGATGAATGTTGTGTATGCTTTTGTGGATCAGAAAGCCTGATCCCTCTTTCGAATAAGGCGCGCATAATGACTAAACCACCATCAATTGGCAACCTTTGCGATAAAAACACTACATTAATTTACAGAAATGACAATATTACAGTTGATGTCACTGGTATCCATTTTTAATCCAGACAAAAAACCTATACAACTTCACCCACAAGCCGTTAACACCCAGAGAATAATTTCACACAATCATTTAACAGTGGTTTTTGTATCTAAAAAGTAGCGAGATAAAAACATAAACATGAAGAGTGGCACATTAAAAACTAAGGGCTTCAATTTTAAACAGTTTTCGATCGCAGACAGCCACTCGGGGATGCCTGTCAGCACCGACGGTGTGTTGCTCGGTGCGTGGAGCGATTTTTCCTGCGCAAACAACTTACTCGACATTGGCACAGGCACTGGGCTTTTAAGCCTGATGTCTGCACAGCGTTTTCCAACGCTACGCATCACGGCGGTCGATATCGATGCGCATGCTATTGAAGCGGCCAGAGATAACTTTGCACAAAGCCCATGGCGAGATCGACTGGAGGTGCAGCAAGGCGATGTGCTGACCCTCAATCTGGGGACGCGTTTTGACGCCATCATCTGCAACCCGCCCTATTTCAACAGCGGAGAGCAGGCCAAAATGCAGCAACGTGCCACGGCGAGGCACACAGACAGCTTAAGTCACAGGGATCTGCTTGCGCGCACCAAAGCGCTGCTCAACCAAGATGGGCGAGCTAGCTTTGTGTTACCCGATGTCGAAGGAGCTGCCTTCATCCAACTGGCACAAACGCAAGGCTGGCACCTTAGCCGTCTGTGCCGAGTGCATCCTAGTGAGCAAAAACCCGCCTCACGGCTACTGTTCGAGCTGAGATTGCAAGCGACAGCGGTACAAGAGCAAAGCTTGACCATTCGAGAGGCAAACGGCTACAGCGCCGAGTTTGTCGCCCTAACGCAAGACTTTTATCTCAAGATGTAGAAATAACATGTGATCCTAATCACCGAACACTCTATAATATGTCCCCTTTTAATTGTTGCTGCTCTGTTAACCTGTGAGTTAACCGAGCTTGTGGAGACCCTACTGTGATCAGAACTTTTGCTGAACTGGATCTTGACCCCAACCTGTTGGCTGCCATTGATGAACTTGGCTTTGAGCGTCCAACGCAAATTCAGGCCGAAGCGATCCCACAAGCTCTGGACGGCCGAGATATTCTGGCCTGCGCGCCCACCGGTACCGGAAAAACGGCGGCCTTCGTACTGCCAGCGCTGCAATATCTGATTGACTTCCCGCGTCGCAAACCGGGGCCTGCCCGTATTTTGATTTTAACGCCAACACGCGAAACTGGCGATGCAGGTCGCTGACCAAGCGCGCGCACTGGCGAAGTACACCAAACTCAATATCTTTACCATCACTGGTGGCGTTCAGTATCAAGAGCATGCCGATATCCTCTCCACAACGCAGGATATCGTCGTCGCCACGCCTGGCCGCTTGATGGAGTACATTCAAGCCGAGCGTTTCGACTGCCGAGCGATTGAGTGGCTGATCCTTGATGAAGCGGATCGCATGCTGGATATGGGCTTTGCCCCGACCGTGGACCGCCTATCGAACGAATGTCGCTGGCGTAAACAGAGCATGCTCTTTTCTGCCACCTTGGAAGGTAAGGGCGTGGAAGGCTTCACCGCAGATCTCCTCAAAGATCCCGCCGACATTGATGCCGAGCCTTCTCGTCGCGAGCGCAAGAAAATCACCCAGTGGTACTACCGCGCCGACAGCATGGACCACAAACTGGCGCTGCTGAAAAACATTCTTACCGAGCAAGCGGAACGCACTATTGTCTTCTTGAAAACACGCGAGCGTTTGGCCGACCTGCGAGCACAGCTGGAAAGCGCTCAGATCCCGTGTTCTTGGATCCAAGGGGAGATGCCACAAGATCGCCGCAACAATGCGATTGCACGTTTTCGCGATGGCAGTGTTAACGTGCTACTTGCAACCGATGTAGCGGCACGCGGCATCGATTTACCTGATGTTTCTCACGTGGTGAACTTTGACATGCCACGCAGCGCCGATGTGTATCTGCACCGAATTGGCCGTACTGCGCGTGCCGGTAAAAAAGGCAACGCCATCTCCATCGTTGAAGCGCATGACCAACCGATGCTTGACCGCGTCGCTCGCTACGTCAAAGAAGAGATCAAAGAGCGCTTTGTCAAAGAGCTGCGTCCACAACACAAAAAACCGGTGTTTAAGAAGAAAAAGAAAAAAGACGATAAAAAAGCCGTCAGCAAAAAGAAAAGTATGAAAAAGAAAAAGTAACCACGCGATAAAAAAGAAGGGTTGGCCAAGTGCCAACCCTTCTTTTTTTCAACAACTGAATTAGTGCTGCTCTTCGCGCTTAAACACCAATTCCGTTGGCGTGGACTCTTCTTCCACAAAGTAATAACCCGCGGTGTCAAACTGAGTAAGATCGGCCACACTGCGGATTCGATTTTCAATGATGTAACGCGCCATCATGCCACGCGCTTTCTTGGCAAAGAAGCTGATGACTTTGTACTGGCCATTTTTGCTGTCTTTGAAAATCGGCGTCACCACCTGAGCGTGCAGATTCTTCGGCTTCACCGCTTTAAAGTATTCGTTCGAGGCAAGATTAATCAGCACATTGTCGCCTTGCTCGGCAATCGCCTCATTGAGTTTGTCGGTGATCACATTGCCCCAAAACTGGTAAAGATTGCTGCCTTTCGGATTGGCCAACTTAGTGCCCATTTCTAGACGATACGGCTGCATCAAATCGAGCGGCTTCAGCAGACCATACAAACCGGAAAGCATGCGCAAATGCTGCTGTGCGTAGTCAAAATCGGCCTCAGTAAACGTTTCGGCTTCCAGCCCAGTATAAACATCGCCTTTGAAAGCCAGAATCGCTTGGCGCGCATTTTCAGGGGTGAAGGTTTCGCTCCAATCTTGGAAACGACCGACGTTGAGATCGGCGATTTTATCGCTCACTTTCATCAGTGAAGCGACATCGGCCGGCGTCAATCGGCGGCAAACTTCAATCAACTGTTTGGAATAATCGACCAATTCCGGTTGGGTAAACTTTTGCGTCGCGAGTGGCGATTCGTAATCCAGAGTTTTGGCTGGAGAAACAACAATAAGCATGACGATGACTTCCTAATTTTGTTTTTCACTAGGGTACAAAAAAAGCCATGCAATGTCTGCATGGCTTTTACAATCACACTAATAGCAAAGAGCGATTACTTGTTTTTGTTATCCCAAATACCTTCTTCAAGCTGAGATTTGAGCTCTGGGAAATCGTCGGCATTAAAGGTGGGCAATTTGCCCTCTTTTAACTGACGGTTGTAGTCTTTCGCCAGTTTGATCACGATGCCAGAGAGCAGCAAAATCGCGACCAAGTTGACAATCGCCATCAAACCCATCGATACATCTGCCAGCGCCCACACGAATGGCAGTGGTGCCACCGCGCCGTAACCGACCAAGCCCAGCACCACGATACGGAATAGATTCAAGCCCGCTTTGTGGTTGTGCTCAAGAAAGACTAAGTTGGTTTCCGCGTACGAGTAGTTGGCAATGATCGAGGTGAAGGCGAAGAAGAAAATCGCGACCGCGACAAAGATGCCGCCCCAATCCCCCACTTGTGAACTAAGGGCTACCTGAGTCAGTTCAATACCAGTAACTTCTCCGTGAGGCACGTATTCACCAGACATCAAGATGATGGAAACCGTGGCAGAACAGATCACGATAGTGTCCATAAACACACCCAGCATCTGCACATAACCTTGCGAAGCGGGATGTGGTGGATACGGCGTTGCAGAGGCTGCCGCATTCGGTGCCGAACCCATACCCGCTTCGTTGGAGAACAGGCCACGTTTAATCCCGTTGATCATCGCTTGGGCGATGGCATAGCCAAGGCCACCAGCCGCAGCTTCTTGTAAGCCGAACGCGCTCTTGAAGATCAATGCCAACACCGCTGGCAGTTTGTCGAGGTTGCTAAACATCACAAACAGCGCCAATGCCAAGTAAGCCAGCGCCATCACAGGCACAATCAGCTCTGCGGTGCGCGCGATACGCTTGATACCACCGAAGATAATCACGCCCGCCAGCACCATGATCGCACCGCCAACGTACTTATCTTCCCAACCGAAGGCGTTTTGCATCGCACCGGCAATTGAGTTGGCTTGCACTGCGTTGAACACCAGACCAAAAGCGATGATCAAAAAGACCGAGAACAATACGCCCATCCAGCGCATGCCAAGGCCTTTTTCCATGTAGTAAGCAGGGCCGCCGCGGTAGTTGCCGTCGTCATCTTTGGTTTTGTAAAGCTGCGCCAGCGTACTTTCAGCAAACGAGGTTGCCATACCTAACATGGCGATCAACCACATCCAGAAAATCGCACCCGGACCACCCGCAGTAAGGGCAACGGCAACCCCTGCCATGTTTCCAGTACCAACGCGCGCAGCTAAGCTAGTACAAAGTGCCTGAAAAGAAGAGATACCAGCTTGGTCAGCTTTGCGGCTGTTCTTCAATACGGAAAACATGTGGCCAAAATGGCGGAATTGGATAAACCCAAGGCGGATAGTGAAGTAGATCCCCACCCCGACGAGCAGGTAAACCAGAATAGACCCCCATAGCAGGTCATTCATCAAATTAATCAAGTCTGTCATACATACCTCAAATTGAGTTGCGTCGGTCCGTGCGTCCCAGCCATCCACCAGATTGCGATACCAAGTGTCAAATTAGCTTGGTCTTATTCGTTTTAGATTGGCAATCCAGAATCGTAAATGTCGCTTCATGCATCCTTTTTACGTACCAACGTTTTTTGACGCAGCGGATAATGCAGCTTGGAAAAACAAAAATCAATATGCACCATAATGCATTTTTGTTGTATTTTTCACTGTAAATATACTTTTTGTTAACATAAAAAACAGCGCAAGCAATGAAAAGTGGTTACATTTACTGCACAATGTATTTACATCAAATTATAATCATTCTTTTTCACTTCAATTTACTCAGCAGTCCTTACCCTATCTATGATCCGAAGCCATTGAGCGCTTTCTCAGTTGCGGGCAGAACCTGATACTTGTTACATTTGGAAACAGCCCATCTTTTAAACGTCTATCTGTATCGGCATACGGTTTAAATACACACCCCTTTAACATTCAATTTTTTTTCATTTAAACGTTTTCGTTGATGCGAATGCTCACTTTTCAACCATATTGAACTCAGCGAAATGTGATGTTGTATTCAGTTCCAAGCGAAAATTTCATGTTCCCGACACAAATGCGAAATATATCGTGGCTAATCTCGGAGAAACTGTGGTACTTAGTGACTGCACAAGCGCTGGTTATTTACGTGAGGTAGCTTATGGACGGCTTTGAACTAGATGACTTACTGGATTTTGAAACGACTGGTACCACCAAAACCCGGTCAAAACCAGTAAAAAGAAAATGGCGTGAAATTGAGGCGATGATGGATCGCCGCAATCTTCTGAAAGAGCTTCGAGACATGGACCTTTGTCACGATTATTCACTGGAAGACATTAAACTCTAACGAATACTGAAATGGCACCTCAAGGTGCCATTTCTCTTTTTATTACGCAGTCCGAAGACGACTCATCTCCGCTAAGCCCATTCCCTGTCACTCTGTTTGACCCGCTCTGCCAACTGCTGGTAGTGGTCCGCAATGGTTTTGCCAAACACTGGGTCATCTTCGTTGATCAACCATTGTGATTCGACCATTTGCCAATCCTGAGTGGTGAAAGACTCTGCAATTAACGGCAACACTAAACGCTCTTCAATATCTAAGTGGCGACGCTGAGAAGTGATAAACGCTTCAAGATGCTCCAGGAAAACCTCATGTGGCACGACGGCATCGCTGAGGATCATCTGCACTATCTCAGCAAACTTTGCCGTCTCTTTTGCCAGCGAGATATGCTCTTGCTCTAGATTTTCTATTGTCCGCTGCGCCCCATAATGCTGCAAATAGTGTCGATAAAGAATGTCCTCTTTGGGGTGATGCACTTTTTCCGCATGTGCAGAGAGATAGTCAACAATTTCTGCCACCAAACTGTAGTTGATCGGTTGCTCGTTTTTCAGTTGTTCCACTTTCTGACGTAAGATAGCCAACAAACGCACAATGTAGCTATGCTCACGCCTTATCCGTTCGATCATCATAGTGCTTCTCCTTAACACTTCATTTCTGCTACTAAGTGTATAAGAGATAAATGGTTTCGGTTTAGACCTTGCTCAAAAAAGCACCATTTAAACCATCATCGGTAAATGCCAGTGGATTGGCGTTTTTCCTTGTTGAGAAAGCAACTGATTCGTTTGAGAAAAATGGCGGCAACCTAAAAATCCCCGGTGCGCAGAAAGCGGAGAGGGATGCGGGGCCGAGAGCACATAGTGCTTGTTTCTATCAATGAAGCGGCCCTTTTTTTGCGCATGCGAACCCCAAAGTAAGAAAACCACGCCTTGCTGATGCTGGTTGATCGCCTCGATGACCCGGTCGGTAAACACTTCCCACCCGCTGGTTGCATGCGAGTGCGCTTTCCCTTTCTCTACGGTCAAAACCGTATTCAACAGCAGGACACCTTGCTCTGCCCAACTCTGTAAAAAACCGTGTGCTGGTATCTGAAAGCCTTCGATATCTTGTGCCAACTCTTTGTACATATTAACCAAAGATGGCGGCGGCTTGATTCCAGGAAGAACAGAAAAGCACAGGCCATGTGCCTGATTGGGCCCGTGGTACGGGTCTTGGCCGAGAATGACCACTTTGACTTGATTAAATTCCGTAAAACGGAAAGCGTTGAACACGTCTTTGGCCGGAGGGTAAATGACTTTTCCGGCCTGACGCTCTGCGTCCACAAAACTGAGTGTTTGTTGAAAATACGCCTGTTGCTTTTCAGCACCAATTACATCGTGCCAGGTCAGTTTCCTGTGTCATTGGGGAATCCTACAGTTACTATCAAAGCCGCTATTTTACACCCAAATACGCACGATAAACCGGGCAACTTGTATTTAATTACCTCACTCCCTCAGAGTAAACGCTATTCGCTTTTCTCATGCGGATGCGTCGCCTTTTGTGGGGTTCGATAGTGTCCCTGCCCTGTGACATGGCGATTAGGAGCGGGCAGCCGTGCGGCGCGGCGACCAAAGGACATTGGGGTAGCTGTGATTGTCGGTAACATAGTGGCATCCTCCATTGCGAAATCTTCTGTGCGACTATCGTCATGGTGAGATATGAAAAAAAGATGCCAATATGGTTAAACCTTCATTTAATCGATTGATTGTAGGTGGAATTCTCTTAACGCCCGAATTTCATCCGCCCACAAGTCCGGCTCAATTGTTTCTAAAATCAAAGGGATAGAATCAAATCGCCTATCTTTAGCTATGTATTCAAAGCAGCTCCAGCCAATCGCTCCTTTGCCCAAGGCCTGATGCCTGTCAACCTTACTACCGAGATCCACTTTTGAATCATTGAGATGCATTGCCCTTAAATAGTGCATGCCGACCACGCGTTCAAACTCCGCAAAAGTGTGCTCACATGCCTCGATAGAACTGAGATCGTAGCCAGCGGCAAAGGTGTGGCAAGTATCGAGGCAAACGCCTACCCGCTCTTTGTCTTCCACTTGGTCGATGATTTCCGCTAGATGTTCGAATTTCCACCCTAAGTTTGTTCCTTGACCAGCGGTATTTTCAATCACTGCCACCACATCAGGCACGGCTTTATGCGCCACATTGATCGACTGCGCAATCAGCGCCAAACACTCTTGTTCTGAAATTTGATTAAGGTGACTACCGGGATGAAAATTCAGCAGGGTTAAGCCCAGCTGTCGACAACGTTCCATTTCATCGATAAAAGCCAAGCGTGATTTCTCTCGCTTTTCCTCTTCAGGCGCCCCTAAGTTTATCAGATAAGAGTCATGTGGCAGGATCTGCTCAGGCGCAAACCCAAGCATCTGGCAGTTGGCTTTAAAGGCACTGATGGATTTGGCCTCCAACGGTTTAGCGACCCACTGACGCTGATTTTTGGTAAATAAAGCGAAGGCGTTTCGCACCAATTTCCCTTGCTCGCAACGGCGCATTCTCCACACCACCCGCAGCAGAAACGTGGGCACCAATAAATTTGTTACCATATCGATTTTTACTGTTTGTCATTTAATCACTTTTCACTTTCATCTCTGGTGGGCAATTACAACGATTTAGCCTTCATTCGTCAAATTTGACTTGTGATTTGTAGTAAATTTACAACAAGTGATCGTTAAAATAATTTTTAACCAATCAACTATATTTAATTGATATTGTTTTTAAAGAGTTTATTGATCTAGAGCAATAAATTAACCTTTGTAAATTTAATGTTTTTAGTTGTTTTTTGACTTAAATCAATACTAGAATAATGGTTATTGGCTATATAATTAGCAGCTCGACAAAATTTGAAAATAAACACCATAACACCACCTGCGTGGACTAGGAGATAGTGATGATCCAAGGTATCCAAATTACAAAAGCGGCAAACGACAGCCTACTGAACTCTATCTGGCTTTTGGACAGTGAAAAGAACGAAGCGCGTTGCGTGGCTGCGCTATCTGGCTATGAAGCCGATCAAGTTGTGGCGATCAACGAACTGGGTGAATTCGAAAGCCGTGAAGTGGCTATTGAAGCAGCACCTCGCATCGAAGGTGGTCAACACCTCAACGTCAACGTACTAAAACGTGAAACGCTGGAAGATGCAGTCGCTCACCCAGAAAAATACCCACAGTTGACTATTCGCGTATCTGGCTACGCCGTGCGTTTTAACTCTTTGACTCAAGAGCAGCAACGCGACGTGATCGCTCGTACTTTTACTGAGTCGCTCTAATCACAACATTGCCACTCACTTTAACGGCGCTCTCTGAGCGCCGTTTGTTTTTAGCTGGCAATAAAAAAGGCGGAGTCAACTCCGCCTTTACTATTTCATTTTTGGCTCACCTACTGAACTTGACGCAGTACCACTTTCAACGCATCAAAGTCGGCTTCCAACTCCTGAGACAGTAACGTCATCTGCGCATGTTTAGCCAATGGCGCTGGCAACTCAATATCAGTGCCCAAAATGTCATCAACCACTTCTTTAAACTTGGCAGGATGCGCTGTACACAAGAACAAGCCGGTTTCACCCGCTTGAAGTTGCTCTTCAAGCACACGGTAAGCAATTGCACCATGTGGTTCACACAGATAGCCTAATTGATAAAGTTCGCGTACAGATTGCGCGCTTTGCACATCACTGACCGCTCCTTTCCCCAGCGTTTCGAGTCCCCACTCTTTCACGCGGCAAAGCTCTTCAATGCGTGGCCAGTTGTTCGGTTGACTCACATCCATGGCGTTTGAGGTCGTCGCAACGGTCGGCTTAGGATCCCACTGACCTGTCTCGAGATAACGCGGCACAGTATCATTGGCATTGGTCGCAGCGATAAAGCGTTTAACCGGCAAGCCGAGTGCTTTCGCCAACAGGCCTGCGGTCAAATTACCAAAGTTACCGCTCGGGACTGAAATCACCAGGTTCTCACGCTCTGATTTGCTCATTTGCGCCGCCGCTTCAAAATAGTAGCAAATTTGCGCCATCAAACGGCTGATGTTGATTGAGTTAGCAGAGTTCAAACCAATTTCTTCGCGTAGCGCAGCATCATCGAATGCCTGTTTGACCAGAGCCTGACACGCATCAAAATCACCATGAACCGCAACCGTATGGATATTTTTACCTAGAGTACAGAACAGCTTTTCTTGCAGCGGGCTGATTTTGCCCTTTGGATAGAGGATCACTACGTTGATATCTTCCATGCCATAGAAAGCATGGGCAACCGCCGCTCCTGTATCACCGGACGTCGCGGTCAAAATAGTAATTTTCCCGCCATTGGAAACGGCAGCAAGTGACTGCGCCATAAAGCGGCCACCGAAATCTTTGAACGCCAATGTCGGGCCGTGGAAAAGTTCTAGGGCATAGACACCCGGCTTAACTTGCGCAATCGGCGCAGGAAATTGGAACGCCGCATCCACCATTGCGCTCACTTGCTGCGCAGAAAGCTCATCACCAATCAACGCTGAGAGAATTTTGCTGCTACGAGCAACGAATCCTTCCTCAAGCAGTGCGTCAATATCGGCAAACTGAGGTAATTCAGCGGGAAAAAATAGACCTTGATTGCGGCCTAAACCTTGGCGAACGGCTTGTCCAAAGGAGACTTGTTGTTGATTTTCTTTGATGTTGTACAGCTTCATAGCTCACTTCCTGTCACGACCGAACCTTGTTTGTTCAAACGGCAAACATGGACGAATCCTTCTTCATTTTGTACGTAATTTTGTTCAAGCCAGCGAGCGACGCGCTCCGCGACTTCTCTCTCTTTGCAAATGCTAAATAGGGTTGGGCCACTGCCCGAGATGCCTGTCGTCAATGCACCAGCAGATGCGGCGTATTTGCGCGCATCAGCAAATCCTGGCAGCAGTCTCTCACGATACGGTTCTGCGATCACGTCTTTGATTAGCTTCGCCGCTAATTCTGGCTGGTTAGAGTGGCAGGCGTGGATGAAACCGGCGAGATGACGGCCGTGTGCAATAACGTCTTGTCGGCGATATTGTGATGGCAAAATGGCGCGCGCTTCAGCAGTCGAAACTTTGATCCCGGGATAAGCCATCACCCAATACCAATCGTCAAAACAGGGGACTTCTTGGCTGATGATACCGAGCTCTTCAAGCATCAATTGCAATCCGCCCAAGTAGCAAGGCGCAACGTTATCGTAGTGTACGCCACCAGAGATTTCCCCTTCCATTTCGCCCATCAGAGCCAGCAACTCTGTTTCATCGAGCGGTTTTGCATGGAATTGGTTGAGCGCATCTAGCGCCGCAACAATCGAACAGGCGCTGGAGCCAAGCCCAGAACCGATTGGCATGTTCTTTTCTAAGGTCATTTCAACCGGCTTTAAAGTCACCCCTTTCTTGTCTAACTCACGAGCGAACACGCGCCAACAGTGGTAAACAATATTTTCTTTGGCATCGGCAGGCAACTTAGCGACAAAGCGACCTGCCGTTTTAAGTGCAAATGGCTCGCTGCCTTGCTTCACCATCACTCGATCACCTAACAGAGTGCCATCAATAGGGGACACCGCCGCCCCCAACACGTCAAAACCAACGCTGACATTACCGATAGAAGCAGGAGCGTAAACAACCACCCCCATATCACTTGAACTCATTGATTAAACCCCTAATTTCCAGCCGAGTGTACGCATTACGTCCGAGAACACGCCCGCCGCAGTCACCTGAGTACCCGCGCCGTAACCACGTAAGACTAGTGGAATTGGTTGATAGTAGCGGCTGTAGAAAGCCAGTGCGTTCTCGCCATCTTTGATCTTGAACATAGGATCGTTTTCGTCCACCGCCGCGATAGACACTTTGCATTTGCCATCGATGATCTCGCCAACGTAACGTAACACCTTCCCTTCATGCGCAGCTTGCGCAAGTTGCTGCTTAAAGTAGGCGTCCGCTTCAGGTAAGCGAGCCATAAATTCTTCCACACTGCCTGAATCATCGAAGCCAGGTGGCAATGCTTGATCCACTTCTACATCTTCCAACTCCAGTGACATACCCGCTTCGCGTGCGAGGATCAAGAGCTTGCGCGCTACATCCATTCCCGATAGATCATCACGCGGATCGGGTTCAGTGAAGCCGTTTTGTTTCGCAATGTTGGTCGCTTCACTTAAGCTCATCCCTTCGTCCAATTTGCCGAAGATAAATGAGAGTGAGCCTGACAGGATCCCGGTAAAACGCTCCAGTTCATCCCCTGCCGCAATCAGATTTTGCAAGTTTTCAATCACAGGAAGACCTGCGCCAACGGTTGTCTCATACATCAGTTTGCGGCGTGAGCTACGCGCGACATCACGCAATTGGTGGTAATACGCCATGCTGGCTGTGTTGGCCTTTTTATTCGGCGTAATCACGTGGAAGCCCGCTGAAAGAAACTCGGTATACTGATTTGCGATGGCCTCACTGGACGTACAGTCCACCAGTACAGGGTTGATAATATGGTTGCGCTGCACGGTAGCGATCAAACGCGGCAGACTAAACTCTTCGGTGGCATTTTTGATGCGATCACGCCAATGATCCAATGGCAAACCATTACTGTCTAACAGCAGGCCTTTGCTGTTGGCGAGACCACAGACACGAATTACGATCCCTTTATCAGCGAGTTTTGCTTGCTGGCGATGGATCTGATCGACCAGTTCACCACCGACACCGCCGACACCAACCACGAACACATCTAAGAAGTGTTTGGAATTAAACAGATTCTCGTGGCACGCTTTTATTGCCTCGGCAATTTTATCTTCCGGAATCACCGCAGAAATCGCGCGTTCAGAGGAACCTTGCGCAATCGCGATGATGTTCACATTGACTTCCGCCAACGAGGCAAAAAATTGCGATGCTACGCCTTTGGAAGTGCGCATGCCATCTCCCACCAAGGTAATAATGGCGACGTCACTGAGAAACTCGACAGGCTCGAGCAAGCCATCTTTTAACTCGAGTTCAAATTCATCGGCGAGGGCTTGAGCAGCAGTGGCTTTATCTGCAGCTTCGATACAAAAACTGATGCTGTATTCAGAAGAAGATTGGGTAATCAGGACAATCGACACACCGGAAGTAGACATCGCACCAAACACCCGACTGGCCATGCCGACCATGCCTTTCATGCCAGGACCGGAAACGTTAACCATGGTCAAATTGTTGAGCGTGGTAATGCCTTTAATCGCCAGTTTATCTTCGCCCGTGTCTTGACCGATAAGCGTGCCTGCGCCTTGAGGGTTGAAGCTATTTTTGATCAAACAAGGAATATGGAACTGCGCGATAGGCGCAATGGTCTTCGGATGCAACACAGAAGCGCCAAAGTAAGAGAGCTCCATCGCTTCTTGATAGCTGAGCGATTTGAGTAGCCGAGCATCTTCAACCAATCGTGGATCGCAGTTGTAAACGCCATCAACATCCGTCCAGATTTCACAGCAATCCGCGCGCAAACAAGCCGCGAGCACCGCCGCCGAGTAGTCAGAACCGTTACGGCCAAGCGTAACCAACTCACCTTGTTTGTTGCCCGCGGTAAAGCCCGGCATGATGTGCACGTGGCCTGCAGGTAGCGGCTTGCTGCGGAAATTTTGCGTGGAGATGTCAACATCGACCATCCCTTCGAGATGGTCGCCTTTCGCCAACAGATATTCGACCGGGTCAATCAAGTTAACCGCATGACCTTTAGCAGCAAGAACCGCCTTCATCAATTGAATAGATACGCGCTCACCTTTACTAATAATGCGGGCGTTCACGTTATCAGGACACATCCCCAACAGGCCGATGCCATGCACAAACTGACGTAGCTGAGAAAGCGAACTGGCCACTTGGCCGAGGTAGTCTGCACCATTGATGTCAGGGACTTGTTGTTTGATATCATCAAACAGCTGATGGAATGATACTTCTACCTCTGCGATTTGCCGTTCCGCTTCACCATGTTTTAACGCCGACTCTATGATAGCGACTAATTTATTGGTTGTTTTTCCCGGTGCTGATAAAACAACGGAAACCTCTTCCTGTTTTGCATTATTGGCAATGATATCTGCCGCCCTTAAGAAGCGCTCAGCATCGGCTAACGATGAGCCGCCAAACTTCAATACTCGCATCCCTTCCTCCCGGATCATTTTTAAACTGTATAAAAAAAGGCCTGTATCTTGTTGGATACAGGCCTTTTTTTGGAATTTCTTTCGTTCAGCAGCCTGCCCCAACATGTGTGATGTCGGTAATAATAATGGTGGTGGTCATTACTGATTGGCTGTTAAAGGTCATAGATAACTATTCATTGTAGTTGTGTGTTTGCTTAGCACTACGTTTACCGTAGTTTCTGTACTGTCGTCAATAAAAAGTTCAATTTTTTTAATCTTACTCTTTTCGCTGTGAGAAAAAGCACAAAGCCATTTCGGTAAATTACATGCATATCCTGATAGTTTGAAGCTGGCTACAAAAATGACTTTTGGACAGGCTATAATCGAAAAGCGTGATGCGACAAAAAATAGGTCCAATGTCAGGATGTGTGCTTTAATCAAAGGTACGCCAGAATAAGAGAAAAAAACACAAGGAGTAGTGGTATGAAAAACATGCTGGTTTTGCTGCTGTTGCTTCTGTGTGGCCAAGTGACGGCCAACCCGCTTCCTTCTCTCGCGCCCGCCAAGCTCTCACCACATAAATTGTTTTTCTCCAGTGAAACTCAGCCAGAAGAAAATTTTGATGTGTGGAACATAGATGGTGGTTACGCCTATCAAGTCTTTGATTCGGTCGATCTTTACGTCGGTGCCCGCGTTAACAACTCTCAACTCAACAACCAAAGCGGTTTTCTAAGCGGCGTGAGTTATAAGATTAACGAACATTTTACCCTCAAAAGCACCCTACGTTCGTTCAAAGTCAGCCCTGAAGATGGCCAACCAGATACCACAGGTTTCGCGGCCGAAGTATCAAGCCGCGTCAAAATTACCGAGTCGTTGGATTTGCATGCCACTCTTGACTATCAAGAGTGGCAGCAAGGCATTGAAGTAGGTATCGGCTTTCGCTTTTAAATTTCAAGCGCTTGTTTAGAAATTAAAATCCCATTCCAGTCTGCGTAAATGTACTCTTTGGGCTGCACAATTTGATTGAGCATCATCAGGGTCACATTCACCTCTCCAGCACCGCGTTTCTCCGTTTTAAAAGGAGAGGTTCCTAGCGCTTTAACGCCGAGCGACATCTGTGCCATCTGTGCCACATCTCTGACTGCGCCAAAGATGATGACCCCTTCCCAGTTATTTTCAATCGCCAAAATAGCAAGTTGATCGCCGAGCAACGCTTTCTGACAGGAACCATGTCCGTCGACGACCAGCACTTTGCCTTTACCATCTTGACTAAGCATTTCGCGCACCTTCGAGTTATCGTGGTAACAGCGCACTGTCACGATCTCTCCAAAAAATGCGGTTTTTTGACCGTAATTCTGCAAAGGAAGATTGAGTAGCCTCACTTTATCTTCAAACTTATCGCAGATGTCCGGAGTAATGTCGTTCATAAATCCTCCTTGATAATTTTATGACAGAGACAGAACGTTTATCGTAGGCGAGAAGCCATGCTGCCTAGCGACTGTTTTGTCTCATCGGCAAAACAAGAAACTAAAAATAACTCTTTATTCTCGATGTAATAAATGGCGTTTTGTTGAAACTCTTTCGCTATGTCCAAGGCCAGACGCATATCCACTTTTACCGCAAAGCTTGCTTCGCTCCAGGTAAAATCTTGGTTGCCGACCAACACCGGGCAATAGTCCATGCCCATTAATCTCTCTTTCAGACGCTGACTATTTATGCAATTTAGCTCATTTGACAATAGTACACTCCCCGGGTTCCATGCGGTAATAATCGCGTAGTTGTCCTCTGTCCAACTTTGGGCAAAAGCGAAGAATGAGTCTGAATATGCATGCCATAATTGAGCATCTACACCTATTTGGACATTTTTTATCATAAGTCTCGGACGATTAATAATTGTTACATTTAGCCAATTGATATAAATCAACAAAGTGAATGGAATTAACATTTGAGCATTGTTAGCATGCTGTTAACATTATAGAATCCGCTCAAAAGAACAGGGTTGTTTACCTTTCCATATCTGCTTTGCCTTGTCGCGGTGGGTCTTGAAAGGTAAACAAACCCTATAGAATAATCCAGTAGCAGTCGGATGCTGTTTACTTTTGGCGAGAACTCAAGGAAGGCACGTAACCGAAAGAAGTGTTTTTTTGATCACTTTGCTTTATTATCAAAATCACATTACCTGTATGTTATGTTTTTGCCTAGAATTTATTCTATTAGTACAATTTTGTCACAAATTTAGGTACCGCCAATGCAAACCCCGCAGATTCTTATCGTTGAAGATGAGCAAGTAACTCGTAACACTCTTAAGAGTATTTTTGAAGCAGAGGGATATGCTGTATTTGAAGCCAGCAATGGTGATGAAATGCACCAAATGCTGTCAGAAAATAACGTTAATCTAGTGATAATGGACATCAACTTACCAGGTAAAAACGGCCTTCTTCTGGCTCGCGAATTACGTGAGCAAGCAGATGTAGCACTGATGTTTTTGACTGGTCGTGACAACGAAGTCGACAAAATTCTTGGCTTAGAAATCGGTGCAGACGACTACATCACCAAGCCATTTAACCCGCGTGAACTGACGATTCGTGCGCGCAATTTGCTTGGTCGCTCAATGACCAATAGTATCGTACACGAAGAAAAACGTTCCGTAGAGAAATACGAGTTTAACGGTTGGGTACTAGACATCAACAGCCGCTCACTGATCAGCCCGCTGGGTGATGGTTACAAGCTGCCACGCTCTGAATTCCGTGCGTTGCTGCACTTCTGTGAAAACCCGGGTAAGATCCAAACCCGTGCCGATCTGCTTAAGAAAATGACCGGACGTGAACTCAAGCCGCATGATAGAACGGTTGATGTGACTATTCGCCGTATCCGTAAGCATTTTGAGTCCGTATCTGGTACGCCAGAGATCATCGCCACCATTCACGGTGAAGGCTACCGCTTTTGTGGTGATTTAGACGCTTAAATATCAATACGATATAAAACAAAAAGGTTGGCGCGATGCCAACCTTTTTTTGTTTGCGTCAGTTTAGTAGACCTTATCAATAGCCACTTTACGCTCAACGAGCCACAAGATCGTCGCTTGATTCTCGAGCTGCAAAGCGATATCAACGGGTTTCTCCATATCGAACTCACCCTGCCAGTTCAAGGCCACTTCCCACTGATTTTCGCTGTGAGTTCGCACTTCAAGGTCGCTTTCACTTAGGTTCCACTGCTGCTCACCTTGTTTGATGGTGAGATGATTCACAGTCAAACTAGCAGGAAGCTCTCCATTGGAAGAGAGATAGAGAGAACCGTGCAAACTTTGCGTTTCTTCTTCACCAACCATCGGCATTTGATTAACCCACAGTGTGCTTTTCAGTTCGATCACACTTTGGTTTACCGTGACTTGGTTGTCTTGCTGCCAACTGATCGAAGGAGGCGTAGAACATCCGGCCAGTAGAGCCAGAGAAAGTGTTGCTAGAGCCCATCGTTTCATTTCATTCCCCTTTGTTCTAACCAGCTTTTCAAGATCACAATATCATGCTGATACTCATTTTTGATCTCTTCTACCCAATCACCGATATTCTCCCACCAAGCTGGCATATCCGGAGATTGCGCTTTTTGCGCCACGCTTTGAATCCGCTTCAAACCAATCGAGCCCGCAGCACCTTTAATTTTGTGTGCCTCTGAGACAATTCCTGACTGATCTTTGGCAATCATATTGAGATCCAGCACCTCCAAGTAACCCGGCATCATCTCGGCAAACATTTGAATACTGTCCAGCACTGGGGTGGGACCAACAATATCGACATACGATTCGAGCATATCAATGTCCAGCACTTGGGTTTCTAGCCCATGCGTTTGCGCGTCGACTTCAAGAGCTTCAGGAGCACGCGGCATGAGCTCCTGCTCTGTCAGGATCAATTTGCTAATTACCTCCTGCATCGCTTTCACCGCTAAAGGCTTGCTGATCGCGTCGTCCATGCCTTTATCTAAATACTCGCGCTTATCTTTCAACAGATTGGCCGTCAGTGCGACCAACGGCGGCAAATTCTGATAGTGGGTACGGTAGTAGTGAGCCACGTCAAAACCTGTCATGTCAGGCAACTGAATATCGAGGAGAACTAAATCGTATTCTTGTGGTTTGAAGCGCTCAATCGCCTCCTCGCCAGTCATCGCAACCGTGACCTGATGACCAAGACTTTCCAACAGCGAGCGCGCAACCGTCACATTGAGTGCGATGTCTTCTACCATAAAAATGTTCAAACTCAGTTGCGCTTCAACCTCCGCTTCAACGGCTTTGCCTTCCACCACGGGCACCTTGATGGTCAGGGTAAAGGTGCTCCCAAAGCCCTCTTCGCTGGTCACCGTGATATCGCCGTCCATCATGTTGATCAGTTGACGCGAAACCGCCAAGCCAATGCCCGTGCCGACCGCATGCAGATTGTCTTTGCCCGATTTGACCTGATAATACATGGCAAAAATCTTATCCAGCTCTGCTTCTGGAATGCCAATTCCGGTGTCTTCCACTTCAATCACAATCGACGCGTGCGCCTCTTCAACCTCTGCGCTCACCGTCATCACCACCCCGCCCTCTTTGGTGAATTTCATCGCATTGCTGACCAGATTCCAAATCACTTGGCGCAGGCGAGTGGCGTCAACCTCGACCATTTTAGGCAGTTCACTGAGACGTTCTAAGTCAAAACGCAGCCCTTTTTGTTCTGCCATCAACGCGGCGATGTTCTCGATTTCGACCACAAAATCTTCAAAATCGAGCGGCTCAGGGAACAGCTCTAATTTGCGCCGATCAAACTTATCCATGTCGATAATGTCGTTAAAAATATTGCCTAGAGTGATAGCACTGACATTAATGGTTTGCATGTACTTACGCTGCTCATCCGTTAAGGTCGTATCGAGCAACATGCGGCTTAAACCGACGATGCCGTTAAGCGGTGTGCGCAGTTCATGACTGACAGTAGAAATAAAGGTGGTTTTGTCGCGACTGGCTTTCTCCAGCGACTCTTCGTGGCGTTTACGATCAGTAATGTCACGGCCAAACCCCATCAAACCTAGGTGACGGCCATCTTTGCTGTAAAAAGGCACTTTACGCAGCTCAAAGTAGTGCTTGCGCCCATCAGGGTATTCGAGCCACTGCTCGTAGGTGAGCGCACGATTATTAGCAAACACTTTTTGGTCGGTGTCGACAATTTGTTGCGCGACTTCCTTGCTGTAGACATCCCAAGGGCTCAAGCCGACCAGTTGATGCTCTTTTTTCCCGGTTAACTCTTCCATTGCGCGGTTACATCCCGAAAATACCCCATCGGCGTTGCGATAGTAGATAAGATCCGGAGAGGCATCGATAAACGAGCGTAGTAACGCCGTCCGCTCGGCGAGTTCTAATTGGGTTCGCTCGCGCTGAAAGACTTCATTTTCCAGATCTTTCATCGCCTCTTCACGCGCTTCTTCCGCTTTGATCCGCTCTTCGATCTCTTGGTTGAGTTGCTCGATGTTTTGCTGCAACTGCACATTCAGCTCTTGGTCACGCGAGCGCATGTCTTTCAGCTTTGATACGAGTTTAGATAATCGTTGCCGAGACTCTTCCAGTTGATCGACCACCACCGAAAGAAAATAGACCGCCCAAGGGGTGATCACTAAGCCAAAAAAGACCGAGCGGACGATATCGATATCATCCACGCTCCCTTTCAGCGCCAGCGTAATTCCCACTTGCACCACCACGGCTAATGCCACCAATGCCAGCGCGAGCAAAATGGAGAAACGGACGATGCCCAGTTTGACTAACAAATCGACGTAGTACTGGGCAAGATTTTTCATGGGTTTCATCTAAAGCTCCAAAGCGTGAGTGGCGATTGCGATAGCCGCCGGACTCGACACTGACGCCCGCGGGACGGGGCGAGGTGTTGAACGGTGGAAGGTTAGTGTAGCGTGTTTGACTCTAGCGGTTAAGCCATTGAATTCACAACTCGTGTGACAAAACGGGCATTATTAGGGAAAGTTAACCTTTCGCACCCTGCTGCTGGGGTACTTCATCGGCAGTGAGCGAAACCGGATGGACGCAAGTACGGTTTCGGCCATCGGATTTGGCTTGGTATAAAGCGCTGTCGGCCAAGGTCACGCCCATTTCGGGCAAATCTTCAGGTTTAGGAATATAGGAGACCAAACCAAGGCTAACGGTGATCCGCTGCGCCACTTTCGAGCCAAGGTGCTCAATCGCCAGTTGAGCAATGCAGACATGTATTTTTTCCGCGACTTTTAGCGCCCCTTCGGTGGTGGTATTGGGCAATATGAACGCAAACTCTTCACCGCCATAACGCGCCACGCAATCCGATGAGCGGCTGATCACTTTGGAGAACACCTCGGCAACTTGAGTCAAGGCGTGATCGCCCAGTTGATGGCCGTAGCGATCATTAAACTCTTTGAAGAAGTCGATATCACACAACATGATCGCCAAAGGCAGTTTTTCGCGCGCATGGTGATGCCACAGCGTGTTTAACTGCTCATCAAAGCGGCGACGGTTGGCAACTTTGGTCAAGCTGTCCATAAAGCTCAGTTTTTCGAGCTCTTGATTGGCCGCTTCCAATTTTTGCTCCGCTAGATAGCGCTCTGAGATGTCCCTTGCCATGATCAGCACTCCGTTGGTGCCCGAGGCGGGATCGCGAAATGGCGACTTCACCACATCAAACCAAGAATAGTCGCCGCTACTGTTGAGAATTTTGTCCAGATAACGCAGCGATTTGCCTTCATGCAACACTTGGCTGTCGGTCGCCGACAAGCGCTGGTACATTTCGCCAGGAATGACATCTTGCAGCCTTTTACCTATGAGATCAGAGACTTCAGCAATGCCCAGCGCATTGACAAACGGCTTGTTGCACGCCTGATAGACCATGTTCTCATTGAAGATGCCAATTGAGTCTGGGCTGGCTTCGAGGATGTTCTGCAAAATGGTATCGCGCTGAGCCAGCGCCACTTCGGTGTCTTTGCGCCGCTCCATTTCATCACGCAGATTCTGCTGCATTTTATGCCACTCTGTCACATCGTGGCTGATGCTCAGCGATCCAAGCGGCTCCCCTTGTTTACTCATCAAAAGGCTCTGGTTTACTTCCAGCAAACAACTGCGCCCTTGCGGATCGGTCGTCCAACGACGTTCACTGCGCCGCCCTTTGATCTGCCCTGCAACAGGTTCGATCGACTCTTCACGCCGTCCCTGCCAAAACTGCTCAAAAGCGCGGTTTGTGGCTAAAATCCGCCCATCAGGATCGCGCAGACAAATTAGTTCCGACAAGGAGTCTAACGCGGATTTGGCCATTCGCAGCGCTTCCAATTCGCTTTGCTGCCCGTCATCCTCCGCTACCACCGCACCCACGTGCAATAACCAACAAAAACGGTGGTGATAGTGGACTTTGCGACCGCTCAAGGCTATCTGCAAACTTTCATTGTCAGACAGACGCCAAGTAAAAGTGAGATGCGAGAACTGCCGTCCAGAGAGTGAGTTGAGCGTTTGTGCTATGTCTGACGTGGATGAAGCGGAGGGGAAAAAGTAGCAACGATTAAGCTGGCGAATGCCCAGAAGCTGCATCGCCGCCGTATTGGCCAAAAGGATCTTGTTTTGCGCAAGATCCACCAGCAGTACTGGAGAAAGCGCGTCCAGCACCAGCGAATCGAGATCTTTTTGAAAACGCAGCATCAGGGCCTTGACCAGCACCAATAACAGGACGGCGCCAAGGAGAATAAGGCCATAGTGTTGTGCTCCGTCCCGAAGCGCGCTGAACAGCTGATCCATCTTTGCTACCTGATTTTTAACGCTGTTTGCAAATATATCAGCAAATAAGCGGTTATTCCGCTTTTAATTGGGGTTTTGTAAACCGGAAAGGGCGCTCAAGTGCGCTGCCTTGCGCCCCCAGCAGCGCCAATGCCTTGCCAATTTCTGTCATCGCGAGCCAGCGATTTTCACACCACAATGGAGAGAGCAAGGTCGGACGCCGCGCCGCAGAAGAAACGCGGTGATAAACGATTTCTGGCGGGGTGTGACGGATCAGATCGCACGCAATCGCCACATACTCTTCTAAGCTCGGCGCCTCCAATTTGCCTACGCGCCACGCTTTTGCCATGGTGCTTCCCTCAACAATGTGCAAACCATGCAGTTTAATGCCATCTGTTCCCGTGGCGATCACTTTGTCGAGTGTCAAGCGGTTCTCTTGCCCGCTCTCTTTTGGCAAACCAACAATCAAATGCGTACACACTTTGATACCCAGCGCACGGGCACGGCGGGTGATCTCGGCATAACAGGCAAAGTCGTGACCACGGTTGATGCGTTTGAGTGTCTGATCATTCGCCGTCTGCAAACCCAGTTCGAGCCAAATTTCAAACCCCTGCTGCACATAGCCTGCAAGCAAATCCAACACCGCATCAGGTACACAATCCGGGCGCGTTCCCACACACAACCCAACAATATCCGCCGCTTTCAGCGCTTCTTCATACATGTTCTTCAATACCTGCACTTCCGCATAAGTGCTGGTATAGGCTTGAAAATACGCTAGATAGCGTTTGGCGCGATGCACTTCGCCAGCGCGCTCACTAAGTTGCAACTGAATACTCTTGATTTGTGCCTGCTCATCGGCAAATGAGGCGACATTACAAAATGTGCAGCCGCCGCGACCAATCGTCCCATCACGGTTCGGGCAACTAAAGCCACCATGCAACGTCAGCTTGTGGACTTTCTCCCCATAACGACGCTGCAAGTCCTGACCTAGAGTGTTCACCAGTTGATGTAATTGCATTGAACTCACCCAATCTAAAGCGGAATCAATCTTAATTCGATCTGTGTAATTAAATTACACATTCGCAAGAAAAAACACAGCATGCTAGCGAATTCAAACACCCCATTCACTGGCAAAAATCAATAAACCTGCATAATTAAAGACAAAAAACGCTCATGTTGCATAAATGTTAAACTAAAAATGCATTTTTAAACGATTTTTTTGGGATGCAACCAAGACTTTTCGTTGCATTGGCTAGTCACAAAATTGTAGGATACTTACACATAACCGTCATTTTTGTGACTTTAATTACAAGATGAAACACGGATTATGTCGGTGATGCCCCACTCCAACCTATATAAATCACTATAAAGTGACCAATAAAACCGGGATATCACCAAGGATTGTTTTTCCCACAACATGATTCCTGTGGGATGCGGAAAGGACTCAAAACCAGCTTCCCTTGCTGGTTGCGACTCAGAACTATAAAGGACGGATGCTCAATCACTATTTATGCAGTGTTTTCTGCATGGGTTGTTGCGTCAATTAGAACTGGAAGGAAGTATCTATGGTAGATAGAGAGCAAAGTTCGCAGGGTTTGTATACTCCAGAAACTGGAGCATGACGCCTGTGGTATTGGTTTTGTTGCTCACCTGAAAAACCGTAAGTCTCACCAAGTGGTCACACAGGCTCTTGAGATGCTGGCGCGAATGGAGCACCGCGGCGGCCAAGGTTGTGATCCATGTAGCGGTGACGGCGCGGGCATTCTGCTGCAAAAACCTCATGAATTTCTTTTGGAAGAAGCGGTTAAGCTTGGACTCAAGCTGCCTTCTTTTGAAAAATACGGTGTCGGGGTGGTGTTGTTCCCGAAAGACGAGTACAAGCGTGAACAGTGTCGCGATATTTTACAGCGCAATGCCAAGCGTCTCGATCTCGACATTTTGGGCTACCGTGTCTTGCCGACCGACAACTCGATGATCGGCGCAGATCCCCTTAGCACAGAGCCTCAATTTGAGCACGTTTTTATCTCGGGTGGCCCGGGCTGCACACCGGAAGAGTTGGAGCGTAAACTGTACGTGCTGCGCAACTACACGGTGCGCGTCTGTTTAGAAAGCGTCTCGAACATCGGCGATGATTTTTACATCAACTCGATGTCGTACAAAACGCTGGTTTACAAAGGCCAACTGACCACAGAGCAGGTACCTCAGTACTTTTTGGATCTGCAAAACCCAACCATGGTGACGGCGCTCGCTCTGGTTCACTCGCGTTTCTCTACCAATACTTTCCCGAAATGGCGCCTTGCGCAGCCTTTCCGCTACATCGCGCACAACGGTGAGATCAACACAGTACGCGGCAACCTGAACTGGATGAAAGCGCGTGAAGCGATCCTAGAATCCAAACTGTTCACTCAAGCAGAAATCGACATGCTGCTGCCTGTGTGCCAAGAAGGTGCATCGGATTCGGCCAACTTCGATATGGTTCTGGAGCTTTTGGTACTCTCTGGCCGCAGCTTGCCACACGCCTTGATGATGATGATCCCAGAAGCGTGGCAGGAAAACAAAGCCATGGACCCGAAACGTCGCGCTTTCTACCAATACCACGCCAACATTATGGAACCGTGGGATGGCCCAGCGTCTGTCTGTTTCACCGACGGTGTTCAGGTGGGAGCGACGCTCGATCGTAACGGCCTTCGCCCTTCTCGCTATACCGTGACCAAAGACAACATGCTGATCATGGCGTCAGAGTCTGGCGTAGTCGAAGTGCCTGCGGAAAACGTCGAGTACCGTGGCCGTTTGCAACCGGGGCGCATCTTTGTCGCCGATCTCGAACAAGGTCGCATCATTTCAGATGAAGAAGTGAAAGACTCCATCGCCAACGCACAGCCTTATGAGCAGTGGGTACAAGACAACCTGCTGAGCTTAAAATCGCTGCCGGATGCCGACAACGTTCACAGCCAACCTTCACCAGAGCGTCTGCTGCATCGCCAACAAGCCTTCGGCATCAGTGCGGAAGAAGTAAACGAAATCATTCTGCCGCTGGCACAAACAGGTTACGAGCCGCTGGGTTCAATGGGCGCTGACTGGCCGGTAGCGATTTTGTCGCACCAATCGCAGCATCTTGCCAACTACTTTAAGCAGTTGTTTGCTCAGGTGACCAACCCGCCGATCGACCCGATCCGCGAAACGTATGGTGATGTCGCTCAATACCTACATAGGTAAAGATCAGAACCTATTGGCGGAATCGCCAGTTCATTGCCGTAAAGTGGAATTGGAATCGCCCGTTATCTCCAACGCCGAGCTGGAAAAGCTGCGCGCAATTGACAACGAGCATTTACAAGCTAAAACGCTGGATATCGTTTTCCAAGCCAGTGAAGATGCGGGCAAACTGGAGCGCGCGCTAAAACGTATTTGCCAGTACGCCGAAGATGCGGTAATCGACGGTTACTCAATTATTTTGCTGACAGACCGCGCGGTAAACTCCAACCACGCCGCCATTCCTGCCATGCTGGCGGTAGGCGCAGTGCACCATCACCTGATCCGTAAAGGCCTGCGTGCCAAATGCGGTATCGTGGTCGAAACTGGCGACGCGCGTGAAACGCACCACTTCGCCACACTGGTCGGCTACGGTGCCAATGCGGTGAACCCATATCTGGTCACCGAAACCATCGTTGATCTGCAACGTCGTAAAAAACTGGATGCCAGCGTGTCGGTTGAGCAGTATTTCAACAACTACCGCAAGGGGGTTAACGGCGGCCTGCTGAAAATCTTCTCTAAGATGGGCATCTCCACGCTGCAGTCTTACCACGGCGCGCAGATCTTCGAAGCGCTTGGCATCAGCAAAGCGGTGGTCGATAAATACTTCACCGGAACCGTCACCCGTATTCAAGGCTTGACGCTCGATGACATCGCTAAAGAAGTCTTGGTACGTCATCGTGTTGGTTACCCTACTCGTGAAATCCCAGTCCAGATGTTGGATGTCGGCGGCGTGTATCAGTGGAAACAGCGTGGCGAAAAACACCTGTTCAACCCTGAAACCATCCATTTGCTGCAACATTCAACGCGCAACAAAGACTTCCAAGAATTCAAGAAGTACGCCGCTGCGGTCGACAGTCAAGGCGACAAAGCGGTCACGCTGCGCAGCCAACTTGATTTTGTCAAAAATCCCGCTGGCTCTATTCCGATTGAAGAAGTGGAACCGATTGAGAGCATCGTTAAACGCTTCGCCACAGGGGCGATGTCGTTTGGTTCGATCTCTTACGAAGCGCACTCCACTCTTGCCGTTGCCATGAACCGTCTTGGCGCGAAATCCAACTCGGGTGAAGGCGGTGAAGATCCGATCCGTTTTGAGCCAAGAGAGAATGGCGATTCCGAGCGTTCAGCCATCAAGCAGGTTGCTTCTGGCCGTTTTGGCGTCACCTCTTACTATCTGACCAACTCAGATGAAATCCAGATCAAGATGGCGCAGGGCGCGAAACCGGGTGAAGGTGGTCAGTTGCCTGGCGATAAAGTCGATGATTGGATCGGCGCAACGCGTCACTCCACTCCGGGAGTGGGCCTGATTTCGCCACCGCCACACCACGACATCTACTCGATTGAAGACTTAGCCCAGCTGATATTTGACCTGAAAAACGCCAACCGTAAAGGTCGCGTCAACGTCAAATTGGTCTCTGAAGCGGGTGTTGGCACCATCGCCTCGGGCGTTGCGAAAGCCAAGGCCGATGTGGTGCTAATTGCAGGCCACGACGGCGGTACGGGCGCATCACCGATCTCTTCGATCCGTCACACCGGTCTGCCGTGGGAACTTGGCCTAGCTGAGACGCACCAAACGCTGCTGAAAAACGGCCTGCGTAACCGTATCGTGGTACAAGCCGATGGCCAGATGAAAACCCCGCGCGACATCGCGATTGCGACTCTGTTGGGTGCTGAAGAGTGGGGGGTTGCGACCGCTGCTCTGGTGGTGGAAGGCTGTATCATGATGCGTAAGTGTCATAAGAACACCTGTCCTGTCGGCATCGCCACGCAAAACAAAACGCTGCGTGAGCGTTTCGACGGCCGTGTAGATGACGTCGTGACCTTCTTCCAGTACATGGCGCAAGGGCTACGTGAAATCATGGCTGAACTTGGCTTTCGCACCATTGCAGAGATGGTCGGTCAAGCGCATAAATTGAAAGTGCGCGACAACGTTGCTCACTGGAAATACAAAAACTTGGATCTCTCTCCTGTGCTGTTTATTGAGCAGCCACGCGAGCAAGACGGCATCTACTGTCAAACTCAGCAGAACCATCACTTGGAAGCGGTACTGGATCGTCAACTGATCCAAGCGGCGCAACCTGCGCTGGAAAACGGCCAAGCGGTACAAGCCGAGTTTCCGATCATCAATACCGACCGCTCGGTTGGCACCATGCTGTCGAACGAAATCTCCAAAGTGTATAAAGATCAAGGCTTACCACAGCCGATGCAGGTTAAGTTCACTGGCAGTGCGGGGCAATCTTTCGGTGCATTCCTTGCCAAAGGCGTGAAGTTTGAGGTGGAAGGCGATGCCAACGACTACTGGGGTAAAGGCCTATCGGGCGGCACATTGGTGCTCTACCCTGACGCCAACTCCACGCTCGTGGCAGAAGACAACATTATTGTCGGTAACGTCTGTTTCTACGGTGCGACGTCTGGTGAATCTTACATTCGCGGCTTAGCGGGTGAACGTTTCTGTGTGCGTAACTCCGGCGCGAAAGTGGTGGTTGAAGGTGTCGGCGACCACGGCTGTGAATACATGACCGGCGGTGTGGCGCTGATCCTTGGTTCAACCGGGCGCAACTTCGCCGCAGGTATGAGCGGTGGCGTGGCCTACGTTTGGGACAAGTCGGGGGATTTTAACTCGAAACTCAACCCAGAATTGGTCGACCTCGATCCAATCGAACAAGAAGACAAAGACCTGCTACTGGAGATGCTGACCAAGCATGTTCAATTCACAGGAAGTGAAGTGGCTCAGTCTTTCCTTGATAACTTTGAAAGCAGCTTGAAATCCTTGGTGAAAGTGATGCCACGTGATTACAAAGCGGTGCTGAAAAAGCGCAAGGCAGAGGCAGAACAACAAGAAGCGGAGGCCGTGTAAATGGGTAAGCCTACTGGATTTTTAGAGTTTGGTCGTGAACTGCCGAAGAAAATTGACCCAGCAGTTCGTATCCAAAACAACAAGGAATTTGTCCTAAACAGCGATTTTGGCAACAAAATCAATACACAAGCATCACGTTGTATGGATTGTGGCGTGCCGTTTTGTCATAACGGCTGCCCGATCGGTAACATCATCCCAGAGTTTAACGACGCGGTGTACCGTGATAGCTGGGAAGAGGCGTGGCAGATCCTAAGTTCGACCAATAACTTCCCTGAGTTTACTGGTCGCGTCTGCCCTGCACCGTGTGAAAGCGCCTGTGTGCTTGGCATCAACCAAGATCCGATCACCATTTGTAATATCGAGAAAACCATCGTGGAAACGGCGTATCGTGAAGGGTACGCCAAACCGAAAACCCCTCGTTCACGCACGGGGAAAAAAGTCGCGATCATCGGCTCTGGCCCGGCGGGCCTTGCCGCTGCCGAGCAGCTCAACAGTGCGGGCCATTTTGTCACTGTGTTTGAGCGCGACGAAAAGGTCGGTGGTTTGCTGCGCTTTGGGATTCCCGATTTCAAACTGGGCATGGACATCATCGATCGCAAAATCGATCTAATGGCACAAGCTGGTGTTGAATTTAAAGTCAATCAACACGTTGGCGTTAACGTCAACGCGCAGCAAATTCGCCAAGAGTACGATGTGGTGCTGCTGACGGGTGGCTCGACCGTGCCGCGCGATCTGCCCATCCCGGGTCGCGAGCTGAATGGCGTCTATTTTGCGATGCAGTTTTTGGCGCAAAACAACCGCCGCGCGAACAACATGGATCTCAAAGGGGAAGAGATCCACGCAGCTGGCAAGCATGTGGTAGTGATCGGCGGTGGTGATACCGGTTCTGACTGTGTCGGCACCTCAAACCGTCACGGCGCCGCCAGCATCACGCAAGTGGAAATCATGCCGATGCCACCAGAAAAACGCCCTGCGAATATGCCTTGGCCGCAATATCCGATGATTCTGCGCACGTCGACATCGCACGAAGAGGGTTGTGAGCGCCATTGGAACATTTTGACCAAGGAATTTATCGGCAATGAGCAGGGGCAAGTCACTGGCCTGCGCCTCGCTGATATTGTGTGGAAAAAGGCCGCCCCAGGTGAGCGCCCCAGCTTTGAAGAGGTGGCAGGCAGCGAACGTGTGATCCCTTGTGACATGGCGTTTCTGGCTATGGGTTTCCTCCATCCAGAGCCTCACGGCGTTCTTGCCCAACTGAATGTGGCGCTTGATGAGCGTGGCAACGTCGCCACTCAAGATTTCCAGACCAATCAACCGGGCGTTTTTGCCGCCGGTGATATGCGCACTGGCCAATCTTTGGTGGTACGCTGTATCAACGAAGGGCGCGAAAGTGCTCGCGCTATCGATGCTTACCTCATGGGTAACACCAACTTAGAAGCCAAAGCCGATTCACTGATGCTCTCTGCTGGCTGATAAACCAACTGGTATCAGGCGGTGCACGCAAAACACCTGCCTGATACCGGTAACCAATACGCAATCCTTCCAAACTTTTCTTATTGACCAGCATTTTATGCTGGTCTTTTTTCTGCCTACGAAATTCTCCATGTTGCAAAAATGTAACATCACAAAAACTATCCAATTGAATTTAAACATTTTATTTAGACCATTACGTGGTAAATCCCGCGCTAACGTGATTTTTCACTAACAACTTGACCTTTTTCACAATAACCTATACGTTGTGAACTCAATGCAAAATAATGCATTACTTTTTGTTAAAATTTTCTAACAGCTTTGGTGCATTAATATACAAAATAGAACAATTTAAATGCATAGTTAGTCATCTATACCGCCAAACTTTATGCTGGTATTTCTGTCCGGAAGACAGAGAAGCAAAGGGAGAATTGCAATGGCTCTTTATGATCCAAGCCTGGAAAAGGACAACTGTGGCTTCGGCCTAATCGCCCACATGGAGGGTGAACCAAGCCATAAACTGGTTCGTACCGCGATTTCCGCACTCGATCGTATGACCCACCGTGGTGGCATCGCCGCTGATGGCAAAACTGGCGACGGCTGCGGCCTGTTACTGCAAAAACCGGATTCTTATCTGCGTCTTATCGCCAAAGAGCAAGGCTTTAACCTCGGTAAACAGTATGCCGTAGGTATGATCTTCTTCAGCCAAAATCCGGTTAACGCGCAATCGGCACGCGACATCATTAATAAAGAACTGGCTAAAGAGACCCTCACCGTAGCGGGTTGGCGCAAAGTGCCGACCAATCCAGCGGTACTCGGCCCGATTGCCGCGGCGTCCTTACCTGACATTCAACAAGTGTTTATTTCTGCGCCCGCTGGCTGGCGTGAACGTGATATTGAGCGCCGCCTTTATATCGCTCGCCGCCGCATTGAGAAACAGATCAGCGACGACAAAGATTTCTACGTTTGTAGCCTCTCGACGCAAGTGATGGTGTACAAAGGGCTGTGCATGCCTGCCGACTTGCCACGTTTTTATCTCGATCTGGCCGATCTGCGAATGGAGTCGGCTATCTGTTTGTTCCACCAGCGTTTTTCGACAAACACGCAACCGCGTTGGCCGCTGGCTCAGCCGTTCCGCTATCTGGCGCACAACGGCGAGATCAACACCATAGAAGGCAACCGCCAGTGGGCAAGAGCGCGTGCCTACAAGTTCGCGTCCCCGCTGCTGCCTGATCTGCAAAGCGCTGCGCCTTTTGTCAACGAAACGGGCTCCGACTCTTCCAGTCTCGACAATATGCTGGATCTCTTCTTAGCTGGCGGTATGGATATCTTCCGCGCCATGCGCATGTTGGTACCGCCTGCGTGGCAAAACCACCCCGATATGGATGAGGATCTGCGCGCTTTCTACGATTTCAACTCCAAACACATGGAGCCGTGGGATGGCCCGGCCGGGATCGTTTCTCTCCGATGGTCGCTACGCCGCGTGTAACCTTGACCGTAATGGCCTGCGCCCTGCGCGCTACGTGATTACCAAAGATAAACTGATCACCCTCGCCTCCGAAGTCGGCATTTGGGATTACGCCCCGGATGAAGTGGCGGAAAAAGGCCGTGTGGGACCGGGCGAGTTGCTGGTGATTGATACTCGTAAAGGCAAATTGTGGCAATCGAGTGAAATCGATAACGATCTCAAAAGCCGTCACCCTTACCGCCAGTGGATGGAACACAACGTTCGTCGCCTGACGCCATTTTCTGAGCTCGCAGAAGATCAGGTCGGAGAGCGCAGCTTTGATGAGGATCTGCTGAAGACCTATCAAAAGCAGTTTGCCATGAGCAACGAAGAGGTTGACCAAGTGCTGCGCGTGTTGGGCGACTTGGCACAAGAAGCGGTCGGTTCGATGGGCGATGATACGCCGATGGCGGTGCTCTCTTCCAAAGAGCGACTTATTACCGACTATTTCAGACAAAAATTTGCTCAGGTGACCAACCCGCCGATCGATCCGCTGCGTGAGCAGCACGTGATGTCGCTGGCCACCAGTATCGGCCAAGAGATGAACGTCTTTTGCGAAACCGACGGCCACGCCCACCGCGTCACTTTTGGCTCACCAGTGCTGCTCTATTCCGACATGCAGCAGTTGCTTGAACTGAGCGACGATCACTATCGCAACACCATCTTGGACATTAACTACGATCCGGCGGAGAAAGATCTGCAGCAGGCGATTGTGGAGCTGTGTGACCAAGCGGAAAAAGTGGTGCGTGAAGGCACCGTATTGCTGGTACTTTCAGACCGAGCGCTGGTTGCAGGCAAACTGCCTATTCCCGCAGCGATGGCCGTAGGGGCAGTACAAACTCGCCTCGTTAACGCCCACTTACGCTGTGATGCCAACATCATCGCCGAAACGGCAACCGCACGCGACCCACATCAGTTTGCCGTGTTACTCGGTTTCGGCGCGACCGCGGTTTACCCCTACTTGGCCTACGAGACGCTGGGCAAATTGATCGATGATGGCGCGCTGGATAAGAGCTATCGCGAAGTGATGCAAAATTATCAGTACGGCATCAATAAAGGTCTGTATAAGATCATGTCGAAAATGGGCATTTCCACGGTCGCCTCGTACCGCTGCTCACAGCTGTTTGAGGCAGTCGGTCTGAGCCGTGACGTGGTCGAGCTGTGCTTTAAAGGCGTCACCAGCCGTATTGAAGGGGCGAACTTTGTCGACTTCCAACAAGATCTGTTTAACCTGTCGCGCAAAGCATGGACCAAACGTAAGTCGATGGAACACGGCGGGCTGCTGAAATACGTGCACGGCGGCGAGTATCACGCTTACAACCCTGACGTGGTGGGCACGCTGCAAACCGCCGTGAAATCCGGTGAGCAAGGTGACTATCAGCACTTTGCCAAGCAGGTGAATGAGCGCCCGGTGGCGATGCTGCGCGATATGCTCAAACTCAAACCGAGTGCAACACCATTGCCGCTGGAGAAAATCGAGCCGAGTACCGAGCTGTTTAAACGCTTTGATTCGGCAGCGATGTCGATTGGTGCTCTCAGCCCAGAAGCGCACGAAGCTTTAGCCACAGCGATGAACCGCCTTGGCGGGTACTCCAACTCGGGTGAAGGGGGCGAAGATCCACGCCGTTTCGGTACGGAGCGCAACTCGCGCATCAAGCAGGTCGCTTCTGGCCGATTTGGCGTAACACCACACTATCTGACTAATGCTGACGTGTTACAAATCAAAGTCGCGCAAGGGGCGAAACCGGGCGAAGGTGGCCAATTACCGGGCCACAAAGTCACGGCGGAAATCGCCAAGCTGCGCTACTCGGTGCAAGGCGTGACGCTGATTTCGCCGCCGCCACACCACGATATCTATTCGATTGAAGATTTGGCGCAGTTGATCTTCGACTTGAAGCAGGTCAACCCACAAGCGCTGGTGTCGGTCAAACTGGTTTCTGAGCCGGGAGTTGGCACCATCGCAACTGGCGTTGCCAAAGCCTACGCTGACCTCATCACTATCTCAGGTTACGACGGTGGTACGGCGGCCAGCCCGCTCACCTCAGTGAAATATGCGGGCAGCCCGTGGGAGTTAGGTCTGGCGGAAACTCAACAAGCACTGGTTGCCAACGGTTTACGTCATAAGATCCGTCTGCAAGTCGATGGCGGGCTGAAAACTGGCTTGGATGTGATCAAAGGGGCGATCCTCGGCGCTGAGAGTTTCGGTTTTGGCACCGCGCCTATGGTGGCGATGGGCTGTAAGTTCCTGCGTATTTGTCACCTGAACAACTGTGCCACCGGCGTTGCCACGCAAGATGAGACGCTGCGTAAAGAGTACTTCAAAGGATTGCCAGAAATGGTCATGAACTATTTCATTGGCTTAGCGGAAGAAGTCCGTGGCTACTTAGCCGAACTCGGCGTCGAAAAACTGACTGACCTGATTGGCCGCACCGATCTTTTGCAAGCAGTCGAAGGCATGACAGCCAAACAGGCCAAGCTGGATCTCTCCGGCATTTTAGAAGCGCCAGTGTCGCCGCAGGGCCACCCACTTTACTGGACACAGCCGAATACGCCGTTTGACCAAGGCATTCTTAACCAGAAGATTGTCGCCGATGCGCTCGAAGCGGTTGAACAGCGTCAATCCGCCAGCTTCTTCTACAAAGTGATCAACACCGATCGCTCGGTCGGGGCGCGCTTATCTGGCGAGATAGCCAAACGCTACGGTAACCAAGGTATGGCAGCCTCACCGATTAAGATCTACCTTGATGGCACCGCAGGCCAATCCTTTGGTGTGTGGAACGCAGGCGGGGTTGAGCTTTACCTCACTGGCGATGCCAACGACTACGTCGGTAAAGGCATGGCAGGCGGCAAAGTGGTGATCAAGCCGCACATGGGTACTGCGTTTAAATGCCATGAAGCCACCATCATCGGCAATACTTGTCTCTACGGTGCAACGGGCGGCAAGCTCTTCGCGGCAGGTAAAGCGGGCGAGCGTTTTGGCGTGCGTAACTCAGGCACTATCAGTGTGATTGAAGGCGCTGGTGACAACGCTTGTGAGTACATGACAGGCGGCATTGTGGCGATATTGGGCGCGACGGGGGTCAACTTTGGCGCCGGTATGACGGGCGGCTTTGCCTACGTGTTGGATACCAATCAGGACTTCCAAGGCCGCGTGAACAACGAGTCAGTTGAAGCGATCTCCCTGTCGGATCTTTATATCCATCAGGAACATCTGCGCGGTTTAATTGCCGAGCATCTTGAAGAGACAGGCTCGACCCATGCGGAAGATATTCTGGCTAACTTTGATGAATGGATTCCTAAGTTCTACTTGGTTAAACCCAAGGCCGCCGATTTAAACACGCTGCTTGGTCACCAGAGCCGCAGTGCGGCAGAACTTCGCGTGCAGGCCCAATAGTCAAGGAGGAGACGAACATGAGCCAGAATGTATACCAATTTATTGATGTTCAACGCGTCGATCCGGCTAAGAAGCCTTTGCAGATCCGCAAGATTGAGTTTGTTGAAATTTATGAGCCGTTTACTAAACAGCAAGCCACCGCTCAGGCGGACCGCTGCTTGGACTGCGGGAACCCGTACTGTGAATGGAAATGTCCCGTGCACAACTACATCCCGCAGTGGCTAAAACTGGCCAATGAAGGGCGCATTTTGGAAGCGGTTGAGCTGTCGCATCAAACCAACAGCTTGCCTGAAGTATGTGGTCGCGTGTGCCCACAAGATCGCTTGTGCGAAGGATCATGTACGCTCAATGCCGACTTTGGTGCGGTCACCATCGGCAATATTGAAAAGTACATCACTGACAAAGCTTTTGAAATGGGCTGGAAGCCTGACATGTCCAAGGTGGAATGGACCGACAAGAAAGTGGCGATCATCGGCGCTGGCCCGGCGGGTCTCGCCGCGGCGGACGTACTGGTGCGCAACGGGGTGAAACCTGTGGTGTTTGATCGCTATCCAGAGATCGGCGGCCTGCTCACCTTTGGCATTCCTTCATTCAAGTTGGAAAAAGGGGTGATGGAAAATCGCCGTCGCGTGTTTAGCGAAATGGGCGTTGAGTTCCGCCTCAACGTAGAAGTGGGCAAAGATATCCAGATGCAACAGCTGCTCGATGAGTATGACGCGGTATTTCTTGGTGTGGGCACCTACAAATACATGCGCGCAGGGCTGAGTAACGAAGGTGCCTCTGGCGTGTATGACGCGCTGCCATTTCTTATATCCAATACTTACAAAGTGATGGGGCTTGAACACGATAAACCGTTCATCGATATGGCTGGCAAAAACGTGGTGGTGCTCGGCGGGGGTGATACTGCGATGGACTGCGTGCGCACGTCCATTCGCCAGGGCGCTTCACGGGTTATCTGTGCTTATCGACGCGATGAGGAGAACATGCCTGGTTCTCGTCGTGAAGTGAAAAACGCCAAAGAGGAAGGGGTTGAGTTTATGTTCAACCTCCAGCCACTCGGCATTGAAGTGGATGCGGCCGGATCGGTCACCGGTGTCAAAGTGGTGCAAACCGCGCTGGGGGAACCCGATGAAGCGGGACGCCGTCGCCCAGAGCCCGTTGCGGGCAGTGAGCATATTCTGCCTGCTGATGCGGTAATCATGGCGTTTGGTTTTCAACCGCACCAGATGAGCTGGCTGGAACCTTATGGCGTCGAACTCGATCAGTGGGGACGCATTAAAGCGCCAGCGGATCAATCGTTTAAGTTCCAAACCAGCAACGGCAAAATCTTTGCTGGCGGCGATGCAGTACGAGGTTCCGACTTAGTCGTGACCGCCATCGATGAAGGTCGCAAAGCCGCTGAAGGGATCTTAGACTACTTAGAAGTCTAATTCTGGATGTAGAAAAGAGGTTGGTGATGGACACCAACCTCTTTTGTTTTAGACTGAATAGATTCACTTAACGTCGCTATCTCTCAATGCGAGGTACCAATATGAAACAAGCCGTTCTTCTCACCTTCTGCCTTTGTGGGCTAACGGCCTGCGCAACCGGAGTCACGCCAATGATGGACCGAACCGCTTCCCCTTGTGGCGATAAGCCAAACTGCGTTTCTACACAAGAAAATCGCGACAAGTTTCGCCTTGAGCCTTTTGCTCTCAAACCACAGGCAACCTTAGCTCAAATAGAACAAGTTGCATTACAGCTTCCCGGCGCCAAAAGCGCACAGCAGCACGAAAATTATCTACGCATCGAATGCACTTCACGTGTATTTCGTTTTGTCGATGATTTGGAACTGAAAATAGATGGCAAGCAATTGCTGGTACGCTCAGAATCTCGGGTCGGCTATTCTGATTTTGGTGTTAACCGTAAGCGAGCTGAGCAGTTAAGGACCTTGCTACAAGAGGCCGGATTGATCGAATAAACGGCCAAACCAGACGGACCCAACAGAGTGTACTTATTGTCAGAGAGCTTTGCTATACTCACGCCCATTCAAATGTTGAACACAAGAGATTGATATGAAAGTTGGTATTATCGGTGCAATGCAACAAGAGGTTGCCATTCTTAAAGATGCGCTGCAAAACGCAAAAACAGTCAGTAAAGCAGGCTGTACCTTTTATTCAGGTCAGATCAACGGCGTTGACGTGGTGTTACTGCAATCGGGTATTGGTAAAGTGGCCGCAGCCATTGGCACAACGATTCTGCTCGATGAATATCAACCTGACGTGGTGATCAACACTGGCTCGGCTGGTGGTTTTGACGCTAGCCTCAACTTGGGTGATGTGGTGATCTCCAGCGAAGTTCGCCACCACGACGCCGACGTCACGGCATTTGGCTACGAAATTGGCCAGATGGCAGGCCAACCAGCGGCTTTTGAAGCCGATGAAAAGCTGATGAGCCTCGCGGAAAAAGCGCTGGCGCAAATGGAAGGTCAACACGCGGTGCGCGGCTTGATCTGTACCGGCGATGCGTTTGTCTGCACCGCAGAGCGCCAAGCTTTCATTCGTAGCCACTTCCCAAATGTGATTGCCGTTGAAATGGAAGCGTCAGCCATTGCCCAGACTTGCCACCAGTTCAAAGTGCCGTTTGTGGTCGTGCGCGCCATCTCAGATGTGGCAGATAAAGAGTCGCCAATGAGTTTTGAAGAGTTTCTCCCATTGGCGGCACAAAGCTCGTCGCAAATGGTCTTCAACATGCTGTCGCTGATCAAATAATCGCACGCGTTCATGGAAGAACTGTTTAAGCAACTCTATGCCAATGGCGCGATCCTCATTATGTGGGGCGCGCTGTTGTTTCATTTACTTTTGCCTATTCCCCGAGCTTCTCATCCGATCAGGTTATGGCATAAGTTCGCCCAACTGTTGGCGGAGAAAGTCAATCGTCCCGACAGTTACACACAAAATCAACTCTCCGGCACCCTTGCACTGCTACTGATGCTGTTGCCATGTTTAGTGCTACTCGTCGCCCTACAGCCTTTAGTATGGCAAACAGAGCTGTTTGAGCTGGCGCTGCTGCTCTTGGCGCTTGACTGGCGTAGCAACGAAACACTGGCCAGGCAATTGATGCGCGCGATGGCCAATGAAGACAAAGTGACAGCCCGTGAGTTACTCACCCCGTTTCTCAATCGCGAAACGCGCACTCTTTCCCTACTTGGATTGGGCAAAGCGGGCGCAGAGACCGTCATTCTGGGTTATGGGCGTAATGTCATTGGCGTGTTTTTTTGGTTTGCGATCGGCGGCGGTATTGGCGCCTTGATGTATCGACTCACCACAGAGCTCGCCCGCGCTTGGTCACCCAGTCGCCAACACTATGCCCCCTTCGGTCTCTCTGCCGTTCGCTTGACCGCCTTATTGGACGTTATCCCACTGCGCCTATTTGCCCTGTTGTTGGCTATCGGAAAAAACGCCGGCATTGCGTTAAGTGGCATCAAACAGCAAGCGCCATCGTGGCCGCTCCCCGGGCCTGGCTGGCTGCTGTGCGTTGTGGGCAACAAATTGCAACTCTCGCTCGGCGGGCCGGCGATTTATGCAGGCCGAAAAACCGAGCGAGCAAAAATTGGCGGTCGAATTGCCCCTTCCGCGCTGCATATTGACCAAATCCAAACACTGCTGGCGTGGCGAATTTTTGTCTGGTTGCTGCTGCAAAGCCTGATTCTTGGCCTGATCCATCAAGGAATATAATGACTGTCATGCGCCCTGCTCTATTGATTCTGTTTTTACTTCTATGCACGGTGAAAGCCTCTTTCGCCGTGCCAGCCAAGCGGGTGATCAGCCTTGCCCCCCACGCCACAGAAACTGGCGTATGCGGCAGGACTTGGAGAACAACTGATTGCCGTTAGCGAAATGAGCGACTACCCGCAAGAGGCTCAAAAGCTGGAAAAGATCGCCAACTACAAAGGGATCAAGCTTGAACGCATCATCGCCTTGCAACCGGACTTAATCATTGCTTGGCCGGCTGGCAACCCAGCCAAAGAATTGGAAAAATTGCGCCAGTTTGGCTTTCACCTCTACGAATCGAAAACCGAAAGCTTGGCCGACATCGCCAACAATATCGAACAGCTCAGCCAGTACAGCGCCAATCCACAGCAAGGGCGCGAAGAGGCGGCGCGTTTTCGCTCTCAACTAAATAGACTTAGCGAAAAATATCGCAGCAGTGAAAAGGTGCGTTATTTTTACCAGCTGAGTGAAGCGCCGATCATCACGGTTGCGGGGAAAAATTGGCCCAGCGAGGTGTTTACTTTTTGTGGCGGGGAAAACATCTTTGCCAATGCAGCGTCACCTTATCCGCAAGTGAGTGTCGAGCAAGTCGTGCTGCGAAAACCGCAGGCGATGTTCGCCTCAGAGCACGCCATGCGTGATGGGGGGATGTGGGATGCCTGGCGAGATGAGATCCCTGCGCTGCAAAACGGTCACTCTTGGCAGCTCAATGCCGACTGGCTCAATCGTCCGACCCCAAGAACATTATTGGCGATTGAACAAGTATGTGAGCACTTTGCCACCATCCGCGGAAATCGCTAACTTTTGGCAAAAAAATTTCGTACAATTTGCCCCCAATTTTTCCTTTTCTTGCATTTATAGGGTATCGAGTAACATGGATTCCATGCTGCTGTATTTTATTGATTTATTTGGTACCGCCGTATTTGCGGTTTCTGGTGTGTTACTCGCTGGACGACTGAAAATGGACCCGTTTGGTGTGGCGGTTTCTGGGCAGTGTCACTGCCATCGGTGGCGGCACAATCCGTGATATGGCGCTGGGCGCCACGCCAGTGTTTTGGATCAAAGACACGACCTATCTATGGGTAATTTTTATCACCTGCTTACTCACCATGCTGCTGGTACGTCGCCCAAAACGCCTCTCTTGGTGGGTTTTGCCCGTGTGTGATGCGATTGGCTTAGCGGTGTTTGTCGGCATCGGCGTAGAAAAAGCCTTAGCCTATCAAGACTCAGGCATGGTGGCGGTGATCATGGGCGTGATTACGGGCTGTGGCGGCGGCATTATCCGCGACGTGCTGGCACGTGAAATCCCTATGGTACTGCGCAGCGAAGTGTACGCCACCGCCTGTATTATCGGCGGTGTGTTCCACACGGTTGCCTTGAGCATGGGCTATGATAACTCCACCGCTTTTTTAGCCGGGGTAATTTCCACTTTAATCATTCGCCTAGGCGCGATCCGCTGGCATTTGTCGCTACCGATTTTTGCCATCAACCGCTAATCATCAACTGTGAATCCTTGGCCGCCATAGTGGGCGGCCCTATGAGTGCACTCTCTTTATTTCGCTGGTCGCTTGGCATGTCGCTTTCTCTCGGTTACAGTGAATCACCTATTCCCAATATTCATCACCGTCTATGCTGTTAGAAGGCATCGAAACGCTGTTAGTCCTCAGTAAAGAAAAAACCATGAGCCGCACAGGCAGCCAGCTGTATATCAGCCAGTCTGCTGTCAGCAAACGGATTGCCAATCTGGAAAAGAAACTGGGTAAGAAACTGGTGGTTCCTGCTGGTCGGCACATCAAACTCACCGCCGAAGCCGAGCAGTTGATCGCCAATATTGGGCCGACATTCAATGAGTTGCGCGGCCTAATCTTTGAGCAGCAAGCGCTGGAAGATGATACCCTGATCCGCCTCGACTGCTCAGAAACTTTGGTCGCTGGCTATCTGACTCAAGTGATGGGCGAGTACCGCCAGCGTGATCCTCACTTCTCCATCACCACGCACCATACGCCGCGCATTGTCGAACAGGTTCAATCGGGCAAAGCCACGCTAGGGCTTTGCGCTGGCTATCTGCCGGGTAACCATGGGTTGATGACGCTGCATCTGTTCGATGAGCCATTTTATATTGTCAGTCGCCAGCCATTGAGCAGCTTGCCAAACGAAGTGGTGACCAACGACTTGGCCAACCCGGCTAACACCTATCAGGCCGCCATCCTCGCTAGGCTTGGCATCAATCCGGTGATGGAAATGGACTCCTACACCGCATCTGCACAATTGGCATTGGGTGGTATGGCCCCCGCCCTCGTGCCCCTTTCCATCGTCAATGCGCTCAAAATCGAGTCACAATACTGCTTTGACTTTGCCGAATTAGCGCCGCTGTTTCGCCCGATCCACATTTGTCTTCGGGCCACCAGCTACCGCTCGCCGCGTGTTAGAACATTGATAGAAACGATTGTGAGTGCTGTTCCCACAGCAGCTTAAGTGCCATCAGCATCGACATGGTAATCACCAGAGGACGGATCCATTTTTGGCCTTTGGTGACCACAACTTTCGCGCCCATACGAGCGCCGATAAACCCACCGACCGCCATCGTCAGACCAATTTGCCAGATAGGCAGGCCAGCAATCAAAAAGAAAGTCAGCGCGGCGATATTGGAGGTGAAGTTAAGCACTTTAGTACGTGCGGTCGCATCGACTAGGCTGAAATGCCCCAACACCACAAAACAGACGGTAAAAATGGAGCCGGTCCCCGGACCAAAAAAGCCATCATAAAAACCGATACCGCCACCAATACATAATGCGAACAGCGCTTCCGGCAACGGTTTTTTACCTGAATCGGCGCGAGTCTGCGGGGCCAGCAAAAAATAGAGAGAAATTGCGATCAGCAGCAGCGGGATCAAACTGGTCAACAGCGACGCATCAAATTGTTGTACCAGCTCGGCACCCATTGCTGAGCCAATAAAAGTACAGGCAATCGCCAGACGCATCTCTTTGAGGCTGACAATGCCATTGCGCACAAAATACCAGCTGGCAGAGAAACTACCGAAGGAACTCTGCAGCTTATTGGTAGCTAATGCCTGAGTCGGAGGTACTCCTGCCGCTAATAGTGCTGGTAAGGTCAGCAAGCCGCCGCCGCCTGCCATCGCATCAATAAAGCCGGCCACGCCCGCAACCAAAAACAGTAATCCTAATACTTCTAACGAAACTTCCATGACCTTGCAAATCAACCACTGAATAAAACAACAAAGTAGCACTGACGGTGCGGTAACAACAGCGAAACAAGCGACAACAACCCATTCCAAATTTTCATCAATATCATATCGAGTTCTTGCTCCTGCTGACATAAAAAAGCCCGCTCAAATGAGCGGGCAATGAGGTTGTCAAATAAGCCTGTTGATATATTTAAGGCGGCTTACTGTCTTACGCTTGTAAACTTGCTTTCACTTGCGCGTGCAGCTCTTGCACTGATGTCACGCTCGCTTTGGCATCTGCGGTGTGAGACATACAGGTTGCAAACGCTGCGTTTAGCGTTGTTGTATAGTTCACTTTCTCAGCCAAAGCACCACGACGTAGCAGCTTAGAATCTTCAATCGCTTGGCGACCAGATGCTGTGTTCACGATGTAGGTATATTCATTGTTCTTGATGCGGTCCAGAATGTGTGGACGACCTTCATGAACTTTGTTTACCAAGCGTGGGTTAATGCCAGCTTCACCTAGAATCACCGCAGTACCGTGAGTTGCATCTAGTTGGTAACCCAGTTTCACTAGCTTAGAAGCTAGGTCAACAACGCGCTCTTTATCACCTTCACGTACTGAAAGTAGTGCACGACCACCTTCAGGGTAAACGGCACCACAGCCCAGTTCCGCTTTCGCGTATGCTTCAGCAAACGTTGCACCGACACCCATAACCTCACCAGTAGAGCGCATTTCTGGGCCTAATAATGGGTCAACGCCAGGGAACTTGTTGAACGGCAGTACCACTTCTTTTACTGAGTAGTATGGTGGGATGATCTCTTTCGTGAAACCTTGTTGCTCAAGAGTTTGACCAGCCATAACACGTGCAGCGATTTTCGCTAGTGGTGCGCCCGTTGCTTTCGATACGAATGGTACTGTACGTGCAGCACGTGGGTTTACTTCGATGAGGTAAACTTCGTTATCTTTAACAGCAAACTGAGTATTCATCAGACCGCGTACACCAAGTTCGAAAGCCAGTTTCTCTACTTGTTCACGCATCTTGTCCTGAATTTCTTGGCTTAGCGTGTATGCTGGAAGCGAACATGCTGAGTCACCCGAGTGAACACCCGCTTGTTCGATGTGTTCCATGATACCGCCAATCACGACGCGTTTCGCCGTCACAGATAGCATCAACGTCCACTTCCGTTGCGTCATCAAGGAAACGGTCCAGCAAAACCGGAGATTCATTCGATACGCTTACCGCTTCGTTAAAGTAACGACGCAGATCTTGCTCGTCATAGACGATTTCCATCGCACGACCACCAAGTACGTATGAAGGACGCACAACCAGTGGGAAACCGATCTCTTTCGACTTCTCTACCGCTTGTTCCATCGTCGTTACTGTCGCGTTTTCTGGCTGTAGTAAGCCTAAACGCTCAACCGCAGCTTGGAAGCGCTCACGGTCTTCTGCACGGTCAATAGCATCAGGGCTAGTACCAATGATTGGCACGCCAGCAGCTTCTAAAGCACGCGCCAGTTTCAGTGGCGTTTGACCACCGTACTGAACGATAACGCCTTTTGGCTTTTCAACACGTACGATTGCTAGTACGTCTTCCAGTGTTACTGGTTCGAAGTACAGACGGTCTGAAGTGTCGTAGTCTGTAGAAACTGTCTCAGGGTTACAGTTAACCATGATAGTCTCAAAGCCATCTTCGCGAAGTGCTAGAGATGCGTGTACACAGCAGTAGTCAAACTCAATACCTTGACCGATACGGTTTGGACCGCCGCCAAGAACCATGATCTTGTCTTTATCTGTTGGGTTCGCTTCACACTCTTCATCGTAAGATGAGTACATGTATGCGGTGTCAGAAGCAAATTCAGCCGCACAAGTATCAACACGCTTGTAAACTGGGTGAATATCGTACTGGTCACGTAGACGACGGATTTCGCTTTCGGCTACACCAAGTAACTTAGACAGACGTGCGTCAGAGAAGCCTTTGCGCTTCATCTTCTTCAGAACATCTTGAGTCAGACCAGCAAAACCGCCCGCTTTCACTTCAGCTTCTAATTTCACTAATTCTTCGATTTGAACTAGGAACCAACGGTCAACGTTTGTCAGGTTGAATACGCCATCAACAGACATACCGGCACGGAATGCATCCGCGATGTACCAAATACGCTCAGCGCCCGCTTCTTTCAACTCGTGACGAATCTTGGTCAGTGCGTCCGGAGCGTCAAGGTCGACCATTTCATCTAACCCATTCACACCCACTTCCAAGCCACGCAGAGCTTTTTGTAGCGATTCTTGTTGGTTACGACCAATCGCCATAACCTCACCCACAGACTTCATCTGAGTCGTCAGACGGTCGTTGGCACCAGCAAATTTCTCGAAGTTAAAGCGCGGAATCTTAGTCACAACGTAGTCGATGGTTGGTTCGAATGATGCTGGCGTTGCGCCACCAGTGATGTCATTCATTAGCTCGTCTAAAGTGAAGCCAACTGCCAGTTTCGCTGCGATTTTCGCGATTGGGAAACCTGTTGCTTTCGAAGCCAGAGCTGAAGAACGAGATACACGTGGGTTCATCTCGATGATAACCATACGGCCATCTTTCGGGTTGATACCAAACTGTACGTTTGAACCACCAGTCTCTACACCGATTTCACGCAGTACCGCTAGAGAAGCGTTACGCATGATTTGGTACTCTTTGTCAGTCAGAGTCTGAGCGGGTGCAACTGTGATTGAGTCACCAGTGTGGATGCCCATTGGGTCAAAGTTTTCAATCGCACAAACGATGATACAGTTGTCTTTCTTATCACGAACAACTTCCATCTCGTACTCTTTCCAACCAATTAGAGATTCATCGATAAGCAGCTCGTTGGTTGGAGATAAATCCAGACCACGAGTACAAATTTCTTCGAACTCTTCTTTGTTGTAAGCGATACCACCACCAGTACCACCCATAGTGAATGATGGACGGATGATACATGGGAAACCAACCATATCGAGAACACGGTAAGCTTCTTCCATGGTTTTCGCCGTATCAGCGCGTGGACATTCTAAACCGATAGACTTCATGGCTTTATCAAAGCGAGAACGGTCTTCAGCTTTGTCGATTGCATCTGCAGTCGCACCAATCATCTCTACGCCGAACTCTTTAAGAACGCCATTTGCTTCTAGAGCAAGCGCACAGTTAAGAGCCGTTTGACCACCCATTGTTGGAAGAATCGCATCTGGGCGTTCTTTCTCGATGATCTTACGTACCACTTCCCAGTGAATTGGCTCGATGTAAGTTGCATCTGCCATTTCTGGGTCAGTCATGATAGTTGCTGGGTTTGAGTTCACAAGGATAACTCGGTAACCCTCTTCGCGTAGCGCTTTACACGCTTGAGCACCAGAGTAGTCAAACTCACAAGCCTGACCGATAACAATTGGACCTGCACCTAAAATAAGAATGCTCTGAATGTCAGTACGTTTTGGCATTATCTACTACTCCAAATTAAGCGCGGTGTTGTTTAATCAATTCAATGAAGTGGTCAAATAGCGGTGCTGCATCGTGCGGACCAGGGCTCGCTTCAGGGTGACCCTGGAAGCTGAATGCTGGCTTATCCGTACGGTGAATACCTTGTAGAGAACCATCAAATAGTGATTTGTGCGTTGCACGTAGGTTCTCAGGTAGTGTTGCTTCATCCGCAGCAAAACCGTGGTTTTGAGAAGTAATCATGACGACACCACGCTCAAGATCTTTAACCGGGTGGTTCGCACCGTGGTGACCAAATTTCATTTTTATCGTCTGAGCACCAGAAGCGAGTGCAAGGATTTGGTGACCTAAACAGATACCAAACACAGGTAGGCTTTTCTCAAGGAAAGTTTTTGTCGCTTCGATTGCGTAAGTACAAGGTGCTGGGTCACCTGGGCCATTCGATAGGAACACACCATCTGGATTCATCGCCAGTACTTCTTCAGCGGAGGTTTGTGCTGGAACAACGGTCAGTCGGCAACCACGGTCCACCAACATACGCAGGATGTTACGCTTGGCACCGAAATCGTACGCCACGACGTGGTATGGCAGTTCGCTATCGTCTTTTGCTTCAGGCAGGCCACCTTCCAGTGTCCATGAACCTTGTTTCCATTGGTACGCTTCTTTGGTCGTGACGACTTTCGCCAGATCCATCCCTTTTAGACCAGGGAACTCTTTCGCTTTTGCCAGAGCCAACGCTTCATCCAGATTATCGCCAGCCATGATGCAGCCATTTTGCGCCCCTTTTTCACGCAAAATACGAGTCAGCTTACGCGTATCAATGTCAGCAATGCCGACAATGTTTTGTGACTTAAGGTAATCGGAAAGAGAACGTTCACTGCGGAAGTTAGAAGCGATAAGAGGAAGATCGCGAATCACAAGGCCTTGTGCATGAATCGAAGAGGATTCTTCATCTTCGGCGTTAGTACCGGTATTGCCAATGTGAGGATAAGTAAGAGTAACGATTTGTTGGGAATAGGAAGGATCAGTGAGGATTTCTTGGTACCCCGTCATCGAGGTATTAAAAACGACTTCACCAACGGACGACCCATCTGCACCAATGGAAACTCCGCGGAACACTGTCCCATCTTCTAGGACTAACAGTGCTGATTTACTCAAGACAACCTCCAGGAATAAAAATGCAAAAATAATAAATTAAACTGCAAATCTGCCTTCCTTAACACCACGTTCCGAAGATTTCGGGGAAATCAGACAAATTGGCGGTATTCTAAAGATCGTAGTGATTTCTGTCAACAATTAGTCAAAAACATATTTGCCATTTAGACCAGTTAAAGCAAAAAGCCATAAAATAACCGCAAAAGTACAAGTTTATTAATCCGCAAAGGGCACTTTGAGGTAATTTTGATGAAACACCACTTTTAAACGCCATCCCAGATCACAGTTTCATTTTTGTTTTTGACGCAAACGTTGCTCAGCAAACCACTCATCCAACTTTTGAGCAACTCAAACAAAAACCAACACGTAAGCACAGAAAAAACAAGAAAAGTAAGTCATTAAATGGAAAAAAATCGATGGGTGATTAAGAGAAGAAAAACGAGAAATAAAGAAACGCCGGCAAGTGCCGGCGCATAATTATTTAATTAAAGCTCATTAAGCCCTAACACATCCGTCATGGTGTAGAAACCAGCGGGTTTGCCGCTTAGCCACACCGCTGCTTTGACCGCACCATTGGCAAACGTCATACGGTCAGTCGCTTTGTGCGTAATTTCCACACGCTCACCAATATCGGCAAACATAGCTGTGTGCTCACCGATAATGTCACCGGCTCGAATAGTCGCAAAACCGATCTCATTGCGGCTGCGCTCTCCGGTGATGCCTTCACGTGCGTACACCGCTACGTCGCTGAGCTTGTTCCCCATCGCATGCGCGATGGCCTCGCCCATGCCAATTGCAGTGCCCGATGGTGCATCCACTTTATGACGGTGATGCGCTTCGATAATTTCGATATCGCTGTAGTCACCCATCACTTTGGCGGCTTTTTCCAGCAGCTTGAATACCAGATTGACGCCAACCGAATAGTTTGGTGCCATCACCACGGGCACTTGCTGTGCCACTTGGTCAATCAGCTCACGCTGCGCGTCACTAAACCCAGTGGTGCCGATAACGATGCTTTTGCCATGCTGCTGACACAACTGCAAGTTGGCTAATGTGCTGGCTGGCGCGGTGAAATCAATAATCACGTCAAACTGGTCAATAACCTTAGCCAGATCCTCAGTCACCGATACCGAAAATTTCCCTTCTCCGCACAGCTCCCCTAAGTCAACCCCAACCAGTGAAGACTCTGGTCGCTCCGAGCCTGCACTCACCACGGCTAAAGGGTTGTGATGAGCGGCTTTTACTAGGTTGCGCCCCATGCGTCCCGCTGCCCCTGCAATTGCAATTCTTACCATTGCATCTTTCTCCATTAATCCATGATCCACCCGAGCGGCAAATCGTTTAAATATCGACATAAACTAACAACAATCCCAACGGGAGACCAGAGATTAAGCAAACTCTTTTAATACTCGCTGCAACACTGGCACGTTAGCTTCGGGAAAGGCGTATTCACTTAACTGAGACACTTTGACCCAAGCATACTGCTGACCTTCTTTGCCGTAGGGCTGGCCATCAAAGGCGTGTACACAGATAAAATCAAATTTTAACGACTTGTCTGGATAGTCGTACTCTAAGTGCTCAAACAGGCTCTGCTCAGTCACGCGAATGCCGATTTCCTCATCCAGCTCACGAACCAGTGCTTGCTCGACCGATTCCCCCATTTCCACTTTGCCACCGGGAAACTCCCAAAAGCCACCTTGGTGCTTATCATCTGGTCGTTTGGTAATAAAAATCTCACTTTTGTCCTGATTAAAAATAATACCTGCGACAATATGAATTCGTTTCATTGCTGCGTTTCCCCTTTCTCTATGTTCCCCGCTGCTATCGTCGGGTGATATCTCACTGATACAAAAAGAGCCGCCTAAGCGACTCTTTGTACTTATACTGTCACGATCAGTTGATCTGACCATGACACTGTTTGTATTTCTTGCCGCTGCCACAAGGACAAGGTTCGTTTCGGCCCACTTTACGCTCATCGCGTACAGCCGGTTGATGGGACACGTGCTCATCGCCCTCTGCCAATGGGTTATCTGCCGCTGCGTGTTGCGCCTGCGCTCGGCGAGCCGCTTCTTCTGCTTGCGCTCGACGCTGGGCTTCCATACGTTCCACTTCTTCTTGTTGTTGAACGCGCACTTTTGACAAGATCATAATCACGTCAGATTTAAGTGTTTCCAATAAACCTTCAAACAGCTCGAAAGACTCACGCTTGTATTCCTGTTTTGGGTTCTTCTGCGCATAACCACGCAGATGGATCCCTTGACGCAAGTGATCCATCGCGGCCAAATGCTCTTTCCACAAGGTATCTAGCGTTTGCAACATCACTGATTTTTCGAAGTTGCGCAGCACTTGGGCACCGACCACTTCTTCTTTCGCTTTGTAGACTTCTACCGCGAGATCGATGATTTTATCGCGTAGTGCTTCTTCATACAGTTTATCGTCCTGCTCCAGCCACTGTTTCACCGGCGCATCGAGGTCGAAATCGTTCTTCAAGCGATCTTGCAGGCCAAGCAGATCCCACATGTCTTCCAATGATTGCGGCGGAATGTACTCATCAATCACATTATTCAGGACATCAACACGGTTGTGCTCAAGCATTTCGCTGATGTCATCAGAGCCCATCAACTCATCACGCAGTTCGTACACCACTTTGCGTTGATCGTTGGCCACATCGTCGTATTCCAGCAATTGCTTACGGATATCGAAGTTGCGCCCTTCCACTTTACGCTGCGCTTTTTCAATCGAACGAGATAACATTTTCGATTCGATTGCTTCCCCCTCTTCCATGCCGCTTTGAATCAAGGCCGCCATGCGATCAGAGGTGAAAATACGCAACAGGGAATCTTCCATCGACAGATAAAAACGCGAAGAACCCGCATCACCTTGACGACCAGAACGGCCGCGCAACTGGTTATCGATACGACGAGATTCATGACGTTCGGTTCCAATAATGTGTAGGCCACCCGCATCTAGCACTTGGTCATGAACGATTTTCCATTCCGCTTTGATGGCATCAATCTGCGCTTGGCTTGGGTTGTCCATCTGTTCAACTTTAGCTTGCCAACTGCCACCCAACACGATGTCGGTACCACGTCCGGCCATGTTGGTCGCAATAGTCACTGAGCCCGGCTTGCCTGCTTCAGCAACGATTTCCGCTTCTTTCTCGTGGAACTTGGCGTTCAAGACGTTATGTTTGATCTTGGCTTTCTTCAGCGCGTTAGACAGCAGTTCCGATTTTTCAATCGATACCGTACCTACCAGAACCGGTTGACCTTTTTCAACGCGCTCTTTGATGTCTTCAATGATTGCAGCAAATTTCTCCGCTTCAGTGCGGTAAACCACATCTGGCATATCGTTACGGATCATTGGTTTGTTGGTTGGAATAACCACAGTTTCCAAGCCATAGATTTGCTGGAACTCAAATGCTTCAGTATCTGCGGTACCTGTCATACCCGACAGTTTCTCATACAGACGGAAGTAATTCTGGAAAGTAATTGAAGCCAACGTCTGGTTTTCATTTTGAATCTTGACGCCTTCTTTTGCCTCAACCGCTTGATGCAAACCTTCAGACCAACGACGCCCCGGCATGGTACGGCCAGTGTGCTCATCAACGATGACCACTTCACCATCATCGGTCACAATGTAGTCAACGTTGCGCTCAAACAAAACGTGCGCACGCAGTGCTGCGTTGACATGGTGTAGCAAGCTGATATTGGTCGGAGAATAGAGGGTATCGCCTTCTTCCATCAGGCCATTTTTCACCATCAGTTCTTCAACAAATTCCTGACCGGTTTCAGTCAAGTGAACTTGCTTGGACTTCTCGTCCACAGTGTAGTGACCATCACCACGGTACTCTTCGCTGTCTTCTTTGTCCTGCTTTTGCAGCAGTGGAATGAGCGCGTTGATCCGCGTGTACAGCTCAGAACTGTCTTCCGCAGGGCCTGAAATAATCAGCGGCGTACGAGCTTCATCAATCAAGATCGAGTCCACTTCATCGACTACAGCAAAGAAACGCGCACGCTGCACGCGGTCTTCATTGCGAAACGCCATATTGTCACGCAGGTAGTCAAAACCGAATTCGTTGTTGGTACCGTAAAGAATATCAGCTTGGTAGGCTTCTTTTTTCGCCGGATGAGGCATGTTAGGAATATTGATGCCAACGGTCATGCCTAGGAATTCAAATAGCGGTCGGTTGGTCTCGGCATCACGCTTGGCAAGGTAGTCGTTGACGGTAACAATATGCACCCCTTTTCCAGGCAGAGCATTCAAGTAAGCAGGCAATGTCGCCGTCAGCGTTTTACCTTCACCGGTACGCATTTCCGCAATTTGTCCCGAATTAAGCACCATGCCGCCAATCAGCTGTACATCAAAGTGACGCATACCATAAACACGTTTTGACGCTTCACGCACCGTCGCAAATGCCTCTGGCAATAGCTGGTCAAGCGTTTCGCCCTGTTCAAGACGTTGACGAAATTCAACGGTTTTTGCTTTTAATTCTTCATCAGACAGAGCCTCGAACGTTGGCTCGTAATTGTTGATCTCTTTAACAATCTTTCTAAGGCGACGCAGTGTTCTATCATTGCGACTACCAATAACTTTTGTCAGTAGCTTAGTTATCATTTGTTATGAATCTCTCTTTGCTAGATCATCTGTGATCTACGATAAATGCCTTCAGTCTCTACCAGTCTTAAACTAAGGATACTGAGATAAATCATGTAACTCAGATATTGTACTGTCAGGTAGGATTTTCAAGGCTAAAATTGGAAATAATGCTGTCTAGTGTAAGGATTTTTCTTTTTTATCACCATTGTTAACCCCAATTGTTTGAAGCGCTTTGAAGTTTTTATTGATATTGGTGGAGGATTCAGCATCAATATTAGGTGAAAGCTCCTTGAACTCTAGTTAAACGGTAACTTAAAGTGCATTTATCGCTAAGATTAATGGTGAGTCGTCGTGTTAGATCACCATTGCAGCACAACGGCTCGTTTAAGATGTTACCACTAGATGTCCGAGATTTAGCTCTTCTATCTAACCAAGCGCGAGGCGCAGTTTTTCCAATGGCAACGGCAGTAGATTGCCGTGCGGCAAATGGGTCGGGATGGAAGTACAGATAAAAGTATAAAATGGATAGCTAGATAGCAAAAAGCCAGACTTACGTCTGGCTTTTAAAATTCGATTGACTGACAGCTTAGGCAAAAACCATATTCGGTTCAGCAAAGGCAACTGGCGAACCCGCTTCTTCTTCGAAGGTCGTCCATTCCCACGCTTCTTGATCTGCCAGTACTGCACGTAATAGTTGGTTGTTTAAACCGTGCCCTGATTTGTAGGCGCGGAACTCACCAATAATCGCGTGACCACACATGTAAAGATCGCCAATCGCGTCCAGAACTTTGTGAGTCACAAACTCATTCTCGAAACGCAAGCCTTCTTCGTTTAGGATACGGTAATCATCCAGTACGATAGCGTTATCGAAACTGCCACCCAAGACGAGGTTTTGCGATTGAAGGTACTCAATGTCACGCATAAAGCCGAAGGTACGAGCACGAGAGATTTCACGTACAAAGCCTTGCGAAGAGAAATCAAACAACAAACGTTGCTCGTCAGACTCAATGGCTGGATGGTTAAAGTCGATCTCAAAATCCATGCGGAAGCCATTAAATGGGACAAACTCAGCCCATTTATCGCCATCTTCAAAACGCACAGGTTTCTTGATTCGAATAAAACGCTTTGCCGCATTTTGGAATTCAATACCCGCCTGCTGTAGCAGATAAACAAATGGACTCGCGCTACCATCCATAATGGGAATTTCAGGAGCGTCTACTTCAACAATTATGTTGTCGATCCCCATACCCGCTAGCGCAGCGTTTAAATGCTCAACAGTGGATATACGAACACCGTCATCACTCACTAATGCAGTACATAGCATAGTGTCACGGACCGAAGCCGGATCCGCTGGAAAATCGATTGGCGGATTCAAATCCGTACGACGATAAATAATACCAGTGTTTGCAGCGGCAGGGCGAAGAGTCAATGTGACTTTACGACCAGAGTGGAGCCCCACACCAGTTGTTTTCACCATTTCCTTCAGAGTACGTTGTCTGATCATCTGCTTGCCTCGATAAAAGTGCTACAAAACACGGTCGTATAGTACACCGACCGTGAATGCTACCACAATTCTGAACAGTGTCAAATTGTGCTTGGGTATTAATCAGCCTGACGACGTAAAAATGCCGGAATATCCAAGTAACCGCTCTCTTTCTCTGGCTTAGGCGCCGTATTCTGACTACCAGAGCTTTGAGAAGAAGAGACTGGCGCGGATGGCTGAGGAGCAACCTGAGCTCTCTCTTGCATACTCTGTGCCGGCTTTTCTTCCACTTTCGCAGCGACTACAGGTTGAGTAACTTTGGCTTTACCGCCAGAAACCAAGGTAATGTCTGGTTTCTTGTCGTTACCAATACCTGTCGCCACAACGGTAACGCGGATTTCGTCTGCCATGTCTGGGTCTAGAGAAGTACCGATAACCACAGTGGCATTGTCCGAAGCAAACGCTTTGACCGTGTTACCAACTGTCTCGAACTCATCCAGACGCATATCCAGACCCGCCGTAATGTTCACCAGAACACCACGAGCGCCAGCAAGATCGATATCTTCAAGCAGTGGGCTGGAAATTGCCATCTCAGCGGCCTCTTCTGCTCGGTCTTCACCTTTAGCGATACCGCTACCCATCATGGCGTGCCCCATTTCAGACATCACTGTACGTACGTCTGCAAAGTCGACGTTAATCATGCCAGGGCGTGTAATCAGCTCTGCGATACCTTGAACGGCATTTTTTAGTACGTCATTCGCGCTAGCAAAGGCTTCCAAAAGGGTGACCCCACGACCAAGCACTTTGAGCAATTTCTCGTTTGGAATGGTGATCAGCGAGTCAACGTGTTTCGATAGCTCGTCGATACCCTGTTCTGCAAACGCTAAACGCTTTTTACCTTCAAAGCTAAATGGCTTAGTCACAACAGCAACGGTCAGAATTCCCAATTCTTTCGCGACTTCAGCAATCACTGGCGCTGCACCGGTTCCGGTACCACCGCCCATACCAGCTGCGATAAATACCATATCGGCACCATCGAGCACTTCTTTAATTCTTTCTTTATCTTCTAGAGCTGCGTCACGACCTACTTGGGGATTTGCACCCGCACCCAAACCTTTGGTGATGTTGCCACCGATTTGGATCACGTTCCCCACACTCGTCTTACGAAGCGCTTGTGCATCAGTGTTGACGCTGATGAATTCCACGCCTTCGATGGATTCACGCACCATGTGCTCTACAGCGTTACCGCCGCCACCGCCAACCCCAACGACTTTAATTACAGCATCGTCAGACATTTCCATCATCGGTTCAAACATGTGTTATCTCCGTTTTTCCTGCAACTCTCAGGTTAAAACTCTTTTTGTATCCAATTACGCAGCTTGCCAAACAAGCCAGTGACCGCCGAACGTTTGGGCTCGTTGTAGTCACCATCATCACTGGCTCGCATATCGCGTGCGTAATGAAGTAATCCAACAGCCGTGGAATGATACGGCTCTTTTACATAATCGGTTAAACCACTCACTTCCAGCGGTTTACCAACGCGAACTTGATTGCGGAAAACGCGTTCCGCACATTCAACCAATCCTTCGATTTGGGCTGCACCGCCCGTTAGAACCACACCCGCAGCTAAATGGTGCTTGATGCCATCCTGACGAAGCTTTAGTTGCACCGTTTCTATGGTCTGATTCACCAAACCCATTAATTCTGTGTAGCGCGGCTCTATCACTTCCGACAGCGTTTGACGCTGTAGGCTTCGTGATGGTCTGCCTCCGACACTAGGTACGTTGACGGTGTCGTCTTTGCTGACCAGTTCGCTCAGCGCGCAGCCATACTTCACTTTTATCTCTTCAGCATCGCTGACTGGCGTACCAAACGCAAAAGCAATATCGCTAGTCACCGCATTGCCTGCGTAAGAAAACACTTCGGTGTGGCGCAGCGCCCCTCCCGTCCAGATGGCAACATCCATGGTGCCTGCACCAATGTCGACCACACAAACGCCGAGTTCTCTTTCATCTTCAGTGATCACCGCATTACTTGCCGCAAGCCCTGAAAACACTAATTGCTCCACTTTTAACCCGCAACGTTCAACGGCTTTGATGATGTTGCGCGCCATGTCGCTGTGACAGGAGATCAGATGTACACTGACTTCCATTCTCACACCAGACAAGCCCAGGGGGTTTTTAATACCTTCCTGATAGTCAATGGTGAACTCTTGCGGAATCACATGCAAGATACGCTGTTCATCACCGATTTTTATGGATTTTGCAGTATGTATAGCACGATCCATATCTTCCTGTGAGACTTCTTCGTCAGATATTGTTCCCATACCTTTTTCGATACGGCTGGCAATATGTTTTCCCGACAAAGAGATAAATACGTTGCTGATTTGGCACTCAGCCATTAATTCGGCCTGATCAATCGCCCTCTGTACCGATTTCACCACAGATTCAAGATCATTCACGCCGCCTTTATCCATACCACGCGACGGGCTACTTCCCGCACCTATGATATTGATTTGACCATCAGGTAGTATTTCACCTACCAGAGCTAATACGCTTGCAGTGCCTATATCAAGACCAACAATAAGATTATCATCCGCGGTCTTAGTCATCTGTATTCTCTTGTCCTAACTCTTGTTCTGGGAACCAACCAACTGCGGCTCCCGTATCATACCTGAGGTCGACATAGCTGACCTTCTCCGCCTTACTACCTAGCTGGCGGTAGAGCGAGAAAAACCTCGCTACGCGTTCCGCTAACGATTCTTTGCCAAGCTCTAGCCGAATACCGTTATCCAGAATAATTTGCCAAGCTCTACGATCATTGAGCACTAGCGATGATATCGACAAATCCAATTTTGCGAACTCGGGGCTAATTTCCCGATAGACATTGAGCACTTCCGGACCGCTAGCGACTGGACCATAAAGTTTCACTTTATCTTCTGTTAATTGGGCAATATCACCATCAAAAACCATGCCATGTTCATTAAGCAGTGCGTTACCATTCCAAATGGCTTCGGCTCTATGTTCCGTCAGATACACTTTGACTGTATCTGGCCACTGCTTACGAACGGCGGCATGAGCAACCCAAGGCAATGCTTCTACACTTTGTTGCAACACATCAACATCTTGCGACATAAAAGTGCCGATGTGATCAATACGAGCGAGCGCACGCTGCACATCTTCTTGTGTTACATAGCGCAAATCACCTTGTAGGATCATTTTTGACAACGGCAGACGCTGATCGTCCCACATCCAACTTAATGTTGAATATAAAATCGAGCCAATTAACGTAACAACGACGGCCAAAAACAGAGCGCCAATAATATGAGGCGTTTTATTTATTCGATTTTCACGTTGAAATTCAACGTCATCGACTGTCAGTTCCGTCAAAGTTTGCGCTTCCTGACTGAGTTTATTTAGACTTTTCTCTCTGAATATTCACGATACGAAAAGCAAGCACTTTAACCTTGGGATTATACTGAGCTCTGATAAACTATCAAATACTGATAATAAGAAATCGCAACCAAGTTATCGGAAATCCGCGATCCTCGTTCGGCTCTGTGTATTTATACCCACCATTTATGACAATGATTTCATTTTGGCGATATTCAGTTCCAAAGCGGCGAGATGTCTAGCGACTTTACCAACATCACCAGCCCCTTGCGCCAGCACCAGATCACCATCTTGCAGCACATTCGCAAGCACTGACGGTAGCTGGGCCGAGTCGGGAACGAAAATCGGATCCAATTTGCCACGGCTGCGAATGGTACGACAGAGCGCACGACCATCGGCTCCCGCGATCGGCTTTTCTCCGGCGGCATAGACATCCAGCATAATCAGTACATCGACCTGCTCCAGCACATTGGCAAAGTCATCATAGAGATCACGAGTACGGCTGTAGCGATGCGGCTGAAAAATCATCACTAGGCGTTTCTCTTGCCAGCCATTGCGCGCGGCGTTGATCGTCACGCCGACCTCAGTTGGGTGATGACCATAGTCATCCACCAGCATGGCGCTGCCGTTGCCCGTCTCAAATTCGCCAAGGTGCTCAAAACGACGACCGGTTCCTTGCGTGCCAATCATTGCGGCTAAGATCGCGTCATCGCTAATATCGTCTTCGGTTGCCACCGCAATCGCCGCTGAAGCGTTGAGCGCATTATGGCGCCCTGGAATGTTCAAGGTAATTTCCAGATTAGCGCGATCTTTACGCACCACGGTAAATTTGCCTTGCTGCCCATCTTGGCGATAGTTTTCAATACGCACGTCGGCGTCTGGTGAAAAACCATAGGTGATCACTTGGCGGCTAATTCTTGGGATCAACTCGCGAATCACCGGATCATCAATGCAGACTATCGCCTGTCCGTAAAACGGTAAATTGTGTAGGAAATCGATGAAAGTCTGCTTCAATGTTTCAAAATCACCGCCATAGGTGTCCATATGATCGGCTTCAATATTGGTGACGATGCTGACCATCGGCTGCAAGTGCAAAAAAGAGGCATCGCTTTCATCGGCTTCGGCGATCAAGATGCGGCTGGAGCCTAAGCGCGCGTTGGTGCCTGCGCTTTTAACTAATCCGCCGTTGACAAACGTCGGATCGAGCCCCGCTTCTGAGTAAATTTGTGTCACTAACGCCGTGGTGGTGGTTTTGCCGTGCGTGCCCGCAACGGCAATGCCATGACGAAAACGCATCAGCTCCGCCAGCATTTCAGCACGGCGCACAATCGGAATACGCGCTTCACGAGCGGCTTTCACTTCTGGATTCGCCTCGTTGATGGCCGTTGAAACCACCACGACACTCGCTTGGTCAATATTACTGGCTTGGTGGCCAATAAATACCTTGGCCCCTTTTTGCGCCAAACGTTCAGTCACCGCATTTTCTGCTATGTCAGAGCCGGTGATTTGGTAGCCTTCATTCAAGAGGACTTCCGCGATGCCGCTCATCCCCGCGCCACCAATTCCAATGAAGTGGATAGACTTCACACGGCGCATCTCTGGCACCATGGCTCGGATTTGGGCTAAATCTTGCGTATGTTGAATCGTCATTGATCTCTACTCTTTAATTCTTATTGGTTAGCGCGATGATCGCGTCTGCAACCACTTGGTCTGCGTTGGTCTGTGCCGCGGCTCTGGCCTTTATTGCCATCGCAAGTAAACGGTTGCGATCCAGAGGCTGTATCTCCACCACCAGTTTTTCCACACTCAACTGTGGTTGCTCAATCATCTTCGCTGCGCCGCAGGCGACCAGATGGTCTGCGTTCAACGCTTGTTGGCGATCTTTATGCATAAACGGGATAAAAATGGCTGCCACGCCCGCGGCAGAAACTTCAGATACCGTCAACGCACCAGAGCGGCACACCAACAGATCCGCCCATGCGTATTCGGCGGCTACATCGTCGATAAACTCACTCACTTGTGCGTGTTTGACGCCCGCTTGTTGGTAGGCTTGTTCGACCTCTTGCGCATTGCCTTTTCCAGCTTGATGGCGAATCTCAAAGCCGCTACCTAAGGTCGCCATAACAGCAGGGAGAGTTTGATTGAGAATGCGCGCGCCCTGGCTGCCGCCCATCACCAAAATGCGGATTGGCCCTTGGCGGTTTTGCATGCGTTGTAGCGGCTCAGCGAGAGCAACCACATCATCACGTACCGGGTTGCCGACCACATCTGCGTGTGGAAATGCGCCCGGAAAAGCTTGGAACACTTTTTTGGCAATTTTAGCCAGCCATTGATTGGTTAAACCCGCCACCGCGTTCTGTTCATGCAGCACCACTGGAATGCCGGATAGCCATGCCGCGATGCCGCCAGGGCCACTGACGTAGCCGCCCATTCCCAGCACCGCATCCGGCTGCCACGCTTTAATGTGGGCTTTCGCTTGTAAAATAGCGTTGATGATTTGCAACGGCGCAACCAATAGACGCTTCCATCCTTGACCACGCAGTCCTTTGACTTTAATAAAATCGATCTCAATGCCGTGTTTCGGCACCAATTCGGCTTCCATGCGATCAGCCGTGCCCAGCCAACGGATTTCCCAGCCCTGTTGCTGAAGTTTTTTGGCAACAGCCAAACCCGGGAACACGTGTCCACCGGTTTCCGCCGGCCATTACCATCAGTCGTTTATTCTTTTTCATCTTGTGTTTGTGACTCTGCTTTTTTCACGGCTGGCATCAGCCGACATTCATGGTCAATTCGCAGCAGTATTGACACCGCCACCGACATAATAATCAAACTCGAGCCACCGTAACTGATCAAAGGCAAGGTTAAGCCTTTGGTTGGTACCATCCCCGCGGCCGCACCAACGTTGATTAAAGTTTGAAAGGCAAACCAGATACCGATACCAAAAGCGAGATAACCGCCAAACTGGAACTGATGCTCAAAGGCTTTCTTACCAATGAATACCGCTTTCAGCACTAGGCTGAAGATCAGCATCAACACCAGCACCACGCCAATGAAACCCAACTCTTCGGCCATCACCGCAAAGACAAAGTCGGTATGAGCCTCTGGCAAGTACTCAAGTTTTTGAATCGAGTTACCTAAGCCCTGACCAAACCATTCGCCACGGCCGAATGCCATCAAGGATTGCGTTAACTGGTAGCCACTGCCAAACGGGTCTTCCCACGGGTCAAGAAACGACGTCACTCGGCGCACTCGGTATGGCTCTATCAGGATAAGTCCAACGACCGCGCTGACGCCCGCCACCATTAAGGCGAGAAACTGGCTCAGCTTTGCCCCGGCAATAAACAACATGCCAAACAGTGTCACCAGCATCACCACTACTGTGCCTAAATCCGGCTGACCTAACAGCAACACCGCCAACGCCGCAAACACCATGATCGGTTTCATGAAGCCGCCAAAAAAAGTCGCTCTCACTTCATCCTGTTTACGCACCAGATAACTGGACATAAAGATAAACAGCGACAGTTTGGCGACTTCCGCCGGCTGAAGGTTAAACAGCCCTAGCGGGATCCAGCGCGATGCACCGTTGACCGATTTCCCCGCCAGCAACACAACCACAAGCAGAGTGAAAGAGAGGCCAAGCAAATACGGGCTATAGCGCTGCCACTTGTCCAACGGCACTTGTAACACCACCGCCGACGTGACCAATGCCAGAAAAAGAAACGTGGCATGGCGAAACATAAAGTGAAACGGTTGATCCGTCAGCCGCGAGCTGATCGGGAAAGAGGCCGACGTGACCATCACCAGCCCGATCAACATTAAACTGAGCGCGATCCACACCAGTTGGCGGTCAAACAGCGCCTCTGGTGCGCTGTGACCAAACCATCGGAGCAGAGTTGTTCTGAAATGTGCTGCCTTGACCAAACGGTGAACCTATTGCTATGCGTACTGGCGCGCCAGTTCAGCGAATCGATCGCCGCGCGCCACAAAGTTACTGAACTGGTCAAAACTAGCACAGGCTGGCGAAAGCATCACCATATCTCCCGATTGCAATTGCGCAGATATCTGCTCAATCACATCTTCCATCCGTTCAAAGCGTTTGGCTGACGGATGTAAAGGCATAAACTTATCGCCATCCGCACCAAAACAGCAGAGTTCGACGGGCAAATTAGCCAAAACAGGGGCTAACGGTGAAAAATCGGCCCCTTTGCCGTCGCCACCGACCAACAGATAGAGCTTGCCCGTGCAGTGCAAGCCCGACAAGGCCGCTTGAGTGCTGGCCAGATTAGTCGCTTTCGAATCATTGACCCACTTAATGCCGCGATTATCGGCGACAACCTGACACCGGTGTGTCAACCCGGTGTAAGACTTGAGCGCCTCTAGCCCTTTCCGATAGTCAATTCCTGCCGCGCTTAGTAGCGCTAGCACGACCAACACGTTCGCCACGTTATGCTGCCCCACCAGTTTTAACTCGCTGCTTGGCAAGATGGGCTGACCGTTTTGCGCCAACCATGACTGACCTTGCCAAGTGATTAAGCCAAATTCTTCAGCATCAGAGCCAAACGAGAGCAATGGCATCGGCGAGAGCGGATAAGTTTGCACATCATCACGATTGACGATGGCGGTTTGCGCATGTTGGAAAATGCGCAGTTTGGCTTGGCGATAATCGTCCATGCCCTGATAGCGATCCATGTGATCTTCGGAAAGATTGAGAAACGCCGCCGCCACCAGTGACAAACTGGCAGTGGTTTCCAACTGAAAACTCGACAACTCCAGCACGTAGAGTTCGGCCTCTTGTTGCAACAAATCAAGAGCAGGTACACCAATGTTGCCACCGATGGCTGCTTTCAATCCGCAGGCATTGGCCATCACACCACACAGATCAGTGACGGTACTTTTGCCGTTGGAACCGGTAATCGCCAGCACTGGCTTGTCTGCCGCCCAGGCAAACAGCTCAATGTCACCAACCACGGGCGTACCTTTCGCAAGCACGGCCTGAATCTGTGGGGTTGCTAAAGCGATTCCGGGATTGGTGACCACCAGATCGGCTTGGCTCAGCCAAGCGTCATTCCAGCCCCCCGTATGTAGCTCAACGCCTGCTGGCAGTTTGTCTGCCCCCGGGGGCGTTGGGCGAGTATCCATCACCTTAAGCTGCAACTGAGGTTGTGTTTTTCTCAGGTGTTTAACGACAGAGAGCCCGGTTATTCCGAGCCCTACCACCACCACATTCTTTATCGATTGCCAACGTTCCATATTCTTTCACACTGTAATTGTGCGGCGAGACGGCGCTTAACGCACTTTCAACGTCGCAAGACCAATCAAGACCAAAACAATAGAGATGATCCAAAAGCGCACGATCACGCGCGGCTCTGGCCAACCTTTTAATTCGTAGTGATGGTGAATCGGTGCCATGCGGAAAATACGCTGGCCACGTAACTTGTATGAGCCAACCTGAAGAATGACCGACAGGGTTTCCATCACAAACACACCGCCCATGATCACCAACACCAGCTCTTGACGCACCAATACGGCGATGGTGCCCAGTGCACCACCAAGCGCTAACGAGCCGACATCGCCCATAAATACTTGGGCTGGGTAGGTGTTAAACCACAGAAAGCCCAGCCCGGCGCCCACCATCGCGGTACACACCACCACCAGCTCAGAGGCATGCGGCAGATACGGAATATGCAGATATTGAGCGAAGTTGACGTTACCAGTCGCCCAAGCAATCACGGCAAACCCGGCTGATACCAGTACGGTGGGCATGATGGCCAAGCCATCTAATCCATCGGTCAAATTGACCGCGTTTCCGGTTCCGACAATCACAAAATAGGTGAGAATGACGTACATTAAGCCAAGCTGCGGCATCACATCTTTGAAAAAGGGCACCACTAACTGAGTGGCAGCGGTGTCTTTGCCATACGCGTACAGAGCAAACGCCACAACGAGCGCAATCGCCGACTGCCAGAAATACTTCCAACGAGCAATCAAGCCATCGGTGTTTTTGCGCACCACTTTACGATAATCGTCGGCAAAGCCAACTGCGCCATAACCAAGCAACACAGCTAGCACCGCCCACACATAGGGGTTCGAGAGGTTCGCCCACAACAATACCGTAACCGTGATTGCCGCTAGGATCATGATTCCGCCCATGGTCGGGGTACCACGCTTACTGAAATGGGACTCTGGCCCTTCATTGCGCACCACTTGACCAATTTGCAGCAGTTGCAGCCGTTTGATCATCTTGGGCCCCATCCAAAGCGAGAGGCAAAGCGCCGTTAGGACACTTAATATGGCGCGAAACGACAAGTATTCAAACAAACGGAAAAAAGAAAAATATGGCTGTAGCAGCTCGGCAAGCCAAATAATCATTTAAAGTTCTCCTTCAAAGCAACCACAACCTTGCTCATGCCAGCCGAGTTCGCCCCTTTTACCAATAAGGTATGGCTCGATTCGGTGTCAGAAACGAGATGCTGCTTGATATAATCGATCATGGCGCTATGGTCAGAGAAGTGAAGCCCCTGACACAGATCGCTAATAATTCGTGTGTCCTCACCAAAAGTAAGAACGTGCTCAAAACCAAATGGGGCAGCATGTTCACCGACTTGACGATGAAGTGCAAGACTTTCATCCCCCAATTCGGCCATGTAGCCTAAAATTAGCCAGCGCGTACCTGAAAAGCTCGCCAACAGATCCACGGCCGCTTTCATCGCGGGGACGCTGGCATTATAGCTGTCATCGATGAGTTTAATCTTATCGGTGAGACGTTGGACATCCACGCGGCCTTTTACTGGCATCAAATTGCGCAGCCCTGCCTGAATTTCTTGCTCACTCGCACCAAAATGCAGCGCGATGATCGAAGCCGCAATCGCATTACTGACGTTATGCTGACCAATAATCCCCAATGAAATAGGTAAAGCTTGCTTTGGCGTGTGCAAAACAAACCTTGCTTGGCCCTCTTCATTGAGATGAACGTCAGAGGCATAAAAGTCGGCATTTGGATCGTGCGCCGAGAAGGTCACGACTTTTTTATCGGCCAACACCGATTGCCAAGCCTCTCCGCCATTACTATCTAGGTTGACCACTGCCACATCGCCTGCAGCAAGCCCTTGATAGATTTCACCTTTCGCCTGCTTCACACCGTCAATCGAGCCAAAGCCTTCCAGATGCGCGGCCGCCACGTTATTGACCAGCGCAATTTGCGGTTTGACTAAACGGGTGGTGTAAGCAATCTCGCCAATGTGGTTGGCACCCAACTCAATCACCGCGTAGTCATCATCTTCTTGTGAGCGCAGCAGCGTAAGCGGCACGCCGATGTCGTTGTTAAAATTACCGGCGGTAAACAGTACCTTGCCTTTTTGCTGCAAAATACTGGCGCTCATCTCTTTGACGGTGGTTTTTCCGCAGCTTCCGGTGATCGCCACCGTCGCCGTCTGGCAGCGCTGATGCACATCGGCCGCCAACTGGCCGAGCGCCAATTTCGTGTCTTGGACAACCACTTGCGCAACAGGCAGTTTCGAGAGCGCGTTCCACTAATAAAGCACTTGCGCCAGCCTGCAACGCTTGCTGGCAAAAATGGTGCGCGTCGAACCGCTCTCCCACTAAGGCAACAAACAGCGCCCCTTTTTCGATGTGGCGGGTGTCGGTGGAAACACTGGAAAAAAGGGCATCCTCACCGATAAGCTGGCCTTCGGTGAGCTGAGCCAAATGGCTAAGCGTGGTGTCTAGCATGGCTGAATTCCTAAAAGTTGCTGCGCCGATTCACGATCAGAATAGTGAATCGTCTGATGGGATAACACTTGGTAATCTTCGTGCCCTTTGCCCGCCAATAAAATGATGTCGTCGGCATGGGCGTGCTGCAAGGCGTGTTGCAGCGCTTTGAAGCGATCATGCTCCACAATCGCCAACTGCGGCGAGGCAAGACCTGCTAACATATCGGCGATGATCTGCGAGGCATCTTCACTGCGTGGATTGTCATCGGTGAGGATAACACGATCCCCCAGCCGCTCGGCGATTTCCGCCATCATCGGCCGTTTGCCTTTGTCTCGGTCACCACCGCAACCAAAAATGGCCCAAAGTTTGCCCTGACAATGTACGCGCAGCGCTTGCAAGGCTTTTTCCAGAGCGTCGGGCGTGTGAGCATAATCCACCACCACTTTAGCTCGGCCCGGAGCTTGGAAAAGCTCCATACGACCAAGCACGGGTTGCAATTGGACCGCACTATCGAGCAGCGCTTGTTTATCAAAGCCGAGACTGAGCAAGGTGGCCAGTGCCAGCATCAAATTGGTGGCATTAAACTCGCCGATCAGCGGCGCTTGAAAACGGCCTGTACCGAAACAGCCATCAAACTCAAGCGTGATGCCGCTTTGCGCGTAGTCAACAAGCGTTGCCCAAAGGGTGCGCTCTGCGGACGTTTGTGGCTGCAGCGAGACAGCAATACCGCGCTCAAGCTCGGCAAACCATTGAGCGCCAATCGGATCATCGATATTGACAATCGCTTGCTGGCATTGATGTTCAGTAAACAGGCTCATCTTGGCCTGTGCATAAGCCTCCATAGTGCCGTGGTAATCGAGGTGGTCACGACTTAAGTTAGTAAACACACCAGCGGCAAAGTTGAGATCTTTCACTCGCCCTTGCACTAAGCCGTGAGAAGAGACTTCCAAAGCGGTAGTTTGTGCACCTTGCTGCGCTAGCGTCGCTAACGTTTTTTGCACTTCGACCGCGCTACCTGTGGTATTGGCGGCAGGCTGCAAGTTATGCAGAAAACCATTGCCTGTTGTCCCCATCACCGCCGCCGACTCACCGAGCAGTTGTAGCCACTGAGCGATCAATTGCGTGATGGTGGTTTTACCGTTGGTGCCCGTCACGCCAATCAAACGCATCTGCGGATGTGGATAGAGTTTCCCGGCAATGGCCGAAAGCTGCATATCGAGCTGCTCGACATACACCACGGGCACATCGCCTCGGTACTCCAAACTGGCGTGTGAATGTTGAGAACAAGCACTGGCGATCACCGCGTTGGCACCATTGGCGATGGCAGTATCGATAAAACGGCGACCGTCGGTTTGCTGGCCAATCATCGCGACGAAGGTATCCCCAGCACGAATCTTGCGGCTGTCCAACTCAAGGGAAGTGACCGTTACGGCATTGAGCTCTGGATAAATCGCCCAAGGCGATAACAAGCTGGCCAAACTGATGGATGTTGTCATGGTTTCAATTCTCCGAGCTAAGCTCAGGTATTCAGTTAATTCTGGAACTGGTTTTCATCTGGAGCGACATTTAAGATTTGCAGCGCCCCTTTCATAATTTCGGAAAAGACTGGCGAAGCGACCGAGCCACCGTAGTAATCATCACCCTGCGGCTCGTTCACCACCACCACCAGCGCAATGCGCGGATCGCTCACTGGCGCAACGCCGGCGGTATAGGTGATGTATTCATCACTGTATCCACCCGCGCTCGCTTTACGCGAGGTGCCGGTTTTCGCCCCGACCCGATAGCCGGGTACAGCCGCACGACGGGCCGAGCCGCCTTTTTGCGTCACGGTTTCCAACATATTCAGCACTTCTCGTGCATGCTTTTGCGACACCACCTGCTTGGCCATGTCGCGTTCATGACTTTCGATAATGTGGATCGGCTCATATTTGCCTTCGTTACCTAAAGTCGCATAGGCGTGCGCCAACTGGATTGGTGTCACAGACAAGCCATAGCCAAAAGCGAGCGTAGCGCGTTCAATCGGTGACCAGCGCGTACGCGTGGGGAAAATACCCGTCACTTCCCCCACTAAGTTCAGCCCGGATAGCTCGCCTAAACCGACCGAGTTATACATTCCAAGTAGTGCCTCAATCGGCATCTCCATCGATAGTTTCGTCACGCCGATATTACTGGATTTTTTGAGGATTTCGGTGAGATTGGCCTTACCGACTTTCGAGACATCACGTACTCGGCTGCCTCCCACTTGCAAAATGCCGTTGCCCGTATCAATTACGGTATCTTTCGTCGCAACGCCGTTTTCCAGTGCCGCGAGAATAACAAACGGTTTGACGGTCGAGCCAGGCTCCAAAGAGTCAGTAATCACGCGATTGCGCATTTTATAACTTTGCCAATCACTGCGGTTATTAGGGTTGTAAGATGGGGCGTTGACCATCGCCAGTACCGCGCCTGTTTTGACATCTAACATGACTGCCGACCCCGACGTCGCGCGATGATCCGCCACCGCTTGTTTGATGGCGCGATAGGCAATAGCTTGCAAACGTTGATCAATGGTCAGATTGAGCGGTTTGCCCTCTTGACGCTCTTCCAGCGCAATGTTTTCCACCACGCGACCATAGCGATCTTTCCGGATGGTCTGTTTCCCCGCTTCGCCCGTCAGCCAATTGTCGTAACTGCGCTCAACCCCTTCCAAGCCGTGGCCGTCAATACCAGTCACGCCCACTAAGTGTGCACTCACTTCTCCGGCGGGATAATAGCGGCGAGACTCTTCTTTCAGCCCCACGCCCGGCAATTTCAGCTCGCGAATATAGTTGGCCATCGCAGGGCTGACTTGACGCTGCAAGTAGATAAAGCGCCGAGTTTCATTACGGCGAATTCGCTCGATCAATTCGTCACGCTCAAGCCCAAGTACATCCGCTAACGCATACCATCGCTGCGGGTTATCCAAGCCATTTTCTTTGAAAATGGTCACCGGATCGGCCCACACGGCTTCCACCGGGACACTCACCGCCAGCGGCTCGCCATTTCTATCCGAAATGATCCCTCGCGCAGAAGGCAGCGCTTTGACGCGAATCGAACGCAAATCCCCTTCACGAATCAGGTTATCAGGCTCCACCACTTGGATCAGCGCCAAACGTGCCACCAAAGCTGCAAACGCCAAGAAGACAAAAAACAGCACCAGATGGAAGCGCCAACGGATCAGTACCGGGCTCGCTTGCTCTTTCTCTGACGACTGAAGTTTACTTTTGCTCTTTTTCGCCATCATTTCAGATTGATCACCACTTCTTTGTCACCATCCGGACGACGCATTTCCAACTCTTTCTTCGCCAGTTTCCTGTACTCGGCTGTGCTCAGCCAGTGCCGTCTCTTCCAGCATTAAGTTACGCCACTCACTGTCGAGATGCTCGCGCTCTTGCAAGGTTTGATCTTTAAAGGTGATCGCTTGACGAGTGTGGTGCGTGGCAAAGACCACGGCCATTGCCGTCGCAAAAATGCACAGCAGCAGCAAAAGCGGCACCCGACCTACAGTGAGTAAGTCGATCAAAATTAATTTGGCGAGATTGGGCGTGCGCTTTGCCATGAATCAGAGTTTTTCAGCAATACGAAGAACCGAACTACGCGAGCGAGGGTTCATCTCAATTTCCGCTTCCGTTGGCATAATCGCTTTACCAACCGTTTTCATATTCGCCGAGCCTAATGCTTGAATTTGCGCTTCGGTCATCGGGATACCGTAAGGCACTTCTGGCCCTTTGCTCTCTTTACGCATGAAACGTTTCACCATGCGATCTTCCAGCGAATGAAAGCTGATGACCGACAAACGCCCTTGTGGAGCCAAGATCGATGCTGCGCCTTTTAATGCGGTGTCGATCTCTTCCAACTCACTGTTGATGTAGATGCGAAAAGCTTGGAATGTGCGCGTCGCTGGGTGTTTTTTCTCTTTGAAACTTTTTGGCGCCGCTTCAGAGATCAATTTGGCCAGATGTGACGTACGTGTTAGTGGCTCTTTCTCTTCATTTTCCCGATGAGCGACGATCGCTTTGGCGATGCGGCGGGCATGTTTGTCTTCGCCGAACTCGCGGATCACCCACGTGATGTCATCAAGATCCGCTTCAAGCAACCACTGCGAGACTGGAATGCCCGACGTGGGATCCATACGCATGTCGAGTGGGCCATCTTTCATAAAGCTAAAGCCGCGTTCAGCGTCGTCCAGTTGGGGGGAGGAAACGCCTAAATCGAGTAAAACACCATCCACCTTGCCGACTAAATCATACTGTTCAGCGTACTTGGCCATGCCAGAAAATGGGCCATGGATAATGGTGAAACGTGGATCGTCAATTTTGCCCGCTTCAGCAATCGCCTGCGGATCGCGATCGATACTGTAAAGGCGGCCATTTTCGCCCAAGCGCGATAAAATGGTCCGACTGTGACCACCGCGGCCAAACGTTCCATCAATGTAAATCCCGTCGGGCTTGATCGCTAAGCCGTCGATCGATTCATTGAGTAATACGGAGATGTGCTGGAATGTGTTGGTCATGGTCTTCTCGTTGAATGTGCTAAGCCTTGGGCGGCGAATCATTAGTGTACTGATTTCCATCATCAGCGCCACTACTAGACTGGGCCTAGGCGTGATATAGCGCCAAGTTTATGGGTTGGTGAATAAAATACGTCAATAAAAAGCAAAAAACCCATCATTAACAAGTAATGATGGGTTTAAAGAGGTGGAGCCGACACATAAGCCGGGTTCTGTTCCGCTTGCGCGGCGGTAGCCATTCGTCTAGGCCAGCAATCACTCACTGGCTCGAGCAACCTACCCGCCTCCTTACGCGAGCAACGCAATGTGGAGGCCTATTTGGTCTTGCTTCAGGTGGAGTTTACCCTGCTACGAACTATTACTAGTCGTCCGGTGCGCTCTTACCGCACCCTTTCACCCTTACCTGATCCCCTTTCTCGAACGAAAAAAGGGCCATCGGCGGTCTTCTCTCTGCTGCACTTGTCGTAGGCTTGCGCCCCCCAGGCGTTACCTGGCACCTTGCTCTGTGAAGCCCGGACTTTCCTCCCCTTTGTCAGTCTCCCTAAGGACATCAACAAAGCAGCGACTACCCAGTCAGCTCCGAGGGCGGATTGTATAGCGTTCTCACTAAGGTGTCTAGTCAGATCACATTATCGGCGCAAATTAGCGCTCATTTGCACAACCGACTCGCCAAATGGCATGAACCATTACTGGTCGAGATTTTCCAAGCCCCATTTGTACAAGGCATTTTTCTTCACGTTGTAAATTTCCGCGACCATGGCTGCGGCACGTTTAAGCGGCAACTCTTTCAGCAAAATGGTCAATGCGCGCAGCGCTTCTTCCGGCAAGCCATCTTCTGCACTGTCACGGTAACCATGGATCAATAACGCCATTTCGCCTTTCTGCTGGTTTTCATCGCTTTTCACCCAATCAACCAGATCACCCAACGGCATTCCTTGGATGGTTTCAAAAGTTTTAGTCAGCTCTCGCGCCAGCACCACTTCACGATTTGGCCCAAGGATTTCCAGCATATCGTGCAGTGAGTCGATGATTCGGTGTGGTGACTCATAAAAAATACAGGTACGCTCTACCTTTGCAATCTCAAGCAATTTATCCTTACGGCCTTTACTTTTGGCAGGTAGGAAACCTTCGAAACTGAATCGATCTGAAGGTAAGCCCGATGCAGACAAAGCGGTAATGACCGCGCAAGGACCAGGCAGGGGCACAACTTTAACGCCGGCCTGACGACATTGTGAAACCAGATGATACCCTGGGTCACTGATCAGTGGCGTCCCTGCATCAGAGACCAAAGCGATGTTTTGCCCAGCGAGCAGTTTATCGACCAGCACCTGTGCTTTTTGCTGTTCATTGTGATCATGCAAGGCAAAGGTTTTAGTTTGAATATTGAAGTGAGACAACAATTTACCTGTATGACGTGTATCTTCGGCCGCGATGAGATCGACCGTTGATAGCACTTCGATGGCACGATGGGTGATGTCCCCCAAGTTCCCAATTGGAGTCGGAACAATGTAGAGGGTGGCACCCGTGGCGGGTAAGTTATTTTTATCTGTCATTTGTTTACCATCACTTCAACGATTAAGATAGAGACAATTTTGTACGGAATTATAGAGAACTCACGGCAATGATTAACCATAAGAGACTCAGTGTACCACGCCTACTCACCCCTGTTGCACTGGCAATTACCTTAGCGGCCTGTTCTTCAGCGCCGAAGATGCCGACCAGTGTTGACATTACCCTTGAGCCGAGCCAGTCCGTTGAAGCTTACGTTATCAATGCCGACAGCAGCCAAGGCAGTTTGCAAACCGACTGGCTAATTATGGCCACCAAAGCGGCATTGCAGGCCAATCAGTTAGAGCAAGCCGATTTACTGATCCAGCGCTTAGCTCGTCTGCCCATGAGCGAGCAACAGCAAGCCGAATGGCAACTTGCCCGAGCTACTTACCATCAAAAGAAAAATCAACCTCGCTTGATCACCGAGCTGCTCAACTTCAAAGCATGGTGGACACTGGCCGACAGCCAATGGCAAGAGTACTACACTCTGCGCGCGCAAGCGTTTCAAGCGCTTGAGCGCCCTTTTGAAGCCAACCGCCAATGGGTCGCGCTCAGTCAATACGTACCAGAAGAGCAAAAAAGTGCCATCGCGGAACAGATTTGGGCCAATTTCAGCCGTTATTCACAGTACGAAATCACGCAACTGCATACCGAATCCGATGAAGAAGTACTGGACGGCTGGCTGCAATTGGCGATTTACATGAAAAACATGGCGGGGAATATTCCTCAGCTAAAAAATACCCTAGAGCATTGGTTTGCTGAGAAACCCAAATCATCCGGCCGCGATTTATACCCCAGCTGAAATCCAATCGATTTTGGCACTGGAGATAATCAAACCGGTCAATACTGCTTTGCTTCTGCCACTCAGCGGCAAGTTCGCGAAACAAGCGCAACTGGTTCGTGACGGCTTCATTTTTGCCATGATGAATGACAGCGGTCGCGATCCAAGTGCCACCTTGACCGTGATTGATACCAATCTCTACCAAGCCAAGCAAATCAAGCAGCGCCTGATTGATGAGCAAATCGATTTTGTCGTTGGGCCACTGCGCAAAGAGATGATCGAAGCTTTACAGCAAGAGCTGCAAGATGAAAATGGAAAGACACAAATACCATCTTTGGCATTGAACATCCCCGATACCATTCAAGCGGGCACGGGCGTCTGCTACGTCGCTCTCTCGCCAGAACAAGAGGTCGCGCAAGCGGCGAAACATCTGTTTGCAGAAGGCTACAAATACCCGCTCATTCTGGCACCTCAAGGCACATTGGGTCAGCGCGTAGTCGCCGCGTTTGAGCAAGAATGGCAAAAATACAGCGCCGATAATCCCGCAGTCAGTTACTTTGGTGACAAACGCCAGCTACAACGAGACATCAACTCTGTCTTTGGTTTGCAAGAGAGCCAGCAGCGCATCGCGCAGATGGAAAGTCTGATGAACGTGCCGATGGAAACTCAACCACGCAGCCGCCGTGATATCGATGCAGTGTACATTGCCGCGCGCAGCTCTGAGTTGACACTCATTAAACCCTTTATTGAAGTAGCCATAAACCCAGACACTAAGCCGCCGAAACTGTTCTCCAACTCCATGAGTAACAGTGGTGAGAAGCAATATGAAGATCTCTCTGGCATTGCTTACAGTGACATTCCGCTGCTGATCCACGCAAGCCCAGCGCTGGATAACCAAATGAACCAATTGTGGCCCGAACAGTCAAATGTGCAAAAGCGCTTACAGGCACTCGGGATGGACTCTTACAAACTTATGGCAGAGTTGCCGCAGATGAAAGTGGTTCCAGGCCATTCCGTCAATGGCAAAACAGGCCTGCTCACCATCGACAACAATTGTGTGGTGCAGCGTGAAATCAGTTGGTCAGAGCATGGCGCTCTTTAATCGCCGCGCTGTCGGTGACCAATACGAATCCCTGGCAAAGCATTGGCTTATTCGCCAGGGATTGGTGTTTATTGAACAAAACTTCAACACTAAATTAGGTGAAATTGACCTTATTTTCCGCGATGGTGAAACCATTGTGTTTGTAGAAGTAAAATACCGGAAAAGCGTATACTACGGCCACGCCGCCGAAATGGTCTCTGCCGCAAAAGCAAACAAGTTACTCAAAACCGCTTATCTTTGGCTAGACCAACACGGATACAACGCTTGTAACACCGCGATCCGCTTTGATGTGATTGCAATACACAATAATGGCGACGATCTCCAGTGGATAGATAACGCCATCACGCAAGGATAACCAATGCTCGACAGCATTAAAGACAGCTTTACCGAAAGTATTCAGATTCAAATTGCAGCGGCAGAAGCACTGCCCGATGCGATTACCCATGCCGCGCAAGCGATGGTTGCCACGCTGCTCAACGGACACAAAATTCTCTGCTGCGGCAACGGCGGTTCAGCGGCCAATGTCCAACAATTTGTCTCTTGTCTGCTTAACCGCTTTGAAACCGAACGGCCAAGTCTACCCGCAATGGCACTGACCGCAGACAACACCACGCTAACTGCCGTGGCGAAACGACTATCACTATCAAGAAATTTTTTCCAAGCAGGTGCGCGCTTTTGGTCAACCAGGCGACATTCTTCTCGCTATTTCCACCAGTGGTAACAGTAAAAACATCATCAAAGCGATGGAAGCTGCGGTAACGCGTGACATGACGATCATTGCACTTACCGGCAAAGATGGCGGAGAAATGGCTGGGCTTTTAGGTGAAAACGATGTGGAAATTCGCATTCCCTCCCATCGAACTGCACGTATCCATGAGGTTCATATGGTGACCTTGCACTGCTTGTGCGATCTCATCGATCAGGTGCTCTTCCCAACCCATGAGGAATAAGAATGTTGCGTTACTCACTATTGCTAATCTCAACCCTGATGCTCAGCGGATGCGCAGGGCTGTTTATTGCTGGTGCGGCAACCACCGCGAATATCGTCACTGATACCAGAACCACCAAAGAGATTTGGCAGGACAACAATATCGAGTTTGAAATTGCCGCTATCGGCAATAAAGCCCCATATGTGGGCAATGTCAGAATCGTGGCCAGTTCATACAACGGTACGGTGGTTTTGATGGGGCAGGCTTCTAGCGCCGAAGAACGGGCAAGCTTCGAAAGCCAGGCGCGCAACGTTAAAGGGGTTACCGTACTGCACAATCAGATCCGGGTGAAAGCGCCGCTCGGTGTCTCTGAAATCAGTAACGACAGTTGGATAACCACTAAGGTCAAATCCGCATTGTTGGCCGAATCGGAGCTCAATGGCGTAAAAGTCAAAGTGATTACCGAAGATAAAGAGGTATTTCTGTTTGGCTACGTCACAGAGGCTCAAGCGAAAAAGGCCACTGAAATCGCTCGCAACATTTCTGGCGTTAAACAAGTGATCCGCGCCTTTGAATATGGCAACGCGAAAACCGCAGAGCAGTAACGGATAAATCACAAGCTATAAAAAGTCAAAAAGCAGCGTTTGCTGCTTTTTGTTTTACCTGACAACGCTTATTTGACCACTCTTAAGCTTGGCTTGCCTTTAGGTCGAGTCGGTTCAGCGTTAGAGTTTTCTGTTGAAGCAGTGTCTGAATCAAGGTCATCTAATAACAACTCCGAATCATCTACGTCATCAAGCCACTCTTCTTCAATCTCACCAGTCACGTTGGTGTAGGCTTCTTCTGGCTCAAACATGGTGCCAGCGCCGTTCTCTCGAGCATAAATCGCCAACACAGCATGAAGCGGTACGATGACGGAATGAGGACGACCACTAAAACGAGCATGGAACGAAATCGCCTCATTGCCAAGTTCAAGCTGGCCTACTGCTCTTGGCGCAATATTTAAGATGATCTGTCCATCTTGAACAAACTCAAGCGGTACTCGAACACCCGGCATTGTCGCCTGAACCACCAGATGCGGGGTCAGATCGTTGTCCACCAGCCAATCATAAAATGCACGGAGCATATAGGGGCGGCGGGCAGTCATATTAGCAATTTCCATAACTTAACGAACCAGACGCATCTCACGTTCAGCTTCAGTCAAAGAAGCGAGGAATGAATCACGTTCAAAAACACGGTTCATATAAGTCTTGATCTCTTTAGAGCCAGGACCAACGAGCTCAATACCCAATTGAGGTAAACGCCACAATAATGGGGCAAGATAGCAATCGACCAAGCTGAACTCTTCACTCATGAAGTACTCATATTCACCAAAAAGTGGCCCTAATGTCAGCAGATCATTACGCAGTTTAACACGCGCTTTCTCTGACTCTTCACCGTTGCCTTTCGCCACTTTCTCCGCTAATGAATACCAGTTACGTTCGATACGGTACATCATCAGACGGCTGTTACCGCGAGCAACAGGGTATACAGGCATCAATGGCGGGTGTGGGAAGCGCTCATCCAAGTACTCCATGATGATCTTAGAGTCGTACAATGCCAGTTCGCGATCCACCAGAGTTGGCACTGACTTGTAAGGATTTAGCTCGATAAGCTCTGCTGGTAAGTTGGTTTCATCAACCAGTTCAACCTCAACACTTACCCCTTTCTCAGCCAGAACAATACGCACCTGGTGGCTGTACAAATCTGATGCACTTGAGAATAAAGTCATCACAGAACGTTTATTGGCAGCTAAAGCCATGGGCCCTCCAGTACACTTAGGATAGAAAAAAACAATGGAGGCTAAGCCTCCATTGATCTGTCAATAAAATTGAGAATTAGCGCAGCATGATAGCACAATTAATGCACATCGCGCCAATACTCTTTCTTCAGCATCACAACCACGATAGTAAACAGCACAAGGAAGGCCATAACCCACCAGCCAAGATTATGACGCTCAAGTTTCACTGGGTCACCCGAGTAAACGAGGAAGTTAACCAGATCAAGCACAGCTCTGTCGTATTCGCCCTTACTCAGCTCACCAGTACCGTCACTTTCGGTGCCGACTACAACTTGCACTTCGTGGCCGTCAACAACTTTGGTTTCGTATACTGGTGTTGGAATGCCTTGTAACTCTTCGAGCACATGAGGCATACCTACACTTGGGAAAACGATGTTGTTGACACCAAATGGGCGCGATGGATCCACATAAAACGAACGTAAGTAGGTGTAAATCCAGTCAGCACCACGCACACGAGCCACCAAGGTCAAATCTGGTGGCGGCGCACCGAACCAGTTTGCCGCTTGTTTAGGTGGCATGGCATTGACCATCAAGTCACCAATTTTCGACTCTGGATTAAACATCAGGTTGTCTTTCATCAGATCCGTTGGAATACCGATGTCATTTGCAACACGCTCATAACGCTGATATTGCGTTGAGTGGCAGCCGAAACAGTAGTTCATAAACAGTTTTGCGCCGTTTTGCAACGATGCCTGATCGGATAGGTCAACATTTGCCTTATCCAAGTGAACATTAGCACCCGCCGCCATCGCCAGTGATGGCAACATCGCAAACAGAATTACAATCCATTTCTTCATTTGAATGTCACCCTCTCTGGTAATGGTTTTGTTGCTTCGTTCTTGCTGTACACATACAGGAGAATAAAGAACATGAAATAACCTAAGCTAAAGATCTGCGCGAGCAATGTGTATGTCGGGGTTGCAGGCAACGCACCAAGAATACCCAGAGCAATAAAGCTGATCGTAAACTGGATGATGTTAATCAAATGAATTTTGCTACGATAACGGTAAGAGCGAACTTTACAACGATCAAACCACGGCAGTAGGAACAAGAAGACAATCGAAAGTCCCATTGCAACGACACCAATCAACTTGTCAGGTACCGCACGCAAAATTGCATAAAACGGGGTGAAGTACCATACCGGAGCGATATGCTCTGGCGTTTTTAGTGGGTTTGCTGCTTCAAAGTTAGGTGGCTCAAGGAAGTAACCGCCCATCTCTGGATTAAAGAACAACACGTAACAGAACAAGAACAGGAACCCGGCGACACCCACCAAATCTTTCACCGTTCCATATGGGTGGAATGGAATCGAATCGATGATGTCGTATTTGTTTGAGTAGTATTCATGGAACTTGAACTGCGACTTGTAATCCGCGCCCATTTTACCTTTTGGCAGCTTGGTCTCGATACCGTCTGGGTTGTTAGACCCTACTTCGTGCAGAGCCAGAATATGCAGTACGATAAGCAGTAGCAGTACAATCGGCAAGGCAATAACGTGCAGTGCAAAGAAGCGGTTTAACGTCGCACCTGAGATGATGTAATCACCACGAATCCACAGTGTAAGATCATCGCCGATAACCGGAATCGCACCAAACAGCGAAATGATTACCTGAGCGCCCCAGTAAGACATTTGGCCCCAAGGCAGTAGATATCCCATAAAGGCTTCTGCCATTAGCACCAAAAAGATCAACATACCGAAGATCCATAGCAACTCACGTGGCTTCTGGTATGAACCGTAAATCAAGCCACGGAACATATGCAGATAAACGACGACGAAGAATGCAGACGCGCCAGTCGAGTGCATATAACGCAACAACCAGCCGTACTCCACATCGCGCATGATGTATTCGATTGAAGCAAACGCACCTTCACCCGAAGGAACGTAGTTCATCGTCAGCCAAATTCCCGTTAGGATCTGATTGACGAGAACAAGCATGGCTAAAGAACCAAAAAGGTACCAAAAGTTGAAGTTCTTTGGCATCGGGTATTCGGACAAATGCTTTTTGTAAGCATTCATCGCTGGGATTCGTTTCTCAACCCAATCTAACAGTGCTTGCATTATGCATCTCCCTCGTCAACACCAATCAGTAGCTTGTCATCGCTCAAATACATGTGTTTAGGAATAACTAGGTTCAATGGAGCTGGAACGCCCTGGAATACTCGCCCAGCCATGTCAAACTTAGAACCATGGCATGGACAGAAGAAGCCCGATTTAACCCCTTGAACTTGCTCTGAGAAAGAATCCGGTAAGTACGTTGGGGAACATCCCAAGTGTGTACAAAAACCAACCGCGATGAAGAACTCAGGCTTAATTGAGCGAAACTCATTCTGAGCATAAGCTGGTTGTTGTTCCATTTCGGACTGAGGATCACGAAGTTGACCACCAATCGTTTTCAGGTTTTCCAGAACTTCTTGTGTGCGGCGTACAACCCAAACAGGTTTGCCTTGCCACTCGACGCGAATCATCTGACCGGCTTCAATTTTACTGATATCCACTTCCACCGGCGCACCCGCTGCTTTCGCTTTGGCACTCGGATTCCAGGATTTGATAAAAGGAACGGCGACGGCAGCTGCCCCCAACCCACCAACCACTGCGGTTGTTGCGGTCAGAAAACGCCTGCGGCCGTTATTTAAAGGCGCGTTGCTCATCCAAACATTCTCCCATTTGCTCCTTTTGGATCGTGATTGTTCCGCTAATAGAGCATGGCTAACAAAATATGAATCTAGTTCTATTTATTGACGAGAAATGATAAATAAAACCCTACTTTTTGACAAGATAAAGCTACCTTTTTGTAACATTTGTGAGGTAAATCGCTCACGTCGTCACAAAAGCGGCAAAATTCTAAATATTTGATGTGAGGTGTAACAAAGAAAGGAGAATAACTAATTCAAAATAAACAAAAAGCCCGGCATATAGCCGAGCTTTGAACCACAATTTCCATGGATAAATCCAAGAGAAATTCTCTGTAAGCGTAAAATTAACGCTTAGAGAAACTGTGGACGACGACGTGCTTTACGTAGACCAACTTTCTTACGTTCAACGCAACGAGCGTCACGAGTAACGTAGCCAGCAGCACGTAGAGCAGGACGTAGAGATTCATCGTATTCCATTAGAGCACGAGTGATACCGTGACGGATTGCACCCGCTTGACCAGAAATACCGCCACCTTTTACAGTTACGTATAGATCTAGTTTCTCTACCATGTCTACCAATTCAAGAGGTTGCTTAACAACCATGCAAGAAGTTGGACGACCGAAGTACTCTTCAAGCGCACGCTTGTTGATTACGATGTTGCCGCTGCCTGGTTTGATGAAAACACGTGCAGCTGAGCTTTTGCGACGGCCAGTGCCGTAGTATTGATTCTCTGCCATTTTCGAAATCCCCAATTAGATGTCTAGTACTTTTGGTTGTTGAGCAACATGGTTGTGCTCAGCGCCAGCGTAAACTTTCAGCTTACGGTACATAGCACGGCCTAGAGGACCACGTGGTAGCATACCTTTAACTGCCAGCTCAATGACCATTTCTGGTTTACGAACAATCAGCTTGTCAAAAGTGATTGACTTAATACCACCAGGGAATTCAGTGTGACGGTAGTAAGTTTTTGCTGCAGCTTTGTTACCAGTTACAGTAACTTTCTCCGCGTTTACAACGATGATGTAATCACCAGTGTCAACGTGTGGAGTGTACTCAGCTTTGTGTTTGCCACGTAGGCGAGATGCAATTTCACTTGCTAGACGGCCAAGAGTTTTACCTTCAGCGTCTACAACATACCAGTCGCGTTTTACAGTTTCTGGTTTAGCAACGAAAGTTTTCATGCTAATAATAACCCGTTAATTCAAATTTAAACTTTAAAGGAACACACCGCTGTGCTCCCACACTGTCTAAGAGCCCAGTCATCACCCCTTCGAGCGGTTGGCACTCTCGACCTTCTATCTCGAATAACTTCGATAATCAGGTCTGCAGTAACGGTGGGTCGCAGGATTATAGAGAAGGGCGAAGAAAAAATCACCTTTTTTTGCACCCAATCACTAATTTTTTCTGCGTATTTTCCTCGAAAGGCTGAAAGCTAAGCCAAGTGTTCTTTAGCTAGGTACTCATGACTTTGCATTTCCGTTAAGCGAGACAAACACCGTTTAAATTCGAACTCTAGCCGCCCTTGGGTGTAGAGCATCTCCATCGGCACTTGGGCAGAAATGATCAGTTTGACGTGACGTTCATAGAACTCATCCACTAGTGCGATAAAACGCCTAGCCGCATCGTCAATTTTGTTGTCCATCTGCTGAACGTCTGCCAACAACACTGTGTGATATATCTTTGATATTTCTATGTAGTCATTCTGACTTCTTGCCGTTTGACAAAGCTGAGCAAACGTTGCGTACAGCACGCCATTACTGGCCTCGATCACCTCTATCTGGCGATGATTAATTTCGACTGAGGTGTGCTTGTGACTCTCATCTCCGGACAGTTGTTGATAGTAACGTTGCAAATTGCGGCTTGCATCTGCATCTAACGGGTGATGATAAATTTCAGCTTGCTGTAAGGTTCTTAGCCGATAGTCGATGCCGCTATCGACGTTGATCACCTGACAATGCGTTTCGATCAGTTCAATCGCAGGTAGAAAACGTGCACGCTGCAAGCCATTACGATAGAGATCTTTTGGCTCGATGTTAGACGTCGCGACCAAAATCATCTCTCTTTTGAACATTTCCTGCATCAAGGTACCAAGGATCATGGCATCGGTAATATCGGAAACAAAGAATTCATCAAAACAGACGATGTCCGCTTCCTGTTTAAAGCGCTCCGCCACCTTTTCTAACGGATTCTCCACTTCAGTCAGTTTCTTCAACTCGTCATGCACCCGATACATGAAACGGTGAAAGTGCACTCGCATCTTACGCTGGGTTGGCAAAGCATCAAAAAAGGTATCCATTAGATAGGTTTTGCCCCGCCCGACGCCGCCCCAGAAATATAGCCCTTGAGGAGCCTTAGGACGAATGGGCTTCTTTCCTAGCCATTGTTGCCAGCGAGGCACACTTTCAACTGGCGTAGCAGAATATTGGATAAATTGGTGAAAAAGCGAGTCTAACGCCCGCACGGCTTGGTATTGAGCAGGATCTTTTTTAAAACCTTGATGCTCGATATCGTGTTCGTATTTTTCTAATGGGCTCATTGTTGTCATACCAAAACAGGACAAAGCGATACAATTACTAGGATGAGAATTCGGTATTGCTATTTTTCTTTATTGACCACTTTTCCCATAGTAACATGGTCACGCAATACGTGTAACTAAGCAGTAAAAAACATGTTAAAACAACTATAAGGAGCTGTTATGCCTTGGATGTATGCCATCGTGGGCTTGCTGGTCGGTGCAATTGTCGGCGTTGTAATTTCTCGACTGACAACCCCCGAATACAAGAAACAAAAATCGGTCAAAAAGGAGCTGGAGGTAGCAAAATACGCTCTTGAACAGCAGCGCCAAGAGTTGGCGGATCATTTTGCCCAAACCGCAGAATTACTCGAAACGCTAGGCAAGGACTACAGTAAGCTGTATCAGCACATGGCCAAAACTTCAGCTGATTTGCTACCAAACTTGCCCGATCAAGACAATCCTTTTGATAAGAAAGCGATCACTTCAGAAAATGAAACCGCCGCTGAGGCACAATCTGAAGGAATGACAGAACAGCCAAAAGATTACGCCAACGGGGCAACCGGTCTTTTTAGCGGTGAGAAAAAGGAAATCTTAACCGCAACTGACGCCGTGACCGCCAAAGCGTCTTAAATTTTCTGCTGAACTTTTCAAAGGTTTTTGAGTCCTAACTCACACTAGTGTCTATTGAAAACTGTTTATGGCGCCAATATGAATAGCAACAAGCTTATTCGTTTGAGCCAATCTCCCTTGCAATAGACATGATTAACGAGGAGTTATCGGATGAAAAAACCTTTGCTTGTTTTAACTGCCCTTTCATTGAGTTTAAGCTCAGCTCTTGCTCCCTTGCCTGCCATTGCGGCTTTTCCTACCGCAGTGAATAGCCAAGAGTTACCCAGCCTCGCCCCCATGCTTGAACGTGTCACCCCCGCAGTCGTCAGTATTGCGGTGGAAGGTAAACAAGTCGAACGCTCACGCATCCCCGAGCAGTTTCAATTTTTCTTCGGTCCAGACTTTCCCACAGAGCAAGTGCGCGAAACGCCCCTTTCGCGGGCTCGGTTCCGGTGTCATCATCAGTGCAGATAAAGGTTACATTGTTACCAACTATCACGTCATCAAAGGCGCGGATAGCATCCGTGTACAACTGTATGATGGCCGTGAAGCCGATGCTGAGCTGATAGGTGGCGACGAGATGTCGGATATCGCGTTGCTGAAAGTGAGCGATGTTAAGGATCTGACCGAGATTAAGATTGCCGATTCCGATCAACTGCGCGTCGGAGACTTTAGTGTTGCTATCGGTAACCCCTTTGGTTTAGGGCAGACAGTCACCTCTGGAATCGTGTCTGCGCTTGGTCGCAGCGGCCTTAATATCGAAAATTTCGAGAACTTTATTCAGACGGATGCCGCCATCAATAGCGGAAACTCAGGTGGTGCCCTAGTCAATCTGAACGGTGAGCTTATTGGTATCAATACCGCAATCTTAGGCCCGAGCGGTGGCAACGTCGGGATCGGTTTTGCCATTCCATCGAACATGATGAAAAACCTCACCGATCAGATTCTGGAATTTGGTGAAGTGAAGCGCGGCATGCTCGGAGTGCAAGGTGGTGAAATCACCTCAGAACTTGCCGATGCTTTGGGTTATCACTCAAGCAAAGGAGCGTTTGTCAGCCAAGTGGTCGAAGATTCAGCGGCGGATAAGGCAGGCATCAAGGCTGGCGATATTATCGTCTCGCTCAACGGCAAAAAGATTAAAACCTTCTCTGAACTAAGAGCCAAAATTGCAACACTAGGCGCAGGCAAAGAGATCAAGCTCGGAGTTATCCGTGATGGTAAAGACAAAGAGTTTAAAGTCACCTTGGATGAATCCCAACAAACCAAAGCCAAAGCGGACAAAATGCATGAAGGGCTAGCAGGAGCGGAGTTAGCCAATACTAGCAGCTCAGACCGCATTGCTGGGGTAAAAGTGGTTGAAGTCGCAGACAATTCACCGGCTGCCCGTTACCAGTTGAAAAAGGATGACATCATCATTGGAGTCAACCGCCAACGGGTTAAGAACCTTGCGGATTTCCGTGCCATCGTGGAAAAACAAACCGGTGTACTGGCACTGAATATTCAGCGTGGCGAACGCACTATCTATCTCGTGATTCGTTAATCTCACTGAGAGTTCACTAACTTAGGGCAGTCTTGCATAGGCTGCCCTTTTATTATTTCTGTCGGTAGTGCTATTCTTCACCCTTGTTTGCAAATTGTTCCGTTTTTGTGGAGAGGGTATGGTGAACTTTCTTTTGCGTTCTATTTTATTGGGGCTGATGACAGCAGCATTGGTGTTGCTGGCGGTTCCCTCTTTACGCAGTAAAGTCTTGACCACCCCGTTAGATCCGATTCCTCAAGATGCCGCAACGATGCAAATCTCCTTTAACCAAGCCGTGCACAATGCTGCGCCAGCGGTAGTGAACATTTACAGCCGAAAATATGTAGAAAATGATCGCAGCAAGCTTTCCACCCAAGGATTGGGCTCTGGGGTGATTGTCAGCGAAAAGGGCTACATCATCACCAACTATCATGTCGTTGCGCTGGCGGATCAAATTGTGGTCGCTTTGCAAGATGGTCGGGTCGCCGCGGCTCAATTGGTGGGGAAAGACCGCCGCACCGACATCGCTATTTTGCGTATTGAAGGCAGCAACTTTCCGGTTATTCCGCTAAATCCCAATTACAAAGCCAAGGTCGGTGATGTCGTTTTGGCGATTGGCAACCCGTACAACTTAGGCCAAACCACCACATTTGGTATTATTTCTGCGACTGGCCGCTCTTCGATCAGTGCAGATGGCCGTCAGGCGTTTATTCAAACCGACGCCGCCATCAACGAAGGTAACTCTGGTGGCGCTTTGGTCAATACTCGCGGAGAGTTAGTCGGCATCAATACCGCCTCCTTCCAGCAAGCTACTGATATGGAAACCTACGGTATCTCTTTTGCTATTCCTTATTTGCTGGCTGATAAAATCATGCAAAAGATCATCGCTGATGGACGAGTCATTCGCGGCTACATTGGTATTGATGGACAAGACATCAACGCCGTCACCGCGCGTTTATTAGGAAATGAGCACATTGGCGGGATTGTGGTGCTAGGCGTGGATCCAAACGGACCAGCAGCCAAAGCAGGCTTTCAGCCACAAGACATCATCATCAGTATTGATGGCAATAAGATCCAAGGACGACAAAGCGTGATGGATATTGTCACCGATTTACGCCCAGGCACGACGACCAATGTTGGTGTGATTCGCAAGGGCCAAGAAATCACTCTGCAAGTGACCATCGCCGAAGATGCGCGGGAAATCTAACCTCATAAATCGAGTAGGAGGAGGCCTCACGGCCTCCATCCTCTCACACCACCGTACAAGCGTGGGTCGCATACGGCGGTTCCGAATATACCTTTAGTGACTCATACCCATCTCTCAATGAGTAAAGCCCCCTCTCCTCGAACCATTTGAGTGGCATTGCGTGATTCAACTGGGGCGAGAGTGCTAAGCGCCACCACCCTTTATCAGACATCGCCAGTTTCCACGCATTTCGCTCTGTTACACCTTGGCGTTGTAACCATGTCGCTATGCTGTATCTGCGTTTGCGCTGTTTCAGGCGGTAACATCTCAACCGACGCCGTATCCATTCGTCCAAGCGCTGCATCGCACTTTGACCTATGGCGAGCTTGAAGTAGTGCTGCCAACCTCGTAGGTATTGGGTTAACTCGGTGATGATTACCGATAACTCTCGACCTCGATTTCGCTTCGTTATTTTCCGCACTCGCTTCTTCATTTGAGCTTGTGCCGATTTTGATATCAGAAGGGTTCCGTCTATCTTGAAGCTATGGCTTAGGTAGGCTCGCTCCGTCACTCTTGTCGCTGCACTTTTCTCACGGTTTACCGTGAGCTTTAGCTTCTGCTCCAAGAAACTCCGTTATCGACTCTTTGACTCGATGGGCGGCTTCCTCACTACGAACGTAGATTTGGCAGTCATCTGCATATCGACAGAACTTATGCCCTCTTCGCTCTAACTCTTTGTCCAGTTCATCTAATACGATATTAGAGAGTAACGGAGATAATGGACCACCCTGTGGTGTTCCTCGTTGTCTTCGCTCTACTAACCCATCTCGCATTAAGCCTGCCTGTAGATAGGACCTGATGAGCTTTAATACTCGTTTATCACTGATGTCCTTAGATAATCTGTGCATCAGCCTATCATGGTTCACCGTGTCGAAGTATTTGGCTAGATCGATATCCACTACATAACCCCGCCCTTCTCTGATATAGCGGCTTGCTGCCGCAAGCGCATGATGCGCACTGCGGTTTGGCCTGAACCCATAACTGCTGTTGGAGAACTTCGGCTCATAGATGTCTGACAGTACTGATGTGATCGCCTGTTGGACTATCCTATCCAGTACCGTGGGGATGCCTAATTGCCTGACGCCACCAGTCGTTTTAGGGATTTCTACACCCAGAACAGGTTGAGGTTGGTAGCTTCCGTCCAGAAGACTCTGGCGGAGCGCTTGCCCGTTTGAAGCTTGTCGAAGTTTAGAGATGGTCGCTGCGATGTCGAGTCTGTCGACACCTGCGCACCCCTTGTTCTTCTTCACGCGTCGAAGGGCATGGTTCAAATTCGCTGAGGAGCTGATTTGTTCCATCAGCGGAGTGGGGGTCACCAAGACTCGTCCTCCTTTCTACGCCGATCATGCTTGTCATTCTTCGTGACCATGAGCTTTACTTGCGGTATCGCCCATTGGGCCGTAGAGATGATTTTCATCTTGCTATGACTCCACATGATTGAGTGTCTAGTGACTGCTTCTTGATATATTCAGTTCTGGCCTTCCTTTGAGTTGTACTTCCTCAAAGTACTATGCCTTCTGCTGACTTCTCATTACCCATCACACAACATCACTGTTGTGTTAGTCTCATCTGAGACAGGCAATGAGATCTCCCGAGGTAAGACGTTGCTCTTTCCCTTGGCCGTGCCTGATTTACCTATACACACTTCCCGTCGAGGCATTGGGCTATTCTATCTATTGCTAGGTTACCCAAGTTGTACAGGCCTACTATCAGATTTCTGTTCGTCACAACCAAGTTTTGCCGTTTGCTTCCTTCAGGTTTCACCTCACGGTGAACACCCTTGCATAGGCTAACGGTTCTCGCTCGACTGAGCCCGTAGAGGACTTTCACCTCCTAGATCAACGCCATGCTCGGCGCACAATGACAAACCCCAGCGCTATGCTGGGGTCTACTTTACTCTTGCTCTGGCGCAATCTCACTGTCGGAGGATTCAATTTCGATCCGAGTGACCCGCTGCAAACCACGCGGTAGCAAGCCGCCACGACGACCACGTTCACCACGGAAATTCTCCAGATCGCTCGGTTTGAGTCCCAGTTTACGTTTGCCAGCATATAGGGTTAATGACACCCCTTTTGGCAACGCGACAAGGTGAGACAACACTTCCTCTTTCGATTTGGCTTTGGCTGCGGGGATATTGATGATCTTGTTGCCTTTGCCTTTACCAAGCTGCGGCAAATCCTTGATCGGGAACATCAACATACGCCCTTGGTTAGTAATGGCAAGGATGTCATCATTATCCAGATCCAGCACCGCCGATGGCGTCATCACTTCGGCATTTTCGGGCAAGGTGACGAGCGCCTTACCACTGCGGTTTTTCGATAGTAAGTCACTGCCTTTACAGACAAAACCGTAACCCGCATCCGAACCCACCAGCCACAGCTGATCCTCTTCTCCCATCACCAATTGACGAATACTGCTACCCGGCGTGATGTTGAGTCGGCCTGTAATCGGCTCACCTTGCCCACGCGCGGACGGTAAAGTATGCGACTCGAGCGAATAGCTGCGCCCATCCGAGCCAAACAGCACCACTTGCTGGTTGCTCTTACCGCATGCATGAGCAAGATAACTGTCGCCCGCTTTGTAGCTTAGCCCTTCGCAATCGACTTCATGTCCTTTGGCATGACGGATCCAGCCTTTTTCCGACAGCACCACAGTGATCGCTTCATTCGGCAGCAAATCACGCTCGGTGAGTGCTTTCGCTTCTTCACGTTCGATAAGCGGAGATCGGCGATCGTCACCGAATTTCTCGGCGTCAGCTTTGATCTCTTTTTTCAGCAGCGTATTCAAACGGCGCTCAGAGCCAAGTAACTCTTCGAGCTTCTTGCGTTCTTTTTCTAGCTCATCTTGCTCGCCGCGGATCTTCATCTCTTCGAGCTTCGCTAGGTGACGAAGTTTGGTATCCAGAATCGCGTCAGCTTGAATATCGGTAATGGCGAATCTCGCCATCAACACCGCTTTAGGATCATCTTCGGTGCGAATGATCTCAATCACCTCATCGATGTTGAGATACGCGATCAACAAACCTTCTAAGATGTGCAAACGCGCCAGCACTTTGTCCAGACGATATTGCAAGCGGCGGCGAACAGTCTCGCGGCGAAACTCAATCCATTCGGCCAGAATTTGTACTAAACCTTTGACCTGAGGACGGTTGTCGAGGCCAATCATGTTGAGGTTTACTCGGTAGCTCTTCTCCAAGTCAGTTGAAGCAAACAAATGGTTCATCAGTTGTTCGCAATCAACACGGTTAGAGCGTGGCACAATCACGATGCGCGTTGGGTTTTCGTGATCCGATTCATCACGTAAATCTTCGACCATCGGCAGCTTTTTGGCGCGCATTTGCCCGGCGATCTGCTCAAGTAGCTTGGCGCCAGACACCTGATGCGGTAGCGCGGTGATGACGATATCAGCGCTCTCTTTATGCCATACCGCGCGCATTTTGATGCTACCTCGGCCAGTGCGATAGATCTTCTCCAGATCTGACGCTGGTGAGGTAATTTCTGCCTCGGTTGGATAATCCGGCCCTTTGACGAACTGCATCAGATCAGGCAGCGTAGCCTGTGGATGGTCAATCAAATGGATGGTTGCGTCCGCCACTTCACGCACATTGTGTGGTGGTATATCGGTCGCCATCCCCACCGCAATGCCCGTCACGCCGTTAAGCAAAATATGCGGCAAACGCGCAGGCAACATTTTCGGCTCTTTCATCGTGCCATCAAAGTTTGCTTGCCACTCGACCGTGCCTTGACCCAGTTCGCCGAGCAGTACATCGGCAAATTTAGACAGTTTCGCTTCGGTATAACGCATCGCGGCGAACGATTTCGGATCGTCCGGCGCACCCCAGTTTCCTTGGCCATCCACCAGCGGATAACGGTAAGAAAATGGCTGTGCCATCAGTACCATGGCTTCGTAACAGGCAGAATCACCGTGCGGGTGATACTTACCCAGCACGTCACCAACCGTACGCGCCGATTTTTTGTATTTTGCTGATGCAGACAGGCCGAGCTCTGACATCGCATAAATGATGCGACGCTGAACCGGTTTTAAGCCATCGCCAATGTATGGCAAGGCACGGTCCATGATCACGTACATCGAGTAGTTGAGATAAGCGTCTTCAGTGAACTTGCGCATTGGCAACTGTTCGACGCCATCGTAGGTAATTTCTGTAGACATCTATTAAACCTCTGCCATATCGCCGTTGTTTTGCAACCAAGATCGACGGTCGTCGGCACGCTTCTTACCCAGCAGCATATCCATCATTTCCATGGTTGCTTCGGAATCATCAATGGTGAGCTGCACCAGACGACGCGTATTCGGATCCATGGTGGTCTCACGCAATTGCAGCGGGTTCATTTCACCCAAGCCTTTGAAGCGTTGTACGTTTATTTTGGCTTTCTTCTGACTGAGGCGCTCCAAAATACCCTCTTTTTCTGCATCATCGAGGGCGTAGAACACCTCTTTACCACAGTCGATACGATACAGCGGCGGCATGGCGACATAGATATGGCCCGCTTCCACTAGAGCGCGGAAATGACGGGTAAACAGCGCGCACAGCAGTGTCGCGATGTGCAGCCCATCAGAGTCCGCATCAGCGAGGATACAGATTTTGCCGTAGCGCAGGCTTTCTAAGTTGTCGCTGTCGGGATCAATGCCCAGCGCAACCGAAATGTCGTGCACTTCCTGTGAAGCCAGTACTTGATCGGCCGAAACTTCCCAGGTATTCAAAATCTTACCGCGCAGCGGCATCACTGCTTGGAACTCACGATCACGCGCTTGCTTGGCAGAGCCGCCCGCCGAGTCCCCTTCGACAAAGAATATTTCGGTACGATTGAGATCTTGCACCGAGCAGTCGGTCAGCTTGCCGGGTAGCGCAGGGCCCGAGGCCACCTTCTTACGCACCACTTTTTTGCTGGCACGCATGCGGCGGTGGGCATTGGCAATACACACTTCAGCCAGTTGCTCAGCAAGCTGCGGCTTTTCGTTGAGCCAAAGGCTGAAAGTGTCTTTCACCACACCGGAGACAAACGCAGCGGTTTGACGAGACGATAGACGCTCTTTGGTTTGGCCAGCAAATTGCGGGTCTTGTATCTTCACCGACAGGACGTAGGCACAACGGTCAAAAACGTCCTCGCCCGTCAATTTTACCCCACGTGGCAGCAGATTGCGGAACTCGCAGAACTCACGCATCGCGTCCAATAAACCTTGGCGTAAGCCGTTCACATGCGTGCCGCCTTGCGCCGTTGGAATAAGGTTAACGTAGCTTTCGGTGATCATCTCACCGCCTTCCGGCAACCAAATGACCGCCCAATCTGCGGCTTCAGTTTCCGCCGAGAAAGCGCCGGTAAACGGCTCTTCGGGCAACAAGGTGTAGCCTTTCACGCCTTCAAACAGGTAGTCTTTCAGCCCATCTTGATACCGCCACTGATACTCCTGGTTATTCACTTTATCGCTGAAAGTGATTTCTAATCCGGGGCACAGTACCGCTTTAGCACGCAAGTTATTGACAAGGCGTGTGACGGAAAAATTAGCGGAATCAAAATATTTGGCGTCTGGCCAAAAGTGCACACTGGTACCACGATTGCGTCGACCACACGTGCCTGTGACGGTAAGATCGGAAACTTTGTCACCATGTTCGAAGGCAATTTCGTAGACTTGACCATCACGACGTACCGTCACCTCCACCCGTTTGGACAGAGCGTTGACCACCGAGATACCTACCCCGTGTAGACCACCGGAAAACTGATAGTTTTTATTGGAAAATTTACCGCCAGCGTGCAGCTTACAGAGAATAAGCTCAACGCCCGAGACCTTTTCTTCCGGGTGGATATCGACAGGCATGCCGCGACCGTCGTCGATCACTTCCAGTGATTGGTCTGCATGCAAGATGACTTGTACTTTGGAGGCATGTCCGGCCAGCGCTTCGTCGACACTGTTGTCGATCACCTCTTGACCTAAGTGGTTGGGGCGCGTGGTATCCGTATACATCCCTGGTCGGCGACGTACTGGTTCAAGACCATTCAGTACTTCAATGGCACCAGCATTATATTGTTCAGTCATAATACGGAATCGTTCTCAATATTTACCTGTTGTCTGTAGAACTTGCTCATCTCAAACACAGACAACGAAAAAGCTACCCTGTTACTCACAGGTTTGGCCCTGTGTGCTACACGGTAGCTGGATTCGGAAAACATAGTCGGAAAGCGGCCCGGCTATGTCAAGAAACGGTTGGATATGAGCTGCAAAACTATGAGCCTTCCCCAATCCTGTACAAAGTGAAGGGAGTTATAACTCAAGGAAAGTGATAATTTGCTCAGGATAACGTTCAAAGCCAACAAAGCTATGATCGCCCCCCTCTTCCACCGTCTGTCGGCTGGCAGCAAATTTGTCTACCGCCTGACGATAATCGAGCACTTCATCTCCGGTCTGTTGCAGCAGCCAGAAATCTTCTGGCGAAGCGATGCGTTTTACCTCAAGAGCTTTGAGCTCGTCAATATGCACACTTTCAAGTGTATAGCTTTCGTGCGTATAAGGATTGGTTTGCGGGCCAAGATAATCCGCGAGCAGCTCATAAGGTTTGACCGCCGGATTAACCACCACGGCGCGAAAACCAAATTGATCATTGAGCCAAGTCGACAAATACCCTCCGAGCGAAACTGCCGACCAAACCAATTTGGTGTGTTGCGTGATACTGGGTAACAAGGGACAACAAAAAATCGGCTGCTTGCTTGGGGAAACTGGGCAGTTGCGGCACCACCACTTCGATATCCGGGCGATGCAACTGGCAGTATTGCTGCATCAGTTGCGCTTTCAATGACAGAGGGGAGCTGTTAAAACCGTGAATATAAAGTAATAAAGAGGGCTTTTTCTCTGTCATATCAATATCCACTCGAAGTAAAGTCGGGTAAAAAGCTTCCAGCACTCAAACGCTGGACTTGGGTCGTGATCTCGCCATCGGCGTGCAACTGCAACTCTCGCCAACCGGGAGAGACATTATCCAAAGCGAAATCATCAGAGTTGGGTTTAAACTGAACGCAGGTTGACGGCGTGGCCATCACGCGGATGCCGTGGTGCATGCGATTCATATCCTGATGCACATGGCCGCACACAATGCCTTTGACATTGGGATAGCGATAAACGATCTCCCAAAATACCTCAGCATCTTTCAAGGTGTGTTGGTCAAGCCAAGCGCTCCCTACCAGCAGCGGATGGTGATGCAGTAAAATTAAGGTATGTTTACTGGGGTTGCTGGCCAGTTTTTCTTCTAGCAAGGCCAGTTGACTGTCACTTAAACGGCCATGAGGCACGCCAACCACCTGAGAATCCAGCAAGACCATCTGCCAATGCTCGCCCAACGCAACATATTCCGGCGCGGTGATTTGCGAAGAAGGCAGCACACTCGACATATTCGGTTTATAGTCGTGGTTTCCCGGCAACCAGAAACACGGCTTTTGCAGCGGCGCTATGCCCTTAGCAAAATGCTGATAAGAGTGTGCGCTGTGGTCTTGTGAGATATCGCCCGTTGCCAGTACATAGTCAAACGCCACTTGGCGCTGTATGACCTGCTCGACGACCGCCTGAAAACTCTGAAGCGTTTTGACACTTAATAAGCTGCCCTCATCGGTCGCAAACAGATGAGTATCGGTTATTTGCAGCAGCTTTATGCTGCTCGTGTCGCTGGTTGTATGTTGCAAAATGAAAACCTGACTCTGTTATTCTTCTTTAAATGTTATTGGCGCTCGACTGATACCGCTCTTGAGGCAAAACGTGAGCCATTCACCGAGAAATGCATTGAGCTGATGTTTTTCATCTTTCTGCATTAACTTGTCATTCGGGTAGTCGTATTTCGCTTTAAAACGGGAGTGGTCGCCACTGGAGAGCACCTCAGCGACTCTGGCATCGTGATAAAGCCTGACAGACATCGTTGGCAAAGGAAATACTGGCGCCTCATCACTCTGACATACCTCCACTATCGTGGTGTATTTTGTGACCTCTTTCACTGTCAGTTGATAAACCATATTGGCCACTTGGTAGCAGCGCACCTCTCCTACCTCAGCTTGAAAAGGCAGCAGCGCGTTCAATTTGGCATAATTGGTTTCGTAGGTTCTCATTAACCCAGCCAAATCAACGTTATACGGTTTTTTAACTGCGACCTGCACCATCACCCCTTCTCCAACCACTGCGACTTTAACTGCAAGTGATTTAACTCTAACCATTGCAAAGCGATAATTGAGGCACCGTTCTCGATTTTACCTTCTCTTACTAAATCATACGCTTGCGAGCGGCTCATCACGTGAACACGAATATCCTCATCTTCATAGTCTAAACCATGAATGCCAGATGCTTTAGATGCATCAACTTCACCAATGAAAACATCCAGTTTTTCAGAGCATCCACCCGCCGAAGGGTAGTAGGAGACAATCGCGTGGATATTGTTGACCGAGATACCCGCTTCTTCTTCCGCTTCTCGACGTACCACCTCTTCAGCCGATTCGTCGCGATCGATCATGCCTGCGACGATTTCCATCTGCCACGGATGGTTGTGCTCTAAGGCGCCGACACGGATCTGCTCAATCAACACCACTTCATCGCGCACAGGATCATAAGGCAGCATTGCAGCAGCATGACCACGTTCAAACATTTCGCGTTCGATCACATTACTCCAGCCACCAGCAAACAGTTTGTGGCGAAATCGGTATTTCACCATTTTAAAGAAACCTTTAAATAAGGTCTCTTTGGCCTGCACGTCTACATCGTTGGGAGTAAAAACACCGGGTTTATTGTCATACTGTTGCATCGGACACCTCACTGAGTGAATCTTGTAGTGTACTCACTGTTTAAACATGACTCAAAGGACTTGGCTCAACTTTTCATATAATTGTTCTAAAATTTTTTAGTATTGTTGATGTTTTTATTATACAAGTGGACAGCTACTAAGAAAAAATGCAGAATTTAGGGTAAATATCCAGCAACTTAGGTTAGACTCTTGGGAATTAATCAAACTATAAACGGCAGGAATGAAAAAATGAAAAAACTGCTTCCACTGCTTATCGGTGCAGTACTAGGCGGCCTCAACACATCGGCTTGGGCTGATTCTCTGGCAGAGATTTACGATCTCTCTAAACAAAATGATCCACAACTGCTAAGTGTCAAAGCAAAGCGTGATGCTGCTTTTGAAGCGATCACCTCAAGTCGCAGCAGCTTGTTGCCACAAATTAATTTGACCGCAGGGTACAACCTGACCCGTGGTGATACCGATTTAGACGCGGGCGGCTCACGTGATAATGACCAAAATACCCTTTCTGCCGGCATCAGTTTTTCTCAGGAACTCTACAAGCGTTCCTCTTGGATTACGCTAGACAACGCCGAGAAAACCGCTCGTCAAGCAGATGCCTCTTACGCGGCAACACAACAAGCCTTGATCCTGCGTGTCGCACAAGCGTATTTTGCGGTTCTTAAAGCGCAAGATAACTTGGATTTTGTCCGTGCAGAAAAAGCTGCCGTTGCGCGTCAGCTTGAGCAAACCAAGCAGCGTTTTGAAGTCGGTTTGTCCGCAATTACCGACGTGCACGACGCGCAAGCACAGTACGATGGCGTTTTGGCTGATGAAGTATTGGCCGAAAACAGCCTAACCAACAGCTACGAAGCGCTACGTGAGATCACAGGACAAGAGCATAAGAACCTGAATGTGCTGGACACCAAACGTTTCACCGCTAGCCGCTCAAGCACTCCTGCAGAAGCGTTGATCGAAGAGGCCCAAGAGAAAAACCTCAGCTTGCTGTCAGCACGTATTGCCACTGACATCGCTAAAGAGAACATTTCTCTGGCCAGCTCTGGTCATCTGCCTTCTCTTACGCTCGATGGTGGCTACAACTACGCCGATATTGGTAGCAGTGAAAGTTCTGACGGCACAACCAACAACTTCAATATTGGCCTTAACCTGAACGTACCTTTGTATACCGGTGGTAATATCACCTCACAAACCAAACAAGCTGAGTTCAATTACGTAGCAACCAGCCAAGATTTGGAAGCCACTTACCGTGGTGTGGTCAAAGAAGTGCGTGCACAAAAGAATAACATCAATGCGTCAATCGGTGCGCTACGCGCTTATGAGCAATCCGTTGTCTCAGCGAAATCCGCACTGGAAGCAACCGAAGCGGGCTTTGATGTAGGCACTCGCACCATCGTTGACGTGTTAGATGCCACTCGCCGTCTCTACGATGCCAACAAAAACCTCTCTGATGCTCGTTACAACTACATCCTGAGCGTGCTGCAATTGCGTCAAGCTGTGGGCACCCTGAGTGAACAGGATATTCTCGATGTCGATGCGGGTTTGATTGCGAAAAAATAGTCGCCCACGGTGAGCCAGTCTCTCCGCTGGCTTGCTTAACGAAAGTGCGAAATAAAAGAAAGTGCGAAACAAAAAGGGTTACTTAATCAGTAACCCTTTTTAGATCTTCATTTTGGCGGGTGATTAACCTTTGCCACCTTTGATCGCATCGATGATCTCTGTGGTCGAGCAGCCATCTTCGAAGTTGAGTACTTTCACTTCACCACCCGCAGCAATCACTTCTGCGCCACCGGCAATCTCTTCGGGTTTGTAATCGCCACCTTTGACTAACAGATCCGGCAATACCGCAGCAATCAAACGCTGCGGAGTATCTTCGCTAAAAGGCACCACCCAATCGACTGCGCCCAATCCCGCTAAGACAGCCATACGGCGATCGGTTGGGTTGACCGGACGACCCGGCCCTTTGAGGCGTTTCACCGATTCATCGGTATTTACCGCCACAATTAAGCGATTACCCAGTTTGGCCGCATTGTTGAGGTAAGATACATGGCCCGCATGCAAAATGTCGAAACAGCCGTTAGTCATCACCACTTTTTCGCCTTTGGCCTGCGCCGCTTTGACGGCATCAATCAGTGCCGCTTCAGTAATCACGCCAAAATCGGTATCACGGCTGCCATGAATCGCTTCGGCCAGCTCGATGGTAGATAAGGTCGAGGTGCCCAGTTTGCCGACAACGACACCGGCGGCGGCATTCGCTAGAGCGCACGCCTCTTCCAGTGGTTTCCCCGCCGCAACCGAAGCAGCCAAAACAGAGATCACCGTATCCCCAGCCCCTGTCACGTCATACACTTCTTTGGCTTGTGTTGGCAGATGGAATGGCTTTTGCCCCGGGCGCACTAACGTCATGCCGTGTTCACTGCGAGTCACCAACAGCGCAGAGAAATCAAACTTCTCAATCAACACCAGTGCTTTGGCCACTAAATCCTCTTCCGAGGTGACTTTGCCAACCACCGCTTCAAACTCCGACATATTCGGTGTCAGCAGCGTAGCACCGCGATACGGTTCAAAATTAGTGCCTTTAGGATCGATAAATACCGGCACATTGGCGGCGCGCGCTTTGGCGATCAACGCTTCAACGTGCTCTAACGCGCCTTTGTCGTAGTCAGAGAGAATCACAGCCTGCACCTGTGGCAAAGTGCGTTCCATGCGAGAGAGGATCAACGCTTGATCGACATTGGCAAACTTGTCTTCAAAGTCGAGGCGGATCAATTGCTGACCGCGGCTCATCACTCGCAGTTTAGTGATGGTTGGGTAGTCTGGCAGAGAGACAAAATCGCACTTCACCTTGAGTGAACTGAGCGTTTCCGTCAGCACTCTGGCTGGCTCATCCTCACCCGTCAGACCAACGATGTGCGCAAGGCCGCCCAGTGAAGCAATGTTCATGGCCACGTTTGCCGCGCCGCCCGGACGTTCTTCATTGTTGTCGACTTTAACGACAGGTACCGGCGCTTCTGGGGAAATGCGGTTCACAGGTCCATACCAGTAGCGGTCTAACATGACGTCGCCGATGATCAGAACACCTGCATTGCTGTAATCAGGTAGGATAGGTTTCATTGTCGATCTCCAAATTTTTTGCTGCGCAGAGTTTAGCACAGCCCTTTTGCGGGCTAAATAGTTGAAGGTGCTAGCTCAGCCACGCGTTCCAAGCATCCATTACGACCTGTCGCTCAGCGGTAAATTTATCCAGAGCCACATCCGCATCCAGATTAAGCAAATTGCGTTTATGGATCTCGTCACGCATACGCGTGTAGGCCTGCGTTAGCGCCAGCGCCTGTGATTCGTCCATCACACCTTGCGCAATCGAGGTTTCAAAGATGCGCACGTTGTCACACCAGCGCGTCATTTTCGGCTTACTCGCGCTGAAATTGAGTACTAGGTACTGGGCCAAGAACTCGATATCGGTGATCCCGCCTTGATCTTGTTTGAGCATGAAGCGGTCTGCTTTCTTGCCACCAAGGTGTTCGCGCATTTTTACTCGCATCTCCGCCACTTCTTTTTTCAGTTGGTTTTCATCACGCGGCAACGCCAGTACCTCGTGGCGAACACGGGCAAATTCGCTCGCGAGATCGTCATCTCCATAAATCATACGGGCACGAACCAGCGCCTGATGCTCCCAAGTCCACGCTTCTTGGCGCTGGTATTCATCAAACGCATCCACTGGGCACACCAGTAAACCCGATGCACCGGACGGACGCAGGCGCGTGTCCACTTCATACAAGATGCCCGACGCGGTACGAGTCGAGAAAATGTGGATGATGCGCTGTGCCAGACGTAAGTAAAATTGGCGTCCATCAATCTCCTTTTTGCCATCGGTATAGACATTGGTTGGGCAGTCATGGAGGAAAACCACGTCCAGATCGGAGTTGTACCCCAACTCCCAGCCGCCGACTTTGCCATAGCCGACCACCGCAAAACCTTTGCCGTCTCTCTCTTTCAGATGGATTGGCTCACCATATTTTTCCGCCACTTGTTGCCAAGCTTGATAGACAACGGCTTCGACAATCGCTTCTGCTAAATAGGTTAAGTGATCGCTCACTTTCATTACTGGCAATACACCTGCGATATCAGCCGCTGCGATACGTAAAATGCAGATCTGTTTAAACTGGCGCAGCGCTTCCATTTGCTGCTCCATATCCTCTTCAGGAATACGGGCTAGGAAATCGCGCAGCTCAGTGCGATAGGATTCGAGTGGGATGGGGTTATACAACTGCTGCGGGTCGATAAGCTCGTCGAGCAAGATAGGATAACGCGCTAACTGCTGCGAAATCATCGGGCTGGCGGTGCACAGGCGCACCAACTGCGTTAACGCGGCTGGATGTTCGTCCAGCAGTTCCAGATACGTGGTGCGGGTGACGATGCTGTGCAATAAGAAAAACACCCGCGGCAAACCAAATTGCGCTTCAGGATGAGCAAAAGCCGCGCTGAACACTTTCGGCATCAAGTGATTGAGCACATCGCGCCCGCGCGGCCCTAAGGTCTTTTTCGCCAGATCGGCTTTGAACTGAATCACTTGCTGGGCAACTGCGCTGGGGTCGGCAAGAGAGAGATCGTTTTGTAGAATCTGCTCAATCACTTCTGGGTTGTGGGCCATATCCCATAGCTCGCTGAAGTGGTGCGCAACCGGACTCACTTCCTCTTCGTCATCACCGATCAAGGTTTCAAACACTTGATGCACCGCCGCCATGTGCTGATTGACCTCTAGCAATAAACTTTGCCAATCGGCATACCCCATCGCTGTAGCAAGAGCCTGTTGCTCCAACTCACTTTCCGGCAAGGTTTGCGTCTGTTTGTCGGCCATGGCCTGCAGTAAGTTCTCCAAGCGGCGCAAAAACTGATAGGCCACCGTCAGGCTACTGACTTCTTCTTGAGTCAGCAGTTGCAGTTGGGCAATCGCTTCCAGCGTGGTCAAGAGCCCTCGCTTGCGTAAACTGGGTTCGCGCCCGCCGCGGATCAATTGAAAGACCTGAGCGATAAATTCGATTTCGCGGATGCCACCAGCACCGAGCTTGATGTTATTGGTCAAACCACGGCGACGCACTTCGCTGCTGATCATCGACTTCATCCGCCGCAGCGATTGAATCGCGCTGAAATCAATATAACGACGGAAGACAAACGGACGCAGCATCTGGCGCAGTTCTTGGTATTGCGGGTACATCTCCCGTCCCATCACGCGCGCTTTGATCATCGCGTAGCGTTCCCAATCACGCCCCTGCTCTTGGTAGTAGTCTTCCAAGGCAGCAAAACTCATCACCAGCGGGCCACTCTCACCAAAGGGGCGTAAGCGCATGTCCACCCGATAACAAAAGCCATCAAAGGTTTGTTGATCGAGCGCTTTGATGATCCGCTGACCAAGGCGGGTAAAAAACTGCGCGTTGGCAATGCTACGCCGTGCGCCTTGGGTCTCCCCGTTTTCCGGATAAGTGAAAATCAGATCGATATCGGAAGAAAAATTAAGCTCACCACCGCCGAGTTTGCCCATGCCGATAATCAACATCGGCTGCGCTTCACCCGCCGCATTGCTCGGCGTTCCCCACTCTTGGCAGCACAAAGCGTATTGCCACTGGTAGGTCTCAAAAATCATCGCCTCGGCCAGTTGGGAAAGATGGCTCAGTGACGCTTGCAAACTCCAATTTTGGCTGAAGTCTTTCCAAGCGATATAAACCATCTCACGATTACGAAACTGGCGCAGTACGCGCTGTCCCGTTGCTTCGTCACGACACTCAGCCAGTAGTGACGCCAATTGAGCGCGGTAAGATTCCTGACGACTTTCATCCGTCAACATCGTCGGCAATTGCTCGGCAAGCAGACTGTCGCGCTGCAGCGCCTCGACAATAAAAGGGCTGAGCCCTGCGACATAGCGGTATTGTTCAGCGAACTCTGCCGACCAATGCTCAAGGTAGCCCGCTTGTTGGGCGCTTTGCATCGCCCGTTCTGCGACAGGCTGTAATGACGAAGGCAAGTGCATGATTCTTCCTTGTAATGTTTTGCTTTGTGCTATTTATATCAGAGTTGCCGCCATAAAAAACGCCCACATCGACAATGTGGGCGTTCTCTCTTTTTTCTCGGCTTTTTTTCCGCTTTCTCGGTGCTAGACGCGGAATAACTTGATCTTTTTATCCAGCTCTTCGGCATTGTTTTGCATGATTTCCGAGGTTTCGAGAAGTTCACTCACCACCACCACAGAGGCTTCCACCAGCTCACGCACATTGGTGAGGTTTTGATCCATCTCGGCCGCAACACTACTTTGCTGACCCGCAGCCGTGGCAATGTGAAGGTTCATCTCATTAATTTGCGTGACTTGGCCTACGATGCCATCCAGTTCGTGGCCCGCGTTAGAGACCAAATCAACCCCTTCCGCCGCTTCAACCACGCTTTTTTCCATCAGTTCCACCGCCGAAGTTGCACTGCTTTGCAACTGCGAGATCATATCTTGAATCTCTACCGTCGCTTGCTGAGTGCGCTGTGCTAGGTTACGCACTTCATCAGCCACCACGGCAAACCCACGCCCAGCTTCACCAGCACGCGCGGCTTCAATCGCCGCGTTCAATGCTAGCAGGTTAGTTTGTTCAGAAATGCCTTGAATGGTGCCGACAACGCTTCCGATCGCATCTACCCGCTCTTCCACTTGATTAACCGCCTGTGCCGAGGCCGAAATATCCGAAGAGAGCTGGCTCATCTTATTTACGGTACCCTTGAGGAACTGCTGGCCTTTTTTCGCCTGCTCGGATGCCAGCTCCGTCAGTGAAGAGGCGCTGTGCGCATGCTCGGCCACCGTCTGTACCGTAGAGGTCATCTCGCTCATTGCCGTGGCCAGTTGGTCAATTTCGTTAAACTCTTCTTGGGCAGACTCTTTAGTTTCCGACATGCTCAGCGTCATCACTTCGGTCAATCCAGAGAGCTCATCGGAGGCATTAATCTGAGTTTTAATCACATCATGTAACTGTTTACGGGTCTTCTCCAGCTCACGCGCCACGTCACCGTATTCATCTTTACACTCCATGCCAAAAGGAACGGAGAGGTTTTTCTGCGCCATAAGCTTGATGGCATCATTGAGGTAACGCGTCTGACGCAGCATCACACTCGCCGCCGCCATCAACAGCACAATAAACAGCACAATCAACAGTGCGGTTTGCCAAGCAACTTGTACTAAGTAAGCATCATAGTGATGCTGCGCAAGCTGCTCATTCTGCGTTGCCGCCAGCAAAGCTTGATAAAAAGTACTCGCATCCCACAGCTGTTTCCCCACGATTAAGATCGTACTGAACACCATCAGCATAACCATCTTGGGAACCAGGCGAATGTCTGAAATCACCCTTTCCCAGGGTTTAAACGCCAGCTTTTCCATTGTCAGTTCTCCACCAAGTCTTTTATAGTCTTATCTCAGAGCGCGTTGCCCCGATTAAAATTGCGCTGACTCTGAAGAGAAAATTGAGCCAACCTATTTATTTCGAGCCCCGTATGAATAGCAATGATATCAAAGACAGCACCAAACCTATGAGTCTGTTATCACTAATCTTGTCTTTTATGGCGCTATTTGTGATCTCTGGCTTGTTGTTCTTTCCTATCGATAAAGAAACTCGCCAGATCCTTATCGGATTGGATTTCATAATCTGTAGCATTTTCCTGCTACAACTGAGCGTAGATTTGATCCGCGCCGCAGACAAGCGCAACTTTATGAAAACTCACTGGATCGATTTTCTCGCCAGTATCCCTTTAGTGGAGCCACTGCGTTTCGCAAGGCTGTTTCACATTCTGCGCGTCATCTTAGTGCTACGCTCATCCCACTCCGTTTTTAAACAACTGAAAAATAACCGGAAAGAAACGACTTTAGCTTCAATTTTACTCTTAATGGTGGTGCTAGTGATGCTCGGCTCGGGTCTGGTGCTTTTTATGGAAGGTCAGGAGGAAGGAGCGAATATTCAGACGGGGATTGATGCGTTGTGGTGGGCGTTTGTCACCATCTCCACAGTAGGCTATGGCGACCATTACCCAGTGACGGATGGGGGAAAGATCGTCGCAGTGATAGTGATCCTCTGTGGCGTAGGGCTGTTTGGCATGATCTCGGGCTTAATCACTTCGCTACTCACCAGCCCAACCCACCAGCAAACCTCGCGCTCGATTAATAAAGAGAAGATGCTAGAGACCATGTTGCAGCGCCAAGAAGAGATCCTCAACCGGCTTGAGCGTCTGGAACAGCAGATAAAAAAATAGGGCAAATGCCCTATTTTCTCGAACAACCCTGTTAACGTCGCCAGTAAGGTTCTGCTTCAAGACCGATGGCGCGTGTTTGATCCATCGCGTGCAAGATGGAGCGTTTCTTGGCGCAGCAGCCAGCGCTCTAATTGCTCACGCTCTTCAACGGCCAATTTCTCACATAAAGGATGCAAGTGGCGCAGCATCAATAGGTCATCAATACCGTGGATCAGATCCGCCCAAGGCATACGAAAGCCGTTACGCTCTTCAGCATCGTAAAGGCTGGCAAAGCCGACCCCAGTGTAAAGATTGCGCATTAAGCGATAGCGTTGATCAATATACGCCTGCGCCGACATCTCTTGCTCGGCGGGAAAGGCTTCCATCAACTCCGTCCAAGTCCTGTCCAACTGCAAGACGGAAAACTCTTTGACCGAGCTAGCCATCTGCTCGCGCGCTTTGTCATCCAAAAACGGCTGCCAACCACGAGTTAGAATCCAGCGGCTCAAATCAAGCAACAAGCCGGTGTAACGCGCACTGGTTAATAGACGCAACATCTCTTCACGATCCGGCAGGTTGTCAAGTTGCTGAGTGAGCTCAGCAACGAGAAATTTACGTGCGTCCAGCTTGCGCAGTACATGACCTTTGTCTTCCAAAAGTTCGGTTAAATGCGCATGCTCGCTCAACCACGCCAGCTCTTCTTCCAACCATTTCAGCTCTTGGCGCAAAATGGCGCTGGCGCGGCGCGGCACAACCCCGCCAAAGATGGTCAAGGTTTGCCGAATGAAGCTGATGGCATGATTGATTTCGCGCAGAGCCTCCACCGACTCACGCTCAACGTATATCTGTTCGTGGTAGTGCCAGTGCGACAGCGCATGCTCCAGTGAATTGATCAAACAATACTCAACGTTATCGAGCTTGCCAGTATCAACCAAACTGAGCGATTTCACTTCATCGCCTTGATAACCTTGCGCTAGGCGATAGCCTTTGGCCGCTTTACTTAAGTTACCAAGGCGCATGCCGCCCGATTCAGACAACAAACGAGCCAAAGTAAACAGCGCGTCGGTCTGGCCAGATTTGAGCTCCAGTTCCACTTCACAAATCGTGTCTTCTTTGTCCAGTGCGTTGACTAAGCCTTGGTCAAACGCTACTTCAACTTGGCTGCCATCCGGCATACCAATTAACCACTGTTCACGGCTAAAATTGGTGGAAAAAAGCGGCATTAATTCGGCTTGTAAGGTTTCAATCTCTTTGCCTTGCGGCCAGATATCAAGCGGATGCAGTGAGAGATCGGGGATGTTGCAGGTATGTTCTGCGTTGTACTCGGGACGTTGATGTAAGCCTGCAACGACGCGTCCAGCCGTTTTGACAGTCTGAACAAAAACGTCATCAAAGCGGCGTATCCTTAAGCCTGTATCGTGTTGACGAAGCCAGTTGTCTGGGGTGTCAAAGTAGGTGTTACCCAGATCTCGACAACTGTGCTGAAGTACTTTGGTTTCGGCGATTTTTTCTCGCAAAGTTTCTGAAAATTCAGGAGAAACAAAAAACTTCAGTTCTATCTCGGTTTCCATAGTTATACCTTTCAAAGCAGACTGGAACAGGATATTGCCTAAATTCTTACGGGGCAAGAAAGAAATATCGCACTAGAGATGATCTAAAACAGTTTTAATGCGGGATTTAATGCGTTAACATGCGCGCCTTTATAGCCATCGCTCAACATTTCACCATGAAATGGTGTATGTTCTTTTAAGGTTATAGTTATTAGGTTGAATGACCATGCCAGTAAATACAATTATGGGGTTATTTGCAAAGTCCCCTATAAAGCCTTTGCAGCGTCACGTGGTTTGTGTCAACGAATGTTGCTCACACCTGATCAAGTTCTTTGAAGTCTGTTCAGAGGGCGATTGGGAAAAAGCAGCGGAAATTCGCGCACAAATCTCTCATCTTGAGAAAGAAGCGGACGTCCTGAAACGAGAAATTCGTCTCAAACTTCCTCGCGGTTTGTTCTTACCCGTCGATCGTACCGACATGCTGGAGCTCCTGACTCAGCAAGACAAACTGGCAAACCTGGCAAAGGATGTCGCAGGTCGCGTCTACGGTCGCAAACTGGTGATTCCTGAAGCACTCCAATCCAATTTCATCGCTTACGTTCAACGTTGTCTTGACGCCGCTAATCAGGCTCAAAACGTGATTAACGAGCTGGATGAACTCCTCGAAACCGGATTTAAAGGCCGCGAAGTGACTCTGGTCGCAGAGATGATCAATCAGCTGGATGTTATCGAAGACGATACCGACGCGATGCAAATCACTCTACGTCAGCAACTGATGGCCATTGAATCGGAGATGAACCCTATTGATGTCATGTTCCTATACAAGATTTTCGAATGGGTTGGCGGTATTGCAGACCAGGCTCAGCGTGTAGGCGCGCGTCTGGAACTGATGCTATCTCGATCTTAAAACATTAAGTAAACGAAAAATAACAAAGAGCATAGTCAACCTGTTTTGGTCATCACAGAAAAAGACCAAAACAGGACAAACGTATGTTTGATTTTGCTCCGCTTGTTATAAATCAACTAGGTATTACGATGGATATCCTTGCGAACTACGGCACGGTCCTGATTCTTGTTGCAGCGGCTTTCGGATTTATGATGGCAATTGGTATTGGCGCAAATGACGTTGCCAACGCCATGGGCACCTCAGTCGGCTCGAAAGCGCTTACCGTAAAACAAGCCATCATCATTGCGATGATATTTGAATTTGCGGGTGCATACCTTGCAGGCGGTGAAGTAACCGACACTATCCGTAAAGGTGTTATCGAAACATCTCTTTTTGCCGACAAGCCCGACATTCTGGTTTATGGCATGATGTCCGCTCTTTTAGCGGCCGGTAGCTGGCTATTGCTGGCGTCTTACATGGGTTGGCCGGTTTCAACGACTCACTCGATTATCGGCGCCATCATTGGTTTTGCCTGTGTTTCTGTTGGCACAGAAGCGGTTGACTGGAGCAGTGTTAAAGGCATTGTCGGCAGTTGGATCATCACTCCGCTTATCTCTGGTTTCTTTGCATACCTTATCTTCGTCAGCGCACAGCGTCTGATCTTCGATACCGAGAAGCCCCTGCTAAACGCAAAACGCTTCGTCCCGATTTACATGTTCATCACCACTATGGTGATCGCGCTGGTAACTATCAAAAAGGGCCTCAAACACGTGGGCTTGCACCTTAGCAGCTCTGAAGCGTGGATGGCCTCAATCGCCATTTCTGCCCTCGTAATGGTCGGTGGTTACCTTTATATCCAGAAAAAATTTGCTAGCCGTGAAGATGACCACAGCTTCGCTGGCGTAGAGAGCATTTTCAGCGTTTTGATGGTGATTACCGCCTGTGCCATGGCCTTTGCTCACGGCTCAAATGACGTCGCCAACGCGATTGGTCCGCTTTCTGCGGTCGTATCTACCGTTGAGCACATGGGCGAAATCACGGCGAAAAGCCAAATTGCTTGGTGGATCCTACCTCTCGGCGGCTTTGGTATCGTGGTTGGTCTTGCCACTTTAGGTCATAAAGTGATGGCCACTGTCGGTACTGGTATTACTGAGCTCACGCCTAGCCGTGGCTTTGCCGCGCAGCTCGCAACCGCATCCACCGTGGTACTGGCATCAGGCACAGGTTTACCAATTTCAACCACACAAACCCTTGTCGGTGCTGTGCTAGGTGTGGGTTTCGCGCGAGGTATCGCTGCACTTAACCTTGGTGTGGTACGCAATATTGTCGCTTCTTGGGTAGTAACACTGCCTGCGGGCGCACTGTTAGCTGTCGTCTTCTTCTATATGATGCAAGCGATTTTTGGCTAACACAAAGCGTCAGAAATATGTAAAACAGGGGCCGATTTTGTAAGCACCTTGTCATATTTGACTCAAACGCACATTAAGGGAGGCTTTGCCTCCCTTCTTTGTTGCATGAGTTTGGGAAACTTTTTACTATTCGTCCATCGGGGCATTTATCGCCGACTCTAAAGAAATCGTTAAGGGATTTATTGTGAAAAAACTCATCGTTACGGTTTTGCTGACTGTCTTTGCTGTGCCGTCACTCTTCGCACAAGACCGCTACATTGCAGATGAACTGTTTACCTACATGCATTCTGGGCCAAACAACACTTTCCGTATCATCGGCAGTATTGATGCTGGCAGCAAAATTCAGTTAGTACAAAGCAACAGCGAAACAGGTTACAGCGAAGTGGTTGATGAACGTGGCCGCAAAGGCTGGGTACAAACAAAATTCATCACTCGCCAAGAAAGCATGGCGATCCGCCTTCCGCGTTTGGAAAAAGAACTCAAAGATGTGAAAGCGCAACTGGCCAACGCGCGCCAAAGTGCTGACACTGAAAAAGCGGGCTTGGTCGATTCACTGGAAAACCGTAACCAACAAATTTCCGAACTGGAGATGAAGTATGGCGAAATCAGCGAGCAGCTCACCGCTGTTCAAACGGAAAATCGCCAACTGCGCGCGAAACTAGATACCCAGAAAGACGATCTGCTATTGAAATACTTTATGTATGGCGGCGGTGTCGCGGGCGGTGGCTTGCTCTTTGGCTTGATTTTGCCCCACTTAATCCCACGCCGTAAAAAATCCCCGTCAGGCTGGGCATAATACGAAACGTTCAGGCCGCGATTGCGGCCTGATTTTTATCCGTCTTGACGCTCATCCCTTCCACTCATACAGGGCTGGAATGGCAATCTTCTCGCCGTCAAACTCCACCACAATCGACTGAGGTAAAATTTCCACCAGCTTAACTTGCTGCTCAATCCAATCCCCTTGGTGATACTCTGCACCATTGATCTTCAACCAGCGTCGTTGGCTGTCATTGGAGTAAATATGCGATTGCAGATTCAGTGCCGGTAAACGCCCACGCCAGCGCGCAGCTTCCATTTCCAGCGAGTGCACTTCCCCCTGTTTTGTCTGACTTGGCTCGGGTGATGGTGAAGCCAACGCACTTTCCACTTTCATCGCCAGTTTCTGGAGAAAAACCCGAGAGATCTAGGTTATCGAGTAAGTCTTGCGCCTTATCCGCGTTCGGTTGCTCAGGTGAAGAGGCATTTTGCGTGAGCAGTATAGGCGTAGGTTTGGCTTCTGCCAGCGACGCCTGCGGCAAAGTTCTGGGTAACGGTGATAGATAACCGAACGGCGGATAACTCAAGCGTTGCGCCGCTTTCTCTTGTTCGTCTAGTTCAGCCCCTTGTTTTAAGCTCGGCGCACTCAATTGAATCAAGTGCTGCAAACGCGACAAGGTGTTCGGCCCAGCGATACCATCGACATTCATCCCTTGCCACTGTTGGAACCATTCTACACGGCGTTGCAGCGCACTATCAAAGTACTCACCGCCTAGCGGCTCATCATTGAGCGCTTTCGCCAGTAACTGGTCTAATAGCGTAATCGCTTCGCCGCTCATGTTGAGCTTCAAGGTATCACGCAGCGGCGCTCGCCAAATATCCATTGCTTCTCCGCGCCACAAAACCAGTAACTCACTGACTGGCACTCGTAGACGCGCATCGCCATTGAGCACCTCCACCCATTCGTGTTGCACGCGCCAAAGTACCACATACCCGCGTCGATTCTGCTGATGTAGCGTTAACACCACTGGACGGTTAGCCTGCACTATCTCCTGCCAATGGCGCTGTAGGCGTTCACAGCGAAATACCGACAACGGAGAATTCAGACACGAGCTGTCTTGTTCACTCGCCTGATATCCCCACACTTGATACAGCTCACTTAGCGCCTGCTGTGGATCTTGCCGAGCCATCAGCAAGTCGACGATATTCTCTGACGGTGTTTGTACAATGACCAGAGCGCTGCTTGGCGCATCGGGTTCAACATCGCTAGCCACTGCGGCTTGATTTGGGCTGAGCTGCGTGGTGTACCAGTAACCACCGCTTGCCAGCAGCGCGATGATGCTCAGCGCCACGGTACTTTTTGCCCACCTTGTTGTGGAGCGGCCTGTTTGTGGCTGCTGATAGATTTGCGCCTGAAACTGCATCACCTCTTCACACGCTTTATGCACATTGGTTTTGGACACCAGCAGCGTACTTTGGTAGAAACTCAGTTGCAGCGCTTTATCGCAAATCAAGTTAATCAAACGCGGGATACCGTGGCTGTATTTGGCAATCAGCTTGGTCGAACTGCGGTCAAACAATTGCTTATCACCGCCAGCGGTATGCAGACGAAAAGCGATGTAGTCGGCCGTCTCTCGCTCATCCAAGGGTAACAAATGGTAACGGCCCGTAATGCGCTGAGCTAATTGACGCAGTTGAGTGGTTTGCAGCAGCTTTTGTAGTTCCGGCTGCCCGACCAGCAACACTTTGAGCAGCTTACTGCTCTCGGTTTCTAAGTTGGTGAGTAGGCGCAGTTGTTCCAACACATCCACCGCGAGATGCTGCGCTTCATCGATCACCAACAATGTTTGCCTTCCCAACTGGTGATTGCGCAGTAAAAACTGATGGATGATTTGATGGAGTTGCTTGAGGCTTGCCTGCTGCGGGTAGCTGAGTTTGAACTCATCACAAATCGCTTCGAGCAGTTCCAAGCTGGAGAAGGTCGGATTGAGCAGCAGCGCAGCGCATTTGTTGTCACCTAAGTTCGCCAACATCGACTTAGCCACGGTGGTTTTGCCTGTCCCCACTTCACCAGTCAGCATGGCAAAACCACCGCCGTCGCCCAGTCCTGCTTGTAAATGGGTGATGGCTTCACGATGACGTTGACTCAAATAGAGATAACGCGAGTTCGGCACAATCGAAAATGGCAACTCGGAGAAGCCAAAAAAGTCCTTATACATACACAATCCAAACGCAACGGGCTCATTTCAATAGGGAGCAAAGTACCATTGCTTGCTACAATGTCCAGTCAGATCAGCAATTATTCGAGGTCACACGTGGAAGTTTACTTAGTCGGTGGCGCAGTCCGAGACCAATTACTGCAAATCCCGGTTTACGATAACGATTGGGTCGTGGTCGGCGCAACCGCCGAAGCGATGCTCAGTGCCGGTTACACCGCTGTTGGCAGTGATTTTCCGGTATTTCTGCACCCCAAAACCAAACAGGAATATGCCCTCGCGCGTACTGAACGAAAAACCTCGGCCGGCTATAAAGGCTTTGAGTGCTTTTTCTCGCCAGAGGTGACCTTGGAAGAAGATCTCCTGCGTCGTGACCTGACGATCAATGCTATGGCGATGGATGCGCAAGGTCACATCATCGACCCTTATGGCGGACAGCAAGATCTCGCCGATAAACTATTAAGGCATGTCTCCAGCGCGTTTACCGAAGATCCGCTGCGCGTTCTGCGCGTGGCACGCTTTGCCGCCAAACTCACGCCACTGGGTTTTCGTGTCGCCGAGGAGACGATGGCGCTGATGAAAAACATCGTAGAATCCGGCGAGCTGCAAGCCTTAACTGCCGAACGGGTTTGGCAGGAGTGGTTCAAGTCGCTTAATAGCGATGCGCCGCAAGTTTTTCTGCAAGTACTGCGAGAGTGCGGCGCCTTAGCGATTGTGCTGCCAGAAATCGACGCGCTGTTTGGCGTGCCTCAGCCTGAAAAGTGGCACCCGGAAATTGATACAGGCATTCATACCTTACTGGTCGCTGAGCAAGCCGCCAAGCGCAGCCCATCGCCTGTAGTTCGTTTCGCCGCGCAAGTGCACGATTTAGGCAAAGGCGTGACGCCCAAAGAGGAGTGGCCAAGCCATAAGCTGCACTGCCACACCGGACAAAAACTGATCCAGCGCCTTTGTGAGCGAGTGCGCATTCCCAATGAGTTTCGCGATTTGGCACTGTTAGTCTGTCAGCAACACTCTAACATTCACCGCGCCGCTGAACTTAAGCCAGCAACCATCATCAAGATCCTCAATGGTTTTGATGTGTGGCGCAAAGCGGAGCGATTAAAGGAAATCCTATTGTGCTGCGAGGCGGATCATGCCGGTAGAAAAGGACTGGAGAACGAACCGTATCCGCAGTCAGAACTCATGATACGTGCATACCAAGCCGCGTTGTCCGTTGAGGTGCAAACGGTGATCGAAGCGGGATTCAAAGGTTCTGCGATTCGCGATGAACTGGAAAAACGCCGCATTGCCGCAGTGGCCAAGGCACTTGGCCGCTAGCGTCATAAACCAGATCACAGAGTGCAAGAAAAAGGCCCGCGGATCACAATCCGCGGGCCTTTTTACAGTGAACTTGAGCGCACAAAAATACTTAAGCGCTGAGCAGGTAGGCAAACAAACCAACACCCAGAATTAAACGATAAATCACAAATGGCATCATACCCATGCGCGAGATCATCTTCAAAAACAGATGGATACACAGATAAGCACTGACAAATGAGGTGATAATTCCGGTCAACAAGAAACCAACATGCACTGGCTCACCGCTAGTAACGAGTTTCAAACCAAGGTAAGAGCCCGCCAAGGTAATGATTGGGATCGACATTAAGAAAGAGAAACGCGCCGCCGCCTCACGGGTAAAACCCAGATAAAGCGCTGCGGTAATGGTGGCTCCTGAGCGAGAAGTACCCGGAATAATAGCCACCGCTTGAGCAAGGCCGATAAAGAGCGCTTTTTTCCAACCCGCTTGATACTCGTCATTAAGCAGCGTGGCATTTTTGTCGACCCACCACAGCAACAAGCCGAAGATGATGGTCGTGGTTGCGATCACATAGGCGCTGCGCAAGTAGACCTCAACCACATCTTTCATCAATAAGCCAAAAATACAGGCCGGAATGGTCGCCAGTACGATCATCCACGCCAGCTTCGCTTCTTTACTGCGATCCCCTTTAAAAATGGAGGCGAACAAAGCCGAAAACAGCGTGATCACTTCATGGCGGAAGTAGATGACCACTGCGGCCAACGTCCCTACATGCACAGCGACATCGAAAGCCAATCCTTGATCTGCCCAGCCAAAAATCGCCGAGGGCAAAATTAAATGCGCCGAACTGGAAATCGGCAAAAACTCCGTTAGGCCTTGGATCAAAGCCAACACAAACGCTTCAAAATAACTCATGGTTTACTCGGTTTTTATAATGAAAAATCAATTCTTTGCAAAGAGTCGAGCTCCTTTGCATTGCGCCAAATTTGCTCGACGGTGCGGCCATCACCCGGTATGGTCAACTCCGGTTGCAAATCATACAAAGGTTGGATGACAAAAGGATATTTAAAAATATCGCTGCGAGGCAACTGCGGATTTTGCGCGCAAATGCAGTCACCAAACAACACAATATCGAGATCTAAGGTGCGATCTTGAAATTTTTGCGCATTCGTCTCTCGACCCCACTTATGTTCGATCGCGCGCAAACGTGCGGCAAAATCCGGCAGTGCGAGGTCAGTATTGAGCTGAATAACAAAGTTAAAAAAAGGATGGCTGTCAAAGCCGACCGCTGCACATTCGTATATCGGCGAAGCGCGTAAATCACTGCCCAATGCCGCCAACTCTTGCCAAGCTGCGCGGGCGTGTTTCTCTCGCTCTAGGTTACTACCCACGCCGACATACGCGGTGTTCATGCCTGACCTCGTTCAATGATAACGCCCACCGCGCGCGCCTGTGGCACGGCTCCGGGCTTGGCTAGACGGATACGAATCCAAGGGACGTTAAAACGGCTCATGATCAATTCAGCCACTTCCTCGGCAACACGTTCGACCAACAGAAAACGGCCACCTTCGATATGTGTCAGCACGGCCTCACTCACTTGGGCATAATCGAGCGCGTCGCACACATCGTCGCTTTTGCCAGCAGGGCGATTGTCGTGGGCCATCTCAATATCGAGCACCAGCTTCTGTTTGATCTCCTGCTCCCAGTCGTACACACCTATGGTGGTGATCACTTCCAACTGTTCAATAAACACTTTGTCCAGCGCCATGTTTTGTCCTTATTAGAGGTCGGATACCCGTTTGGGGTAAATTCATCGTATTATTTTCGCAATCGCGCTATGATAGCAACTACGCGAAAAATGAGCATTAATTTCCAAATATTTAGGTACTCACATGGACGCACTGGCAGTGACAATGACCATCATCGCCTACCTGCTGGGATCGATATCCAGCGCGGTGTTGATTTGTCGTGTGCTGAGATTGCCTGATCCACGAGTTGTCGGCTCCAATAACCCTGGCGCAACCAATGTGCTACGAATCGGCGGAAAAGGTGCCGCAGCCGCTGTTTTGCTCTGTGACATGCTCAAAGGCACCATTCCGGTGTGGAGCGGTTACTATTTCGGTATCGACCCCATCTTACTTGGCGTGATTGCCATTGCGGCGTGTTTAGGCCATATGTACCCAATTTTCTTTCATTTTCAGGGTGGTAAAGGTGTGGCTACCGCACTTGGCGCGATCGCGCCCATCGGCCTTGATTTGACCGCGATGATCATGGTTACTTGGCTGACGGTGGCATTGCTGTTTCGCTATTCTTCACTGGCCGCGCTCATTACTGTACTGCTTGCACCCTTTTATACGTGGATGATCAAACCTCAGTACACCTTGCCTGTCGGTATGCTGTGCTGCTTGATTGTGCTGCGCCATCATCAAAATATCCGCCGCCTTTTTACTGGCGAAGAGCCGAAAATCGGCGAAAAGAAATTACCTTTCCCCAAACCTTAATCACGGATGCTCCACAACAATAAAAAGCAGCAGCTTCAACGTGAACCTGCTGCTTTTTTACACATTCATGCGTAAACCTGAATTTATGCGTAAACCTGCGCAAAAAAATCGCTCAGCATACGGTTAACAAACTCCGGCTGCTCCAGATTACTAATGTGGCCTGCATTGGGGATCTCGATTAGTTGACTAGCCGTGATCACATCTTGCATCAGATAGGACTCGAACACCGGACGCGGCTTATCTTCTCTACCCACAGCAATAAGCGTCGGCAAGGCAAAGTTCTCCGCATCTTCAATCACATCTCGGCGACCAAACACCATACGACCCACTCTCGCCACTTGCACCGCTTGCTCTCCGGAAAGAGAGGCCATTTTTTGTGTAAAATCATCAACCAACTGAGGATTTTTCTCTTTCGCATCGTTGGCAAAAAACAGCGGCACCACCGCATCCACGATCGGTGGTGGCACCATTTGGCTTTGGCTAATGGCGTCTAACATAGCGAAATATTTTTTGTGCGTCACTTCGGGTTCTAAGCCGATAAAGGTATCCATCAGTACCAAAGACTTCACCCGCGCAGGTGCCTGCGAGACTAACTCCGCCCCCCACATGCCGCCGACGGATAAGCCAACAACAGAAAACTGCTCAATGGCTAGATGGTCCATCAAGGCCAGCACATGACGCGCGTAATCACCCAATGAATGGCAGTTTCGCTGGCGCTGCCTGTGATTGTCCGTGCGCCCACAGTTCAGGTACGATGCAGCGATAGGATTGGCTTAGCCACTCAATTTGCGGTGCCCACATTTGGCTATCCCACAAATAACTATGGCCAAACAGTAAAACTGGGCCTTGGCCCACATCTTGATAAGCCATCTGCTGACCATCAATCTCGAATGTCTTCATTTTTTATCCTTTTGACTGATAAAAACGGCCGCCTTGGCGACCGTTTGTCTCTGTTATTGTTCGATTGCCGTCAGCGTATCAATCGGCCAGCGTGGACGCGCCTCAACCGCTAGATCTGACACTTCATTGTTCTTCAAACGTTGCATACCGGCGTAAGCAATCATCGCGCCATTGTCGGTACAAAATTCGGTGCGCGGATAGTAGACTTCACCGCCTACTTTCTTCGCCAATTTCGCTAACTCGGCGCGTAAACGTTTGTTGGCACTCACCCCGCCCGCAATCACAATACGCTTCATACCGGTTTGCTCAAGGGCACGTCTGCATTTTATCGCCAAGGTTTCACACACCGCCTCCTCAAACGCCAAGGCAATATCGGCACGAGTCTGCTCATCATCACCGTTGGCTGCAATGGTATTGGCAGTAAAGGTTTTTAAGCCGGAAAAACTCATATCCAACCCCGGCACATTGGTCATTGGACGAGGGAACTTAAAGCGTCCTGATGTGCCTTTTTCCGCCAACTTAGACAATAGCGGTCCGCCAGGGTAGTCCAAGCCCATGAGTTTCGCCGTTTTGTCAAATGCTTCACCCGCCGCATCATCAATCGATTCGCCCAAGATTTTGTACTCACCGATGCCTTTAACTTCCACCATCATTGAGTGACCACCAGAGACCAGCACCGCCACAAACGGAAACGGCGGTGGGTTCTCTTCCAACATAGGCGCAAGCAAATGGCCTTCCATGTGATGTACGGGCACGGCGGGTACGCCCCAAGCGTACGCCAAACTGCGTCCAATCGTCGCGCCAACTAATAGGGCACCAACCAAACCGGGGCCTGCGGTGTACGCCACACCATCAATCTCTTTTGCGGTCAGATTGGCTTCTTTGAGCGCTTCTTTGATCAGCGGAATGGTTTTTTTTACGTGGTCGCGGGAGGCCAGCTCTGGCACCACGCCACCGTAATCGGCGTGCAGTTTAATTTGGCTATAGAGTTGGTGGGCTAGCAAGCCTTTCTCGTCGTCATAAATGGCGATGCCTGTTTCGTCACAGGAGGTTTCAATGCCGATAATGCGCATAGTGTTCTCGGTATGCTTAGTGCTAATTGAAAATTGGCGACATATTACCTCGCTGGGCTCTGACAAACAAATTTTGTACAGACAATAGTCGACAAAAGGCTTTACAAAGCCATTGTGATCGGATTAAAATTCCGCACCATTTTTGATCAAGCTGGTTAGAGACCAATCGCTAGTGATTTGTCTATTTATTACCAGCGCTAACGAATAACCCCTGAGGTGAAAGGCATATGCCAGTAGTTAAAGTACGTGAAAACGAACCGTTCGACGTTGCTCTACGTCGTTTCAAGCGCTCTTGCGAAAAAGCAGGTATCCTTTCTGAAGTGCGTCGTCGTGAGCACTACGAAAAACCAACTACAGTTCGCAAACGCGCTAAAGCAGCAGCTCAAAAGCGTCACGCTAAGAAGCTAGCTCGCGAAAACGCACGTCGCGTTCGCCTGTACTAATAACTGAGCTCCCAAAAGGAATTTAGTTATGGCTCTGATTGACACTCTCAAAGAAGAGCAAAAATTAGCGATGAAAGCCAAGGACAAACAGCGCCTTGGCACAATCCGTTTAGCCTTATCAGCCATTAAGCAACGTGAAGTTGACGAGCAGATTACTCTGAGCGACGACGACATTCTCGCTGTGCTGACCAAAATGGTTAAACAACGTCGCGACTCTGTATCGCAGTTTGAAGCGGCAGGTCGTCAAGACTTGGCCGATGCGGAGAAAGCAGAAATTACTGTACTTGAAGACTTCATGCCACAACCGCTTAGCGAAGAAGAAGTAACCGCGCTTGTTGAAGCCGCCGTTGTTGAATCTGGCGCTGCGGGCATGCAAGACATGAGCAAAGTAATGGCTGTGCTCAAGCCGCAAATTCAAGGTCGTGCAGACATGGGTAAAGTGAGCGGTTTAGTTCGCGCTAAACTGGCTTAACTCCCACACCTGTTTGCAGCAAGCCGTGCTATCCTTTGGAGCGCACGGCTTGTTTGTATCTACTCTTCTCTTTTTTATTAGGTTTTATGGCAGGACACATCCCTCGCAGTTTTATTGATGACCTCCTAGCTCGACTAGATATCGTCGATATCATTGACGCACGGGTAAAACTTAAGAAAAAAGGCAAGAACTACGGTGCTTGCTGCCCTTTCCACAACGAGAAAACCCCCTCGTTCAGCGTCAGTCAGGAAAAGCAGTTTTACCACTGTTTCGGCTGCGGTGTGCACGGCAATGCCATCGACTTCATGATGGAATACGAACGACTCGAGTTTGTTGAAGCCATTGAAGAACTCGCCTCTTATCTTGGTCTAGATGTACCGAGAGAACAGAGCACTCAAGGCAGTGGACGCTTTAGCCAAGCCCCTCAAGCAAGCAGCAGCGAAAAACGTAGCTTGTATGACTTGATGACAAGCATCGCACAGTTTTATCGTAACCAACTCAAACAGCCTGCAGGTAAAGTAGCTATTGATTATCTGAAAAATCGTGGCCTCTCAGGCGAAATAGTGCAGAAATTTGGCATCGGTTACATCGCCGATGAGTGGGATTTAGTACGTAAAAATTTCGGCCAACACAATGGTGCGCAAGAGATGTTGGTCTCGGGCGGCATGCTGATCGAAAACGACAAAGGCAATCGCTACGACCGTTTTCGCGGCCGAGTCATGTTCCCCATCCGCGATCGCCGTGGACGGGTCATCGGTTTTGGTGGGCGAGTGATTGGCGAAGGTACGCCAAAATACCTCAACTCACCTGAAACACCGATTTTCCACAAAGGCAAAGAGCTCTACGGCCTTTATGAAGTATTGCAAGCCTATCGCGAGCCACCACAAATTTTGGTGGTCGAAGGCTATATGGATGTTGTCGCCTTGGCGCAATATGGCGTAGATTACGCCGTTGCTTCCCTTGGCACCTCCACCACTGGCGATCAGTTGCAAGTGTTGTTCAGACAAACCAGCACTGTGGTATGTTGCTATGATGGTGATCGGGCGGGCCGAGAAGCAGCTTGGCGTGCAATGGAAAACGCGCTGCCGTACCTGACCGATGGGCGACAACTTAAGTTCATGTTTCTACCGGACGGCGAAGACCCGGATTCTTATATCCGCCAGTTTGGTAAAGCAGAGTTTCGAGCGACAAGCTGCCAGTGCTACACCACTGTCTGAATTTATGTTTAGCTCTCTTGCTCAACAGGTGGACATGAGCAGCAAAGAGGGCATGGCAAAGCTCAGTACACTCGCTGTTCCATTAATTGATAAAGTGCCAGGCGGAACTTTACGTCTATACTTGAGAGAATTGTTGGGACGTCGACTTGGTTTGGTTGATGAGCGTCAATTGCAGCAACTCATTGCGCGCCAAGCTCAAAGCGAACAAAAGCCTCAGCCTCACCGAGAGCTGAAGCGAACCCCGATGCGTGAAGTCATCGCCTTGTTAATCCAGCGCCCAGATTTTGCCCAATTGGTGCCCGATCTGAGCTCAGTCGCTCACTTAACCATACCCGGCTTAAGTTTATTGATAGAAGTGCTTGAAAAGTGTCAAGCACGTCCCAATATCACTACGGGCCAATTGTTAGAAAGCTGGCGCGGTAGCCAGAATGAGACCCTTCTGTCTCGTCTTGCGAGCTGGGAAATCCCTCTCGTAGAAGATAACGAAGAAGATATATTTTTGGATTCACTGGATAAAATTCTTGCCCAGTGCATCGAAAAGCAAATTGAAAACCTGCAGGCAAAAGATAGAAGTATCGGCTTATCAGCCGATGAAAGAAGGGAGCTGCTAGCACTGATGCTAGATTTAAAAGCGTAACCCTGTTTAATTAGTCAGCAACGAATTTATTTGCTATAGTTAGTGGTTTGCATTTCGCATACTAATTCCTTCACCAGATTACGAAGTTGGATACCGTCTATGGATCATAATCCGCAGTCACAGCTAAAACTACTTGTCATTCGTGGCAAAGAGCAAGGCTATCTGACCTACGCCGAAGTAAATGACCACCTACCTGCCGAGATCGTTGATTCCGAGCAGGTGGAAGATATCATTCAGATGATCAACGACATGGGCATCAAAGTAGTAGAAACTGCTCCTGATGCTGATGACCTGTCGCTGAGTGATGAAACAAACATTACCGATGAAGACGCAGCCGAAGCGGCAGCGGCTGCACTTTCGAGTGTAGAAAGCGAAATTGGCCGTACCACGGATCCCGTGCGTATGTACATGCGCGAAATGGGCACGGTAGAACTGCTAACACGCGAAGGCGAAATTGACATCGCCAAGCGTATTGAAGATGGTATCAACCAAGTACAATCTTCAGTGGCTGAATACCCAGGCACAATTCCTTACATCCTTGAGCAGTTTGATAAAGTGCAGGCAGAAGAGCTTCGTCTGACCGACCTTATCAGTGGTTTTGTCGATCCTAACGCTGACGAAACCACCGCTCCTACTGCAACACACATCGGTTCTGAGTTAGCCGAAGCGGATTTGGAAGACGAAGACAGCAACGACATTGACGACGATGAAGACGAGGATGAAGACGGCGACGATTCAAGCTCAGATTCTGATGAAGACATCGGCATCGATCCTGAAGTTGCACTTGAGAAGTTCTCACAACTGCGTAACAGCTACCAGAACGTTCAGCTTGCTATCAACGAGCACGGCTACGACAGCGCTCAGGTTGCTCAAGCTCATGAAGTGATGCTGGAAGTATTCAAAGAATTCCGTCTCACACCAAAGCAGTTTGATCATCTGGTTAACGAACTTCGCACGGCAATGGATCGCGTTCGCACACAAGAACGTTTGATCATGAAATCAGCGGTCGAAATCGCAAAGATGCCGAAAAAATCGTTCATTGCTCTGTTTACAGGCAACGAATCTAACGAGGCATGGCTAGATCAGATCCTCGCCTCAGACAAACCATACGCAGAAAAAATCCGCCAACATGAAGAAGACATTCGTCGCTCTATCGCCAAACTGAAAGCGATTGAAGAAGAAACGTCTTTGTCTGTTAACAACATCAAAGACATCAGCCGTCGCATGTCTATCGGTGAAGCGAAAGCTCGCCGTGCGAAGAAAGAGATGGTGGAAGCAAACTTACGTCTGGTTATTTCTATCGCGAAGAAGTACACCAACCGTGGCTTGCAATTCCTCGACCTCATTCAGGAAGGCAACATCGGCTTGATGAAAGCGGTAGATAAGTTTGAATACCGTCGTGGTTACAAGTTCTCAACTTATGCGACATGGTGGATTCGTCAGGCGATCACTCGCTCTATCGCGGACCAAGCCCGAACCATTCGTATTCCGGTACACATGATCGAAACGATCAACAAGCTCAACCGTATCTCGCGTCAAATGCTGCAAGAGATGGGCCGTGAGCCACTACCGGAAGAAACTGGCTGAGCGCATGCAGATGCCAGAAGACAAGATCCGTAAAGTACTGAAAATTGCCAAAGAGCCAATCTCCATGGAGACACCTATCGGTGACGACGAAGATTCTCATCTAGGCGATTTCATCGAGGATACTACGCTCGAACTACCACTAGACTCAGCAACAGCGACTAGCCTGAAAGCGGCGACTAAAGACGTTCTTGCTGGCCTAACACCTCGTGAAGCAAAAGTACTGCGTATGCGCTTTGGTATCGACATGAACACCGACCACACTCTAGAAGAAGTGGGCAAGCAGTTCGATGTAACGCGTGAGCGTATCCGTCAGATCGAAGCAAAAGCACTACGTAAACTGCGTCACCCAAGCCGCTCAGAAACACTGCGCAGCTTCTTAGACGAATAACACGGCGTGTTTCAGAAAAAAGGTGAGCCTCGGCTCACCTTTTTTGTTTTTTATTATGCTAAGTGAATAAAAACTAAGCGCAATTAGCCGTTATAACGTCTAGACACCCTGCCCTAGTTCTCCTATAATCTTGGCTCTTATTTGGCCCCTTAGCTCAGTGGTTAGAGCAGTCGACTCATAATCGATTGGTCCCCAGTTCAAGTCTGGGAGGGGCCACCAAATTCCAGAAGGTTAGTAAGCGTAATGTTTACTAACCTTTTTTTGTACCTGACGATTTTGGGTCAGGTAAGCCCCGATCACGCACTCTTCTCTGTCTTCTTCCAATACTAATCTGAATACTCCGCTGTTGCCAAATATGTCGTTCTGGCTGATAAAACTCTCTCATAGAGAACAAAGAGAGAGATTGAACTCGCAAACCAACCATAAGTAACTTAAATTGCACTTATAGCTAATTCCTTATACAGTCACGACAAAAGTGAGTTATAGTGAACTTATATATTAAGACGAACTCAATAGTGACAAAAGTACATTAAAAGGCACTTATGAAAAAAGGTAAGATGGTAAAGGCACAACCTATGCCTGATTTGAATACCGAGTTCAGTATGGAAACGCTGGGGAGCGCCATTCGCTCAAAACGCACCGATAGAGGCTGGCGTATTGATGATCTCGCTTCAAAAGCCAACTTATCTCGTAGAACAGTCATGAAAGTAGAAAAAGGCGATACCAGTGTCACCTTTGCCAATGTACTCATCCTCATGGACATCTTAGGGCTATCGTTACGCCTTATCGATGTAAACCTATTTGTTCGTCCACATAGCCAAATACCCTCCCAAGCTGAAAACAGCGTGAGAAACAATGAGGACGGTTGGTATGAGTAAGTTACAACAGTTAGACGTGTTTATCGGTACGAATACCAAAATTGGTCGTTTGATTCTTCCTGTCGGAACAGAAACAGAGTTCTCATTCATCTATGAAGATGAATGGAAACACACTGGTTTCCCAATTTCGCCACACATCCCTTTCGATGATCGGGCTTCGCCACGTAGTATTGAGAACTACCTCAGAAATCTCCTTCCTGAAGGAGAAGCCTTTGAGGAAATGATACAAAACACCACTATCTCCAAAAGCAACACGTTCGGGCTGATTCGTAAGCTTGGTGCGGAAACATCTGGCGCATTATCTTTTCGAGTTCCAGAATCAGAACCTCAAGAAACTAGTTTTAGACCTGTACCTGATGATGAACTAATAGAACGACTAGAGCGAAATCTAGCGCCATTAGTATATTGGGACGGTAAGGTTCGCCTTTCGGTTGCAGGTGTGCAAAACAAATTAAACTTACTTAAGCGTGGTGATGAATGGGGGTTTGGCGAAGGCAAATTAAGTTCGAACTACATTCTGAAGTTTGAAAGCGGTAGAGCACCGTGTATTGCTGTTAATGAGTTCTTTTGCATGACATTAGCCAAGCTAGCAGTTTTGGACGTCGCTCATGTTGAGTTAACTCGCATTGGGAATACTAGGACACTGATCATAGAGCGGTTCGATCGTGCCTATATTGAAGCTCGTGATGTCGTTCAACGAAGACATGTGATTGATGGCTGTCAGGCGACTGACTTACCTCCAGGTTACAAATACGAGCGTCAGAATGGGGATGAAGGCGATGGCGTATATATGCGTGATGGCGTTTCTTTCCCACGCCTACTGAGCGTCAAAACCGTAGACACGGTCATCACTAACCTAAAGCTCACCCAATGGATGCTCTTTAATCTAGTAACGCTAAACTACGATGCTCATGGTAAAAATATTAGCTTCTTCGTCACTCCTAAAGGCCTTGAGCTGACCCCTTTTTATGATTTAGTAAACATAGAAGCCATCGCTCAAGAGGGAGCAAAACGCAACTCACGAAGCGGTAAGTTGTCTGCTGATGAGGGGCGTGCCGCCAGTATCCCTCAATATTTTGCAATGTCGATTGGAGATTGGGAAAGTGAAGACTTTCAAAATCCGCCGAAAGGTAACTTCAAACGCCCTATCACCAGCTATGATTTAGCTGAATTCGGCGCTCTGCTGGGTTATTCAGGCACCAAAATGGCTTCCATAATGGTAGAAACCGTTGGTGCTATAAAAAATGCCCTGAAGGAAGCGATTGACCTTACTGAAGATCAAGGAATCGATGATGGAGAGCGTGAACACATAGAACTATGTGTGTCACTCATCCAAACAGAGTGCGAATACTTGCTAGCGCAAGCCGACAGCGTGCCAGAAATGAGTGGGCTTCTTTAATGGCTAATACAGGGGGCTATAGCAAACAGTTTATAAATTATTTTTGGACAGAAGTCATTTAGAGCTAAAAAAACCTATTTCTTTTTGACATACGTTTACTAATCCAAAACTCACACGGCAATACTGATTAGAAAGTAAGGTTCGGAACAGTCCCTTATCATATTATGAATCAATACGAATATAGCAATTGTAATTAGCGATAACTGACCACTTAAGGGATATCTTTTATCTAGCCGTATTTCGACCTAAATTAGAACTAACTAAACTGTATGGCGCATTATCATAATGACTTACTCTCTGCAGGTCTAATTACTGATGAGGAAAAAGATACGATGCAGAGCTGGGTTGCACGCAATACATCAATCAAGCCGAGCCGTTAGATTCAGTCGTAACACGCAGTAAAAGTACGAAGGGGCAGAATGAATCTGCCCTTTTGCATTTTTACATCGCTCAATCTGACAAATAGTACTGCACCGTTGAAACTACTCGGACGATTTTAATATGTGGCGTATTGCTATCGCGCTCATAAATGGTGAACTGACCTTGGGAAGCATTGCGAATTTTGCCAAGGGTACTGTGCGAATCTTTGGCAAATTTTTCTGCCACTTCACGGGCGTTTCTTAGTGGCTTCTTCAATCATGTCGGGTTTGACATCATTAAGTTTCGTAAAGCTGTATACCACAGAGTTGTAGTAAGGATCTTGGTTGAAGACGATGCCTTGCTTGCCCAAACGGCCAATTTGGCTGATGGCTTGGCGCACGGCATCCACTTGGGTGCTGAACACGGTGATCGTCTGTGTCGCCAGATAGCGATATTGCGGCTCCATTTCACCGCCATATTGTTGCGCTTTTTTGTCGATCACCGCTGGCGCTGCGAGCGTGACGTTTTCGTCAATCCCCGCTTCTTTGAGGAACGTTTCAATGATGGCCGTTTGGCTCTCGACCCGAGTAAACAGTTTCTGCACATCGTTATCAGCGACGGTAAATTGGATCGGCCAGATAACGGTGTCTGCTGGATATTCTCGCTCCGATAAGCCTTTGACCGTCACCACGCGCTCATACGCTTTAAACTGAATCGCGGTCTGCTGCAAAAAATAGCCGAGCAATCCCAAGCCTAGCATCAGGGAAATACCTAAAATCAACGCGGCCCTACTATTGAGCTCTTTCATTATTCTGTCCTTAGTGGGGAAAATGGGTAACTGGCTAAAACATAGCGTATTTATTGCTTCAAGACTAAGAAACGCCGTGAAGAAGAAAAAGAAACGGGAACCGATATCGATTCCCGTTTTTCCAGAGCAGCAAAACAAAGGTTTATTGACTTATGCGTTATTTTTTTATCCCGCATTTGCAAGTTAACACCCAAACTTAGGATTTGATGCAAAATTAGTATAATTTGTGAGCGATGGATTATTTATATCAATTAAATTAATCATTGTTGCATTGAACTTAAAAGCCCCTTCACTGAACTGTCACGCGTACGTCACTAAAGCCTCATCATTGTGCCGCTTGGCTGTCACAAAGCCGCCTTAGCATGCCTTTAGCAATACTGTCTAGAGGTGACTATGACAACAAGCAGCCCTTTCCGTCTCCCACGTAAGACCCCATTTGGCATCGGCGAAAACGTCGCGGAGTGGATGACCGGTTTGAGCAAACTGGATAAGTTTTATATGCAGCGCCCAGTGGGCTGCAACACCCCTGCTTTCCTGCGCTACACCTTGCAAGTGCTGGGTATCGACTATCATATCGCGCGCGGGTCATTGGATTCCGTACCGCAAATCGGCCCAACGGTAGTGGTGGCGAACCATCCGCTTGGTTGTGTCGAAGGGGTTATTTTGGCGGAGCTACTGCTCACCATTCGCAGCGACGTGCAGATCTTAGCCAATCAATACCTCAAAACTGTGCCGGAGCTGGATAAGCTGTTTATCGGTGTCGATGTATTTGAAAGCAAAGATGCGATGAAATCCAATATGAAAGCACTGCGCGACGCCAACAAACACCTTGCTCAGGGCGGCTTATTATTGGTCTTCCCTGCGGGCGAGGTGTCGCAATTGGTCGACCGCAAACAGTGCCGAGTGGAAGATAAAGACTGGAGCCGCTCTGTCAGCGCCTTGATCCGCAAGAACAGAGCCACCGCGGTGCCCGTGTTTATTAATGGACAAAACTCGCAGCGCTTTTATATGGCGGGCAAAATTCACCCCTTACTGCGCACGCTGATGCTCGGGCGAGAACTGCTGAACAAAAACAACCAGCCGATCCAACTCTCCATTGGTCAAGCGATAAAATACAAAGAAGTGACCACGCTCAATGATGAGCAGTTGGTCAGTTATTTGCGCCTCAACACGTATTTACTCGGCCACAGAGGGGACGGCAAAGTAGCGTCCAATCGTGACTCAGAGAGCCAAGAGCCGATTGCGCAGCCGCTCGACAAAACAATACTGCTGCGCGAGTTGGCTATGCTGCCACGTGATGCACGGCTGTTGAAACAGGGTGAGTTCAGCGTCTATTGTACCAAAGCATCGCAAATCCCCTCTTTGCTGCATGAAATTGGCCGCCAACGTGAAATTAACTTTCGCGCCGTCGGCGAAGGAACGGGTAACGCGATAGATATCGACCATTTTGATCACTACTACCATCATCTGTTTGTGTGGGATGATGAACAGCAATGCTTAGTGGGCGCTTATCGTCTTGGCTTAGTGGACGAGCTGCAAGCGCAACTGGGGATTGATGGCCTTTATTCACGCACTCTGTTTGAGTACGATCAGCGTTTTCTTTCTCAGCTTGGTCAGTCGATTGAAATGGGACGCTCGGTGATCACCGCCGAGTACCAACGCAGCATGAGCGCGCTGCTGCTGCTGTGGAAAGGGATCGCCACTTTCGTCCACCAGCATCCTCAATACACGCATCTGTTCGGTCCGGTGAGCATCAGCAACGATTACAGCCCAGCAGCGCGACAGCTACTGGCCCAATCGATGACGCTGCACCATTATGATACGGCCAATGCCGAACATGTGAAGCCACTCAATCCGCTGCCCGAGGCTCACCTCGGCTGGAACACCAGCATGTTGACGGCGCTCGGCGATTTGCAACTGTTGTCGCGCGTTATTGCCCGTCTCGATGAAGGGAAAAGCGTACCTGTGCTGTTGCGGCAATATTTAGGACTCAATGGCAAACTGGTGTGCTTTAATGTCGATCCTGCGTTTAACAACGCACTGGATGGCCTGATCGTGGTGGACTTGCGTGATGTCCCCGAGAAGACTCTGGCGAAATACATGACTGTAAGCGGCGCCGAGGCGTATCTCAAGCACCATCAAGCCCTTGAAAGATAACCAGCCCTGAACAACGAACATCCACCGCAAGCAGTCACGAGTCACCAGCCCGTGACTGCTTCAGCAGTTTTAAAATCACGATCTTACTCTTACTGACAAGACATTTATCGAAGCTTTATACCGCTGATTAAACAGAACCCTTCAAGAAACGATTAATAAACCATCAAAATGCAGTCATTTAGTCGATTCGACACGCTCATTTTAACTAGCTGCTCAGTTGACGAGAAATTGATCTGCTTTGACTCTGTTGGCAAACAACAATCGATAACGAGGAAGCCATGCCAGCCAACAAACTCTGCCAATCGCTAGTCAAACGGGCGCTGATTGCGTCTGTCGCTCTGCTCTCTTTTTCCGCTTTATCCGCCGATGTCTATCGTCTCAAGCTCGCGGAAACTTGGGGGCCAAACACGCCCATTCTAGGTGATGCATCGAAGAATATGGCCAAACTGGCACAAGAGATGTCCAACGGGCGTTTGCAAATCCGTATTGATTCCGCCAACAAACACAAAGCGCCGCTTGGCGTGTTTGATATGGTGAAATCGGGTCAATACGATCTCGGCCATTCCAGCTCTTACTATTGGAAAGGCAAAGTGCCAAATACCCTCTATTTTTCTTCAATGCCGTTTGGCATGGTCACCATGGAGCAGTACGCGTGGTTTTATCACGGCGGCGGTATGGAGCTGATGGAAAAAGTGTATGCGCCGCACAATCTGCTCTCCTTCCCCGGTGGCAATTCTGATATTCAAATGGGCGGTTGGTTTAAAAAAGAGATCAACTCACTGGAAGATTTACAAGGGCTGAAAATGCGTATTCCGGGCTTTGCTGGAGAAGTACTGGCCCGTGTCGGCGCAAAGCCAACCAACATTGCTCCCGGTGAGCTGTATACATCACTTGAGCGCGGCACCATAGATGCGCTGGAATGGGTCGGGCCTGCGTTTGATCTGCGCATGGGATTTCAGAAGATCGCCCCTTACTATTACACCGCTTGGCATGAACCGGGCTCGGAAACCCAATTCTTAGTCAATAAGAAGACGTGGGATAAATTACCCAAGGATCTCCAAGTGATCTTAGAAACAGCATTTCGCGTCGCGGCGTTTGACATGTACACCCAAGCGGTGGATGCCAATGCCAGCAGTTGGGCAACGATGAAAAGCGAGTATCCCGACATTAAAGTGCGCGACTTTCCGCCGCAGGTGCTCGCTGCGATGCGAAACCGCCACCCAAGAGTTGCTCGCAGAAGAAGCGGCCAAAGATCCTTTGGCAAAAGAGATCATTGACTCACAAGAGCAGTATCTGAAGAAAGTACGTGCTTGGACCAACATCTCTACCCAAGCCTATTTGCAAAGCAACACACAATAACTCAAAGCTACAATTCGGCGGCACTGTGCGTTCTTCTTCAGTGTCGCCTCCCACCGAAAAGCCCGCTTAATTCTTGTCAAAAAGTTTCAAAAAACAGCAAAAGCCAATTCAGATCACACTTTGGATTTTAACAAGAAAAAACAAAAGGTGATTTCCATCACTAAAATATTTTATTTCACGAATAAAAATAAATCAGAAGTGATCAATATCACGAAATATTTTTATTTGCAATTTAGTTAAATGTGAAAGTTGTCACTAATATTTTTATTGACAAATAAAGAATTAGCTTTTCGTTATTAAGTTACATATCAATTAATTGATCGCCATCACTTAAAAAACGTTTGCTTGGGTGGAAAAATCAGGCACTGATCACGAAAAACCCGTTGTCAGTTCCAATTGAAGAATGTGTGGTAAATTGACTGTGAATTAAGCAATCAGACGGTTTTGGCGAACCGTTTTACTACAACAATATTCATCAGAACATCAAACGGGGAACACATATGATATCACCAGATGCAAAGATCAAGATACAAAATTTTGGTCGTTTTCTGTCTAACATGGTCATGCCCAACATAGGCGCATTCATCGCTTGGGGCTTTATTACCGCACTTTTCATTCCAACCGGATGGCTGCCCAATGAGACCTTAGCGTCCATGGTTGGCCCTATGATTACCTACTTACTGCCACTGCTGATCGGTTACACCGGCGGTAAACTGGTCGGTGGCGATCGCGGCGCTGTCGTTGGTGCCATTACCACCATGGGTGTCATCGTCGGTACCGATATCCCCATGTTTATGGGGGCAATGATGGTCGGCCCACTTGGCGGCTGGGCAATCAAAACCTTTGATAAAAAAGTCGAAGGGAAAATCAAAAGCGGCTTTGAGATGTTGGTTAACAACTTCTCCGCTGGCATCATTGGTATGCTCTGCGCTATTTTGGCTTTCTTCCTGATTGGCCCATTTGTCAAAATCCTTTCTGGCGGTTTGGCGGCAGGGGTAAACTTCCTAGTTTCAGCACACCTGCTCCCTCTTACCTCCATTTTTGTTGAACCTGCGAAAATTCTCTTCCTGAACAACGCAATCAACCACGGTATTTTCTCACCGCTGGGCATTCAGCAAGCCTCTGAAATGGGCCAATCGATCTTCTTCTTGATTGAAGCAAACCCAGGCCCAGGTCTTGGTATCCTATTGGCGTACATGGTGTTTGGTAAAGGCACAGCGCGTCAAACCGCTGGCGGCGCCTCCATCATCCACTTCTTCGGTGGTATTCATGAGATCTACTTCCCATACATTTTGATGAATCCACGCTTGATCCTCGCAGCAATCGCGGGCGGCATGACTGGCGTATTCGTCCTTACCGTATTTGATGCAGGCATCGTCTCTCCTGCCTCTCCTGGCTCGATCTTCGCAGTGCTGCTAATGACACAAAAAGCGTCTATCGTCGGTGTACTTGCGTCTATCATCTCGGCGGCAACGGTTTCTTTCACGGTGGCTTCACTGCTGATGAAAACCCAGAGCTCAAGCGAAGAAGAAGGTGATGAAGCGGCGTTGGCCAAAGCAACCTCACAAATGAAAAACATGAAGTCGGCGTCAAAAGGCGCAGTGAGTGCAAGCAATCAGAGCAAGGGCAACGTTGATCTGACCAAAGTACAAAGCATTATCGTCGCTTGTGATGCAGGCATGGGCTCAAGCGCGATGGGCGCGAGCATGCTACGCAAGAAAGTACAAGAGGCAGGACTGACTATCCACGTCACTAACCTTGCCATTAACAGCCTAACCGAGAGTGCCGATATCGTGATTACTCATAAAGATCTCACTGACCGTGCACGCAAGCACGCGCCAAACGCTCACCACATCTCACTGGTGAATTTCCTCGATGGCGAGATGTACAACCAACTGGTGACCAAGCTGCTCGCTGCGCAAAAGCCGTCAGCGGCAAACGATGAGAATGCGGTGAAAGTATCATTGGTGGCGGCCAACGACGACCATTACAACCCGCAGCAACCTTCGGTTTTTCAAATCCAACGTGAAAACATCCACCTCGGATTGAAAGCGACCAACAAAGAAGAAGCGATCCGTTTTGCGGGGAACAAGTTGGTTGAATTAGGTTACGCCGAGCCAGAGTACGTTGATGCGATGTTTGCACGCGAAGCGCTGGTACCAACCTATCTGGGCGAATCGATCGCCGTACCGCATGGCACGGTAGAAGCGAAAGATCGCGTGAAAAAAACCGGGATCGTGATCTGCCAATACCCAGCAGGCATCCAGTTTACCGATGATGCCGACGACGTGGCTAAGTTAGTGATTGGCATCGCGGCGAAAAACGATGAACACATTCAGGTGATTACCACCATTACCAACGCACTTGACGAGCCAGAAGCAATTGAAAGGCTGACCAGCACGCAAGATGTTGAAGAAATCCTCAACATCTTGAGCGGTCAACAAGCCGCGTAAGCCTCTGAGTCAACCTTTTTGCTCCTGAGCAAACCGAGGTCAGCTGTCACCCCCTATGCGGTTGACCTCATCTTCGTCTCGTTCATTGATTTAATTTGGGTAGGTAAGAATATGAAAAATGCAGTTCATTTTGGCGCAGGTAACATTGGTCGTGGTTTTATTGGCAAACTGCTCGCCGATGCCGATGTGGCGGTCACCTTTGCCGACGTCAACACTCCCTTGGTCGATCAACTCAGCCACAAACAGCAGTACAAAGTGAAAGTGGTCGGCAGTGAGTGCCAAATCGACACCGTAACGCATGTTACTGCGGTCAACTCCGCCAGTGAGGATGTGATTGAGCAAATTGTAAAAACCGATTTGGTCACTACCGCTGTGGGGCCAAACGTGCTCGATATCATCGCCAAGACGATTGCCAAAGGCATCGCACAACGGTTTGCTGCTGGCAACCAAGCACCGCTGAACATCATTGCGTGTGAAAACATGGTACGCGGTACCACACATTTGAAAGGCGAAGTGTACAAGCATTTAGATGCCGAGCTTCACGCTCAAGCCGACGAGCTGATTGGCTTTGTCGATTCAGCGGTTGACCGCATCGTGCCACCTGCTGAAGCGGCCAACGATGACCCACTGGAAGTCACCGTGGAAAGTTTTAGCGAGTGGATTGTCGATGAACAACAGTTTAAAGGCGAGATCCCTGATATTGCTGGCATGGAGAAAACCAACAATCTGATGGCGTTTGTCGAGCGCAAACTGTTCACCCTCAACACCGGTCATTGCATCACTGCGTACTTAGGCTGCTTAAAAGGGCACCGTACCATCCGTGAAGCGATTGAGGATGAGGAAATCTACGCAGACGTCAAACAGGCGATGCAAGAGAGTGGTGAAGTGCTGATCCGCCGTTATGGCTTTGATCGCGAGATGCACAATGCTTACATCGAGAAAATTCTTGGCCGCTTTGCCAACCCATATTTGGTGGATGAAGTGGATCGCGTTGGGCGTCAGCCAATCCGCAAGCTTGGCGAAAATGATAGATTAATCAAACCACTACTGGGTACAATTGAGTACGGCACCGACAATCAAACCCTGCTGAAAGGGATTGCCGCTGCGCTCAAATACCAAAATGAGACCGACCCGCAAGCGCAAGAATTGCAAAACGCGCTGCGAGAGCTTGGGGTGAAAAAGACCTTAAGTCACTACACGGGTCTCGCTGAAGAGAGTGCGGAAGTGGCGCAAATCGAAGCCATTTTCCTACAACTTTAATCTGTTCGGGGAGCTTAGCTCCCCGCTACTATAATAACGATATATTGACCTAGCATATGGCAGAGAACCTAAACGAAACCGAGATAATAGAACGCTTGAATAATGCCGCTTCGGTCAGAGGTTTTTTTGTTGAAAGCGTAGATATTTTTACTGAAGCCATTGACGGTCTTATCCAACGTATTTTCCGCAAAGACAACTTCGCCGTTCAGTCGGTGGTTGGCCCGTTACTGCATGATTCAGGGCCGCTTGGCGATCTCTCCGTGCGCCTCAAACTGCTGTTTGGCCTTGGGGTACTAGGCGATCACTGCTATCACGACATCGAAGACATTATTAAGCTCAAACAAAAACTCAACAGCGACAGCACCGATTACGAGTTCACCGATCCATACATTTTAGAAACGATCCAAAAGCTGCATTTAGTTAAAAGCATGGGAATGGTGCAACTGCGCGTCGATGAACCCGATGACGACATTGATCTTGGCTTTTATCAATTACAGCTGCAACGTCGGCAACAAGTGATCCGCTCCGGTCTCTCTTTGGCCATCGTTGAAATCTGCAATGAATTGGGCAAGGACAGCCCATTCTAACACTGCTGTTTCACCTCCCTCCTCTCTCTCAACAGCCACTCGCGGCCTCAGCACCACCCCGCTTTTGTGCGCGTCTTTGTTTGTGAGCTTGTCAAACACTCAGGCATAAAAAAACCGAGGCAGAGCCTCGGTTCTTGATTAGTATGCGATTTATTCTACCGTTACCGCTTTCGCTAGGTTACGTGGTTGATCCACGTCCGTGCCTTTGATCAGAGCGACATAGTAAGAGAGCAACTGCATTGGGATGGTGTAGTAGATCGGCGCCGTGATCTCACTGACGTGCGGCATGGTGATGATCTTCATGGTGGCATCCGCTTCAAAGCCCGCATTCGCATCGGCAAACACATACAGCAGGCCGCCGCGTGCACGTACTTCTTCGATGTTAGATTTAAGCTTTTCTAGCAGCTCATTGCTTGGCGCGACCACAACTACTGGCATATCGGCATCAATCAACGCCAGTGGGCCATGTTTCAGTTCACCAGCCGCGTAGGCTTCAGCGTGGATGTAGGAGATCTCTTTGAGCTTTAGCGACGCTTCCATCGCAATCGGATAGAACTCGCCACGGCCAAGGAACAGCGTGTGGTGCTTGTCGGCAAAATCTTCAGCCAAGGCTTCAATGTCTTTTTCGAACGACAGAGCAGCGTCGATCTGTTTTGGCAGTTGATGCAGCGCGTGAACGATCTCTTTCTCTTTCTCTTTGCTGATACGTTGCTGTTGTTTGCCCAGCGCCGTCACTAGCATCAGCAGTGCCGCGAGTTGAGTGGTAAACGCTTTGGTCGACGCCACACCAATCTCAACCCCTGCGCGGGTCATGAAAGCAAAATCCGACTCACGAACTAAAGAAGAAACCCGCCACGTTACAGATGGTCATTGCGGCCATGTAACCTTTCTCTTTCGCCAAACGCAGCGCCGCTAGCGTGTCCGCCGTTTCGCCCGATTGAGACAAAGTGATCAGCAAGCTATTTGGGCGAGTGACAAATTTGCGGTAGCGGAATTCAGAGGCAATTTCCACGTCACAGCTCACGCCGGCCAGATCTTCAAACCAGTAGCGCGCCGTCATCCCAGCGTTGTAAGACGTTCCACAAGCAACGATCTGCACGTGCTCTACTTTGCTCAAAATTTCAGCCGCGTTAACACCAATCGCTTCCGTCACCACAGAGTCGCCAGAGATGCGCCCTTCCATGGTATTGATCAGAGCCGTTGGTTGCTCGTAGATCTCTTTTTGCATGAAATGGCGATATTTGCCTTTATCTCCAGCATCATGCTCAGCATTCGATTCAGTGATTTCACGCTCTACACGCTCACCGGAAGCATCAAATACGGTCACTTCGCGACGCGTGATCTCGGCAACGTCACCCTCTTCCAAATACATAAAGCGGCGCGTGACATTCAGCAGCGCCAGTTGGTCCGACGCGAGGAAGTTTTCACCCACACCAAAACCAATAACGATTGGGCTACCAGAGCGAGCAACCACGATGCGTGACGGATCGTTGCGATCCATTGCTACCGTACCGTAAGCCCCTTCCAGTTGTTTCGCTGTTTTTTGTACCGCTTCAACCAGTGAAGCAGAGGTGCGCAGTTCCCACTCAACCATGTGCGCAATCACTTCGGTATCGGTTTGTGATTCAAACACATAGCCACGCTCACGCAGCAGCGCGCGCAACTCTTCGTGGTTTTCGATGATGCCATTGTGCACTACAGTGATATCGCCCGATTTATGTGGGTGTGCATTGATTTCTGATGGTTCGCCGTGTGTCGCCCAGCGCGTGTGCGCAATACCCGTACCACCCATTACTTCAGCTTGGTTAACCGCATCTGCCAGCTCTTGTACTTTACCCAAACGACGAATACGCGTTAGGTTGTGCTCGGCATCGACAATCGCCACACCCGCCGAGTCATAACCGCGATATTCCAAACGGCGCAGACCTTCCACCAAAATTTCAGCCACATCTCGCTGTGCTACCGCACCGACGATTCCACACATAGTTATCTCTCCATATTGATATTTTTTGTTTTCTTCGCCCTCGGCAAGCAAGAGTAATGGCGAAGAATAAGGATTAGGCGCAAATGACGCGAACGCCGTTTGCTTCAATTTCTGCTTTGTGTTCCGGCAGCAACTCTTCGTCGGTGATCAAGATGTCGATCATCGACCACGCAAGCTCCAGATTAGGGATTTTTCGACCAACCTTGTCAGACTCCACCATCACGATCACTTCTCGCGATACTTCCGCCATCACTTGGCTCAAACCAACCAGTTCATTAAACGTGGTGGTGCCACGTGCAAGGTCAACGCCGTCGGCGCCGATAAACAGTTGATCGAAATCGTACGAGCGCAATACAGACTCGGCGACTTGACCCTGAAAGGATTCAGAATGGGTATCCCAAGTGCCACCTGTCATCAGCAAAGTGGGCTCACTTTCCAGTTCATTCAGCGCGTTGGCAACATGCAAGGAGTTGGTCATCACCACCAAACCACGTTTGCCATTGAGCTGCTGAATCAGTGCCCCTGTGGTACTGCCACTGTCGATAACAATGCGGTTGTGGTCGCGGATCAGCTCCGCGGCCAGTTCTGCCAGTCTTATCTTTCGATTCGAAACATGTTTACTGAGTTCATCATGAATCACTTCTTTTGGGATAGAGATAGCACCACCGTAGCGTCTAAGCAGTTGGCCATTTTTCTCTAAAGAGGCGAGATCCTTTCGGATAGTGACTTCTGAGGTATCAAACTTATGGGCAAGTTCGTCAACACTGACTTCGCCTTTCTCGTTTACCAGATTAGAAATCGCGTGTCTTCTGAGTTGAGTGTTTCGTTTCGACATCTTTAATTGAAATGAAAGTTTCGTTATGAAATTTATTATATTCCAAACGAAACTTTTCCGTCCATTTATTTTGATCCAAAAAATTAATAAATAGCGATAAAACCTTGTCCTAAGACAATTCTTAGGCAGTGATATTGCTATCATTCAATGGTAGAATTCGCCCCCGAAAAGAAAAAAAATTACAGAATTGACCGTTATTTTTTTGCAACTTTCTTCATATAAGGTGGGGAAAGTCACAAAAAACCTGAATATTTGCCCATTGAGTTGGTCATAAAATGACTAAACTTGATGAAAGACTTACAGCTCTGGAAGGCAGTGAATTTGCACGAAAAGCTCGGCTCGCACACAACAAGAAGCCGATATTTTTCACTCCCGAGCACAACAACCGACTTTCAAATTGTAACTATATTGACCGGAGAGACTCTTCCATGAAAAAGACCAAAATCGTATGTACGATTGGCCCAAAAACTGAATCTGTAGAGAAGCTAACTGAGCTAGTAAACGCAGGCATGAACGTAATGCGCCTGAACTTCTCTCACGGTGACTACGTTGAACACGGCACTCGTATCGCGAACTTCCGTAAAGTAATGGAAAACACAGGTAAGCAACTTGCTATCCTACTAGACACTAAAGGTCCTGAAATCCGTACTATCAAACTGGAAAACGGCGACGACGTTGATCTAGTTGCTGGTCAAGAGTTCACTTTCACTACTGACACTTCTGTTATCGGTAACAAAGATGTTGTTGCGGTAACTTACCCAGGTTTCGCGGCTGACCTCTCTGTAGGTAACACTATCCTAGTTGACGATGGCCTAATCGAGATGGAAGTTATCGCAACAACAGCAACTGAAGTGAAGTGTAAAGTACTGAACAACGGCGCTCTGGGTGAAAACAAAGGTGTTAACCTTCCTGGCGTTTCAGTAAACCTGCCTGCACTGTCTGAAAAAGACAAAAACGACCTGAAATTTGGTTGTGAGCAAGGCGTTGACTTCGTTGCCGCTTCTTTCATCCGTAAAGCTTCTGACGTGAAAGAGATCCGTGAAGTTCTCGCTGCAAACGGCGGCGCGAACATCCAGATCATCTCTAAGATCGAAAACCAAGAAGGTGTGGACAACTTCGACGAAATCCTAGAGCTTTCTGACGGTATCATGGTTGCTCGTGGTGACCTAGGTGTAGAAATCCCTGCAGAAGAAGTTATCTTCGCGCAGAAGATGATGATCGAGAAATGTAACCGCGCACGTAAAGTGGTTATCACTGCAACGCAAATGCTCGATTCTATGATCAAGAACCCACGTCCAACTCGCGCAGAAGCGGGTGACGTTGCGAACGCCATCATGGACGGCACTGACGCAGTCATGCTTTCTGGCGAAACAGCGAAAGGTAAATACCCTGTAGAAGCGGTAACTATCATGGCGCAAATCGCTAACCGTACTGACTCAGTACTAAAAGCAGAGCTAGGCTCTCGTCTCGACAGCCCACGCCTACGTATCACTGAAGCGGTATGTAAAGGTGCAGTAGACACGGCTGAGAAACTCGCAGCGCCACTTATCATCGTGGCAACGGAAGGTGGTAAGTCTGCACGTTCTGTACGTAAGTACTTCCCAACGGCAAACATTCTTGCGCTAACGACCAACAAGAAGACAGCAGCTCAACTTGTACTGACTAAAGGTGTAACGCCTGTTGTTGTTGATTCAATCGACAACACGGATGCGTTCTACGTAACAGGTAAAGAGCTTGCGCTTGAGTCTGGTCTAGGTAGCAAAGGCGACATCGTTGTGATGGTATCTGGTGCGCTTGTTGCCTCTGGCACAACCAACACAGCTTCAGTACACGTACTGTAAATAAATTTACAAAGATAAAACGAAATGAGGGCTTCGGCCCTCTTTTTTTATGAAACGCCTTGCGATAAAAAATCGTACGCTATATCATCAAAACCGTCAGAATTTCGTACTGTTAAATAAAGATAACTTCTTATTTATACGTCGTTTTTTATCTATGAGGTTTTGTTGTGTCCAGTCCTACTCTTACTGACAAAGTATCCAAAATGATCCGCGACGACATTCTAAGCGGCGCATTGAAACCGGGGCAAAAGTTAGTCGTTGCTGACCTAAAAGCAAAGTACGACGTTGGTGCCTCTCCGATCCGCGAAGCGTTAGTGCAACTCTCTTGGACCAAATACGTAAAACTTGAACCGCAAAAAGGCTGTTGGGTTGCCCCTATGTGCAAGTTTGAACTCAACGACCTGTATGAGAGCCTACGTGTCATCGCTTCCGTTTTGCTCAAAAAAGCAATCGCTTGCGGTGATGAAAATTGGGAGCTGAGCGTACTAACCTCATTCCACAAACTGTCCAAAGTGCAGCAACAGAGCGATGAGCATTGGCCAGAATGGGAAGAGCGTCATCATCAATTTTATACCACGCTGCTCGCCGGCTCCGAGTCGCTCAATATGTTTGAGTTCTTCCGGGATTTGATCAATCAGATCAAACGTTATCGCTATTTTGCCTTGTGCCAATCAAACAGCGAACGCCAAGTGCTGTTTAATATTGAAGAGCATGAGATGATCATGAAGCTGGTGCTGGCAAAAAATGTCGAAGAGGCCACTCGTTTGCTCGATAGCCACCTGCTGGGTTCAATGAAGGTCATTGAGTCTGCTATCGAAGCGGCGTAAGTTTCATCTTGAACATAAAAAAAATCGGGTTGACCCCGATTTTTTGCTTATAACGACGTTACCAACCAAAGATCTCTTTGTGATGGGTATTAAGCAGCACGACCATCAATAGAAAATAGATGGCGCTCAACTTAATCCCCAGAATCAATAAAGTGCCTAATGTTAGTCTCACTAGAAAATGGTTTACCATACTCTGCCTCTGATGCCCGAACTGCGTATTTCCTTATCAACACGCCACGCGCGCTGAATCCGTTCAAGACAGGACAAACTGAACAATGTGTCACGCTGGGTTGCACGAAATCGTCAACGAAAATCGTCTTAGATCACAGCAAACCTTAAAGGGATTGACAGTTTACTTAATAACCAGTCTAGTTCAATTTTGTTCAAATATTAGACTTTAGTCTAACTGTACATATTTTGTGACAATTTGCCGCGCAGAGAAATTAAGCGATGTCGTCATCACTGTAGCAAAGTGAAACACGATTTCGCCCGGAACTTTTCGCATCGTATAGGGCGATATCGGCACACTTGTAACTGCGGGTTGTGTTAGACGTCAGATCGGTAAAGCCGATACTGACCGTCACATCCAAATCTTTTGCAACGTTGATGGCAATACGCAGACGGTTAAGAACCACTTCCGCCGCTGAGATGGTGGTGTGTGGCATAATGATGGCAAACTCTTCTCCACCGACTCGCGCAAGAAAATCGGTATTGCGCAGGCTTTGCAGCAGCAGGCTCGCCACGCCTTTGATGACGCGATCGCCCTCATCGTGCCCTTGCTCGTCATTAATGCGTTTGAAATGATCAATATCGACTAGAGCCAAACAGATTGTTGGCGTGGCAGGATATCGTTCCAACAAACTGGCGTGGTATTGCAACTGCTCTTCAAACTTGCGTCGGTTCCAGATCTGAGTTAGTTCGTCTTTTTCGCTCAAATGGCGCAGCCGCTCTTCAAGCTGTTTACGCGCGGTAATATCCACCAGCGAAGTGATGTAATAGCTCACTTTTCCCGCCGAGCTCTTGACGGCTTGGATACGCATGATAGCGGTCAAAACTTGATTGAAATAAGTTTGGCAGCGGATCTCCCCCTCCCACACATCGTTTTTTTGCAACTCATTCCAAGCCTGCATCACGATGTCGAGATCATCACTCAAAAAGATCAAGTTGTATGCTCGCTTGCCTTCGATCTGCTGATTGTCGTAACCGAACATCTGCTCAAATTCTCGGTTAACTAAAATGATCCGGTGCGACGTATTGGAGATCATCACGGCCGTCATGCCATTGAGTGCCGCGCGCGCTAACTTACTTTCGATACTGTGACGACGATAATGCAACGCGACGGTGGTCACGGGCAGCACAAACAGCATCACCACACAAAAAACGATCAAGGCTTCACGAATCAACTCATTGACCGCCAGCTGTGAGCGCGCCATCAACTGCTCTTCACTCATATCAATCACTAAGTGCAGCGCGCCATGACTGCCCAGAAACTAAGGAATTAAAAACGACCAAACAGTTATTGTCGTAAAAATAACCCGCTTGTTGCTGGGAGAACTTTTGCCAACTCTGTGGATAGAGTTTGCTAAAGCGGTAAATTTCTCGCTCGGGAAGATAGTCCCCGAACAGCTTCTCCGGCTGATCGCTGACCACGTAGTAACCGCGTTGATTGATGATGTCGACATTAAAATCTTGCACAGGCGAATAGTGCAAACGGCTCGCCATGTAGCGAATGTTTAGATTCATGACCAGATAGCCCACACGCTGGTTACGAATGGTCACTGGCGCAAAAATGCGCATCACTGGCGTATAAGGTTCTTTGAGTAGCCCTTGTTCTTCTTCCAGCGTGACGCCCCAGACACCCGTCTCATCATTTTTGAGTGCTTGAGCACTAGCAAAAAAAGGGTCATTCGATACATCTTGCGCTGGCGCTGGGGAGAGGAAAACACCCACATTTAAATCGTAATTTACCCGAAAGCGTTCATATCCCGACAGATCCAGTAAGCTAATGCGGGTATACCACTTCTGATTGAGTAGCACCGAGGACCACAAATCGGTTAACGCCGCTTGGTGTTGCTGATCGGGAGTGAGAATGAAATCTGTCAGCGTTTGGTTGTATTTGAGCAGATCGAGAACCGACAACATCTGCCCGTAGAGATTGGTGTATTCGCGCTGAGTGTAAGCGAGCTGATTCAACGCATCTTCGGCACTGCTTTGCAGGTTCTCATCAAGCAGCGAGCGATATTTATCGTGGTAATAAAAGGCAATGAGTGCCGCAAAAAAGACGCTGATCAGAAGAAGAATGCCGAACAGTTTTCTGACTTTCACTCTGAGCTACACCTTCCTGGCTAAATGAGGAGCGCAGTATAACATAAATCAGATTTGCCCCTACAAACTCTCATCAAATCTTTGTAAATGAAGTAGTTGCAAACGAAATCGTTGTAAATAACTAGGGCCACATAATGTGGCCCAGAAAGAGAAAGCATCAAAGCAGGTTAGGCGCGTAACGCTCGCTCACCACGTGCAATACCCACGACGCCGCTTCGGGCGACTTCAATCACTTCGGTGACTTCGGATATCGCATCAATAAACGCATCGAGTTTTTCACTATTGCCCGCCAGCTGCACTGTGTATTGCGAAGCGGTGACGTCCACGATCTGCCCGCGGAAAATATCCGCTGTGCGTTTGACTTCCGCGCGAGCAAAACCGCTGGCTTTAACTTTAACCATCATCAGCTCACGCTCGATGTGATCAAACTCGGTGACCTCTTGCACTTTGAGCACATCAATTAACTTGTGCAGTTGCTTTTGAATTTGCTCCAGTTGCATCTCATCCGACATCGTAGTGATGTTGAGACGCGATAGGGTCTCGTCATCGGTGGGTGAAACCGTCAACGATTCGATGTTATAGCCGCGTTGGGAAAACAGGCCAACCACACGAGACAAAGCACCCGGTTGGTTTTCCAATAGCAGTGAAATTATGTGTCTCATATCAGGTTCTCTCCGTTTTGCTTAGCCACATTTTGTCCATCCCTTCGCCTTTGATCTGCATTGGGTATACGTGCTCCGTTTCATCCACACTGATATCGACAAAGACCAAACGATCTTTCATCTCCAGTGCTTTACGAAGACCAGACTCTAGTTGGTCCGGCGCTTCAATGCGGATACCCACATGCCCATACGCTTCAGCGATAGCCACAAAATTCGGCACCGAACTCATGTAGGAATTCGAGTGACGTCCCTGATAGATAATGTCTTGCCACTGCTTAACCATGCCAAGAAAGCGATTATTCAAGTTAATGATTTTAACTGGAATATCGTATTGCATCGCCGTGGATAGCTCTTGAATATTCATCTGAATACTGCCGTCGCCCGTCACCACCACCACTTCTTCTTCTGGCATGGCAAATTTCACTCCCATACCCGCTGGCAAACCAAAGCCCATGGTGCCAAGGCCACCGGAATTGATCCAGCGACGCGGTTTGTTGAACGGATAGTAGAGCGCGGCAAACATTTGATGCTGACCAACATCCGATGCGACGTACGCGTCTCCGTTGGTCAGTTTGTGCAAGGTCTCAATCACTTGCTGCGGTTTGATCCGCTCTGAGGAAGTATCATAAGCAAGACACTGGCGATCCTGCCACACTTGGATCTCTTGCCACCAAGCGTCTAACGCAGCGCTATCGTTGCTCGCACCCTGCTCTTCCATCAAACCAACCATGGTGTCGAGCACTTTCTCAGCAGAACCGACGATCGGCAGATCAACTTTGACGTTTTTCGAAATCGACGATGGATCGATATCGATATGCATGATTTTGGCGTTCGGACAGTATTTTTCCAGATTATTGGTCGTACGATCATCAAAACGAACCCCGATCCCGAAGATCAGGTCCGCGTGATGCATTGCCATATTGGCTTCATACTTACCGTGCATGCCAAGCATGCCGAGGGCGTTTTTGTGAGTCCCGGGGAAAGCCCCCAAGCCCATCAAGGTACTAACAACCGGCAGATTTAAATGCTCGGCCAGTTTGAGAATTGGCTGGTGCGCGCCCGAGATGATGGCACCGCCACCGATGTACAACACCGGCTTTTTGGCTTCGAGCAACGCTTTGAGCGCCTTTTTGATCTGCCCCTTGTGACCCTCAGTGGTTGGCTTATACGAACGCATACTGATGGTTTTGGGGTATTCGTACGGCAATTTCACCAGCGGATTCATTACATCCTTGGGCAGATCAATCACCACCGGGCCAGGTCGGCCTGTGGTGGCAATAAAGAAGGCTTTTTTGATCGTTTCTGGAATGTCTTGCGCGCGTTTGACAAGAAAACTGTGTTTAACGATAGGTCGTGATACACCGACGATGTCGCACTCTTGAAACGCGTCATTGCCAATTAGGCTATTAGGCACGTTACCAGAAATAACGATCATCGGAATGGAATCCATGTAGGCCGTGGCGATGCCTGTCACTGTGTTAGTCGCACCGGGTCCAGAACAAACCAGGACCACGCCCGGCTTACCTGTTGCTCTGGCATAACCATCCGCCATATGCGTTGCGGCTTGCTCGTGTCGTACTAATACGTGACGAATTTGTTCGGTTTTAGCATGCAGTGCATCGTAGATATCCAGTACGGAAACCACCAGGGTAACCAAAGATCTGTTCTACGTTTTCTTCGATCAGAGATTGCACCACCATCTCTGCGCCAGACAACATCGCTGTCATATCGTTTCTCCTTGCCAGCATGCAACTAATAAGGTCAATCAATTGTGCTGGTTTTACATAGTCTAGGGCTTATTTGTAGCCTAATTCGAAATATTTCCAATTTCAGCTATGTCCCGCCTTTGTCATAACAAAGAGCAAGGTAACGCAACAAATGTAACCTTTTCTTATCAGGAGATCTAATGCGACTTGGATCGAATTTTAAACAAGATGCTAAGTTTTAGAGGTTAATAAGAAATTGATGTTACTTCTTCGCCACTCTGCGGAATAAAACATCAAGATAACCGCAATTAAGGATGAATAATCCAGCGCTTGCTCTCGTAACGGGGTTAACTATGGTCAAAAATGCGCAGATAAAAAACCGTCTTGTTTGCCGAAAGGCCAACAAGACGGTCAATGCGCTTTGAACAATCAAACGGGTAACAAGGCGTTATTTTTTGCCTTTATCCGAATACATTTCTTCAATCTCATCCTGATATTTATCGTTAATCACTTTACGACGCAGTTTTTGCGTTGGCGTCAACTCACCATCGTCCATTGAGAATGCTTTAGGCAGCAATTTGAACGCTTTCACTTGCTCAAATTTGGCCAGTTCTTTTTGTAGCTCATTAACCCGCTTTTCAAACATCTCCACCACTTGGTGATGCTTAATCAGCTCTAAGCGATCGTGATACTTGATATTCAACTCTTTAGCGTACTCTTCCAGCGCGTCAAAACATGGCACGATCAAAGCGGAAACAAATTTACGCGTGTCGGCAATCACCGCGATCTGTTCGATAAAATGATCTTTACCGATCGTCCCTTCGATCATCTGCGGCGCGATATATTTACCGCCCGAGGTTTTCATCAGCTCTTTGATGCGATCTGTAATAAACAGGTTGCCATATTCATCAATATGCCCGGCATCGCCAGTTTTCAAGAAACCGTGCTCATCGAAGCTCTTGGTGGTCTCTTCCGCCATTTTGTAGTAGCCACGCATCACCATCGGACCGCGCACCAGAATTTCGTTGTTCTCACCAATTTTCACTTGCGCGCCCGGCATCGAAATACCGATCGAATCGGGGTTGAACCCATTATCTCCCCAACAAGAGACCGTGGCGGTGGTTTCTGTCATACCGTAGCCCAGCTTGACGTTAATGCCTATCGCATGAAAAAAGCGGCCAATGGTTTCATCCAGTTTAGCGCCACCACAAGGCATAAAGTTGATCCGTCCACCGAGCAACTCACGCAACTTAGACAGTACGATTTTATCGGCTAAAGCATACGATTTTTTCAATAACAGTGAAGGCTGGCGTCCCTCCTGATGGCAGGCTGCCATTTTAGCCCCCATATTCACCGCCCAAGTGAACAGCACTTTTCTTACCAAAGGGGCTTTGGCAACTTTTTCATGAATGGCAGAGAAGATCTTCTCGTAAAAACGCGGTACGGCGCACATCACCGTCGGGCGGATTTCACCGAGTGCTGCACGCACTTGCATTGTGTCTTGTAGATAACAGTTGGTCGCCCCTTTGTAGAGCACGTAAAACGTCCAAGCTCGCTCAAACACGTGGGAAAGTGGCAAGAAGCAGAGGGAAACGTCTTTTTCACTCAGGCTAAGTACTTGGTCGTGCCCTTTGAGCTGCGCGGCGATGTTGGCGTAATCCAGCATCACCCCTTTGGGCTGTCCCGTCGTCCCGGAGGTGTAGATTAAGGTGAGAAGATCGGCAAAATTGGCCTGTTCAACACGCTGTAAAAGTTCGCTTTGCTGCTCTGGGTTCGCTTGTGCGATAAAGCATTGCCAATGTTTGGCGCTAGGGTGATCGCCAAGCTCGATCTCATCCGACATGGCGACGATCAGTTCCAACTGCGGGCACCGATCAAACAGAGTCACTGCCGCATCAAACTGCGCCTGCTCACCGACAAACAGGACTTTGACATCGGCGTCTTGCAGAATGTACCCCGCCTGAGCGGCCGTATTAGTCGGATAGATGGGCACTGTCACACAACGCAATTGCAGCGCAGCAAAGTCAGCGATAGTCCATTGCGGCATGTTGTTGGAGAAAATACCAATTTTGTCTTGAACATTGAGCCCCTGCGTTAATAAAGCAAGGGAAAGATCATCCACTTGTTGGCCAAACTGCTTCCAGCTGATCTCCTGCCAGGCGTCACCCACTTTATGCTTCAAAGCGGTCGTCTCTGCCCTTTGAGCTATCTGCTCTCGAATTCGTTTTACAATATGAAAATCTAAATTGGCCATCTCTTCTACCTTTGGCTTACACCTGTAAGCTCTATTTGCGGGCACAGTGTAGCCATGAAAGAGAAAAACGCAACTGATGCGGGTCAAACTTATCCTGTTTTAGAGAGCGTTATCACTTAGTTTGTCAAAAAGGATAACCAAGAAAAAAGCCCTTTTCGCATAAAGCGTCAAGGGCTTAATTCATCAAGCTGAACTGTCTTTTATTGCACAGCAACCACTTCACCACAGGTCACCATCAACAAATCGCGCAGCCAAATATGGCCTTTGTCTTTTTCGCTCGATTCATGCCAACTAAGGTAACCGCTGATCTCGCCATTTTCAAACGGCAGATCCAAAATCTGTAGTTGGTCATGATTCGCCGCATTTTCCACGATCCAACGCGGTGCAATCGTCACCAATTCAGACTGACCGACCACGTAAAGCACATTACTCAAACTGGTGCCTTCAAAATATGCGGATACATCCAGTTCACGATAAGCTTGCTCCGAAAAACTTCTCTGTCCGTGCGTTTTTGATAACTTGGCATGGCGCTCGCTTTGCAGTTGCTCCGCCGTCACTTCACCTTGAATTCGAGAGTGACCTTTTGACGCCACAACCACCAACTGGTCTTTGAAGATCTCAGTGCTTGAAAAACCTTGTTCATCAAAGCGCGCGTAATCGATCACAAAGTCGATCTCTTGATAACGCATACGCTCCGACAACTTGCGATCAAACTCCGCATCGAGATGCAACTGCACGCTCGGTGCCTGATGGTGAATATCGGCCATGATTTTTGGCGCGAAACGCATATCACACGGGCTGCAAATCGCCAGTTTAAACATGCGGGTAGACGTTTCAGGTTGGAAGACGGAACTTGGCAGTTCATTGCGCACCAGTTGCAGCGCTTGACGGATAGGGCCAAATAGCTGACGAGCACGCTGAGTTGGCTGAATACCACGTCCTTGGCGCATAAAAAGTTCATCATTAAACATCACTTTTAAACGCGCAACAGCATTACTCACCGCAGGTTGTGACATACCTAAGTTGTGCGCTGCTCGTGTAATATTCTGCTCCTGCATCACGGCATCAAACACGGTCAACAGGTTCAAATCGACCCCACGTAGGGTACTTTCCATCCGATAACTAGCGATAGCGCTGATCGCTTCTTTTTTATCTAACATCTGACTTGCCTCTTATTGTGTAACGGTCAACTAAATGAATGTAGGAATCGGAATAGATAACCTGAGTTATTATATTTATTGCCCTTATAACTCCGGGCCGAACTACTATCATTCAATCCGTTAATGGTTGGCAATCAGATTGATAACTAATCACTAAATTTTAGGTAAAAATAAAATAAATACTTTAAATACAAATACTTGATGAAAATCTAAAAAACTATCAAACTGAACGTCGTTACCTTCACACATCCCATTTAGCGGATGTATATGTTACTAATGTCAACACACAAATTATTCACAAAGCACATCAACCAAGAAATGTATAAATTGTCACGTCAATACGTACACTACAGATTTGACACGTAACTGGGAAAATCAACCCGCTCCCAAAGGCGTCGCGAGAGTTCCTGCTGTGAGCTCCAATCACCTTGCAAAAGCCAGTCTGCGATTGCAGTAGCCACATCAGGATAGGTGACACTTTCTGCATGCGCTTCCTCCAGCCAAGCACGGACCACTCGCGCATCAAGTGAATCCATCACCGACGCCAATCCCAAGGTTTCGAGTGTGGCCACATTACTTTGCTGTTCAAACTGCCCTTGCAGCGGTTTGACCAACAATTTTTTTCCTAGTGAGAGCGCCTCAGATGGCAATTCAAACCCACCATTAGCAATCACACCGCTACAAGCATGTAAATCAGCCTGAAAAGCCTGATGATTGAGCGCTCGAAGTTCGACATTTTCCAGCACTTCGGTATCTAGGAGGTCGGGGTGATAGCAGAGAAACTTTTGTCCTTGAAAGCGCCACAGCAATTCACAAATGTCCTCAACCTGCTCAAAAGGGAGATAAACCAAAATGATATTACGATTGCCCGAGCCCTGCGGCGCGGTATTAACGATTGGCGGCAGAATCGGTTGATCAAAGTGATACCAGTGCAAGCCAATGTGGATATCCGCTGGGGCAAAGTACTGCAACACTTGCTTGTCTAGCCAACTTGCTCCTTTCAGAGGTACTGGATAACGAAAGGCATTTTGGTGGCTGATGCTAATACAGGTTTTATGCTGTTTTTTTGCCGCCCACGCCGACACGGGTTCAAAATCATTGATCACCAAATCGTAGGCAGAGAGATCGAGGCTGTCGATTTCACGTTTCACTTGTAGCAGGCTATTATTCATTGCCGTTTTTGCATAGCTCACTCGACCTTTCTCCGTGGCGAAAGTCAAACCACGGTAGGTTTGAAACTCACCAAATGCCTCCATGGAAAAATAGCGATCCGCTTCGCGTCCAGAAAAGAGAAAATCCACCGCGACGCCTCGTTGTTTGAGCGCATTGGCCATCGCCCTCGCTCTAGCAATATGACCATTGCCTGTCCCTTGCACGCCATACAATATTTTCATGCGTTACCCCAATAGCAGCGACAAAGCAAAGGATGCGCATGCACTACCAAGCACGGCGCCAATCAACACGTCGGTAAGAAAATGCACCCCAAGTAAGATGCGTGCCAAGCCAATTAAACTTGCCCAGCCGAAGGCAAACCAAGTCAACTCAGGATAAAAGTGCGCGATTAACACTGCCATGACAAAACCTGCGGCAGTGTGCCCAGAAGGCAAGCTGTAGCGGTCAGAAGGGGTAATAAACGCGGGGAGATAAGCGCAGTACTCTTCAGGTCTACGCCGTTTGAAGCTATTTTTCAGCAACCAATAGATCGGCAGTTCAATGGCAAAAGCCAACAGCCCGGCGCACAAGAACATCCATCCGTTGCTAGGTTGCATCAACCAGGCGGCTAAACCTAACGCCAAATACAAGTGCCCATCGCCACTGTGCGACACCGCTTTACTAATGGTAGCGACTTGATGGCTAAAGCGATGTCTGAGACAAAGGCTTGAAAAAGCCAAATCCAACGCCGCGATCCGCTCCATCGGCTGGCTCAGGGAAACGAGAGTCCTCATAAGTATCTTCCTATTAACCTTGGGGTACAAAAGTTAAGCTAGAAGACGTTAATGACAATCCAATGAAGGCAATTTGGCTATTTGGTGAACAGAGCACGGCCGCACTATGCAGCAGAACGTAGATTGCGACTCTACAGAGCCGTAGCCAGTTCAGGCCGTAAAAAGCCGCTTTTCATCACTTGAATATTGTGTTCCACCAAACGATCCAGAAACGTTTCATTCATTTCGACACCATGCACAGCAAGCAACGCCGGAGGCGCAATAAACGGAAAAACCATTAGACTGATGTAAGAGATGCGACAAAGTTGCGGATCCCTTTCTGGGTTGATCACACCGCTGCTGGCCAATTTACCAAACAGCATTTCTTGCATCGGTTGAGTGATGTCCAAAAAGACTTTTTCCACCAGCCGACGTTGAATGTCTGAGGGTGGCATGTGCATCACCTGAACGATCAAACGCGGAAATTGCGGCATTTTAACCATTTCTCGATAGTAAGTTTTCATAATATCGAGCAGATTGCGCTCCGTGCTCTCCATAACCAACTGCTGCATTTTCTTTTGCATCGGTGCTAACGTCTCTCTTAACATGGTTTCGAACAACCCTTCTTTGCTGCCAAAGTAGTAGCGAATTAAAGCGCTGTTGACCCCCGCTTTTTGCGCAATCAACCGCGTTGAGACTTTGTCGTACGCCATGACCACAAACAGATCCCGCGCATGATCAATTAGCTTTTTACGCGCATCGGTTTTGCTACTTGGTCGCCCTACTCTGCGTTTTTCCGTCATCCCGTTTTATCTCCCATATTCATCGTCGATGAATTATATCTCGTGGCGATTGGAGTGATATCACAATTATTCTTCATCGCTTAATCAGTGATGAATTTTAGACCGCACCGCTCTTTGCGTGCGAAACTGTTTGCGCGCGGACGCGGAACTGATCGGATATGAGTAAAAAATCAACTTTAGGGTTGACGCGCTCAACCGAGTGCGGTACTAATCTGTTAACTTAATTTTGTGGAATGCTTAACAAGATGACAGCACACTTTTCTCTCCTCAACCTCCTCCTTATCGTGACCAGATCGCGCGGGTAGGCTGTGGAAGAAAAATAACCACACAGAATGACAACAAACCCGCACGCAGATGCGGGTTTTTTTATATCTAAACACAACATCTACCGGAAGAAATCGATTAACTATCGAAAAAAGGAAGCGAACATGAACGATCAGGTGATAATTTTCGACACCACATTGCGTGATGGCGAACAAGCGTTGTCAGCGAGTTTGACAGTCAAAGAGAAACTGCAAATTGCCTACGCGCTGGAAAGGCTGGGCGTTGATGTGATTGAAGCAGGCTTCCCTGTTTCCTCTCCGGGGGATTTTGAATCGGTGCAAACCATCGCCAAACATATTAAAAACAGCCGGGTTTGTGCCCTTTCTCGAGCCGTTGAGAAAGACATTGACGCCGCAGCGCAAGCGCTAAAAGTTGCTGAGGCGTTTCGAATTCACACCTTTATTTCCACATCCACCATTCACGTTCAAGACAAGCTACGCCGTAGTTATGATGATGTAGTTGAGATGGCTGTGCATGCTGTCAAACATGCGCGCAACTACACCGATGATGTCGAGTTTTCTTGTGAAGATGCAGGCCGCACACCAATTGACAACCTGTGCCGTATGGTCGAGGCAGCCATTAACGCTGGCGCACGCACCATCAACATTCCCGATACCGTTGGCTACACCGTGCCAAGCGAGTTTGGCGGCATCATTCAAACGCTGTTCAATCGCGTGCCCAACATCGACAAAGCGATCATTTCAGTCCACTGCCATGATGACTTGGGCATGTCGGTCGCCAACTCGATTGCCGCGGTGCAAGCGGGTGCACGTCAAGTGGAAGGGACCATCAATGGCATCGGCGAGCGTGCAGGAAACTGTGCATTGGAAGAGATCGCCATGATCATCAAAACCCGTCAAGAGTTTCTGGGCGTGCACACGGGCATTAAACACGACGAGATCCATCGCACCAGTAAATTGGTCAGCCAGCTTTGCAACATGCCGATCCAAGCCAACAAAGCGATTGTCGGCGCTAATGCCTTTAGCCACTCATCCGGCATTCACCAAGATGGCATGCTAAAGAACAAAAACACCTACGAAATCATGACACCGGAGTCGATCGGCCTGAAAAATCAAGCGCTGAACCTAACCAGCCGCAGCGGCCGCGCCGCAGTCAAGAGCCATATGGATGCGATGGGCTACAAAGCCGAAGAGTACAATTTGGATGCCTTGTACGAAGATTTCTTAAAACTTGCCGATCGCAAAGGGCAAGTGTTTGATTACGATTTAGAAGCATTGATGCATTTCTCCAACCTGCGTGAAGAAGACGATTTCTATAAATTGAGTTATCTAAGCGTTCAATCAGGCAGCGTGATGGCGACCACCAGCATTAAATTACAATGCGGCGAGGAAGAAAAATGCGAAGCCGCCGTTGGCAACGGCCCGGTTGATGCGTTATACCAGTGTATCTACCGTTTGACGGGCTACGATATCGTACTAGACAAGTTTGATCTGACCGCCAAAGGTGAAGGGGAAGATGGTTTAGGCCAAGCGGATATTATCGCCAACTACAAAGGCAGAAAATACCACGGCACCGGCGTTTCCACCGATATTGTTGAAGCGTCTGGACAAGCTCTGCTGCACGTGATCAACAGCATTCATCGCGCCGACACTATCGCCGAGCTGAAGCAGAAAAAAATTGCCACCGTCTGATGCTCTTTGCGCCCAATCTGGCGCAAAGATAAAGAATTGAGACAAACACAACTCAAAAAAGATTAAATAAAACTAAAGGATTAACATGACAGACAAAACTTACAAAATCGCCGTTTTGCCCGGCGATGGCATCGGCCCAGAAGTGATGGCACAAGCGCACAAAGTGCTGGATGCTATCGAGAAAAAACATGCCATCACTTTTGAGCGCGAAGAGCACGATGTCGGCGGGATTGCGATCGATAATCATGGTTGCCCGCTGCCAGAAAGCACTGTCAGCGCTTGTGAACAGAGCGATGCGGTTTCTGTTTGGTTCAGTCGGTGGTCCGAAATGGGAACACCTACCGCCCAACGATCAACCTGAACGCGGCGCTCTGCTGCCACTGCGTAAACACTTCCAACTGTTTTGTAACCTTCGTCCAGCGCAAATTCACAGCGGTTTAGAGAACTTCTCACCGCTGCGCGCTGATATTTCTGCGCGCGGTTTTGACATTGTGGTGGTGCGCGAACTCACTGGCGGTATCTACTTTGGTCAACCCAAAGGCCGTGAAGGAGAAGGCGCTAACGAAAAAGCGTTTGATACCGAGGTTTATCACCGTTTTGAAATAGAGCGTATCGCAAGAATTGCTTTTGAGTCAGCACGCCTGCGCCGTAAAAAAGTGTGCTCGATTGACAAAGCCAATGTGCTACAAAGCTCGATTTTGTGGCGTGAGGTGGTGGAAGAGATCGCCAAAGAGTACCCAGATGTGCAGCTTTCACATATGTACATCGACAACGCGACCATGCAGCTCATCAAAGATCCCGCGCAATTTGACGTGATGCTCTGTTCCAACATTTTCGGCGACATCATTTCCGATGAGTGTGCGATGATCACCGGTTCTATGGGCATGCTGCCGTCCGCCAGCCTAAATGAAAGTAAGTTTGGTTTGTACGAGCCCGCCGGCGGCAGTGCGCCCGACATCGCGGGCAAAAACATCGCTAACCCAGTGGCGCAGATCCTCTCGGCAGCGCTGATGCTGCGATACAGCTTGGGCGAAGAAAGTGCGGCGCAAGAGATCGAAAACGCGGTCTCTCAAGCACTGGCTGCGGGCGAGTTGACAGCGGATCTGGCGGGCAATAAACCAGCCCTGACGACCTCTGAGATGGGCGATAAGATCGCACAATACATTCTAAATTCATAAAAACACGGAAGTTCGAGCAATGGGCAAAACACTCTACGAAAAAGTTTACGATGCGCATGTCGCCGTTGCAGCGCCAGGGGAAACCCCGATCCTGTACATTGACCGCCACTTGGTTCACGAAGTGACCTCACCACAAGCCTTCGATGGTCTGCGTGAAAAAGGACGTCAAGTGCGTCAGGTGAGCAAAACCTTCGCCACCATGGATCACAACGTCTCTACCACCACCAAAGACATCAATGCGTCCGGCGAGATGGCACGCATTCAGATGGAAACGCTGATCAAAAACTGTCTGGACTTTGGCGTCACTCTGTATGACTTAAACCATAAATATCAAGGTATCGTGCACGTCATGGGACCAGAAACTTGGCATCACGTTACCAGGTATGACGATTGTGTGTGGGGACTCACACACCGCGACTCATGGCGCATTTGGCTCGCTCGCCTTTGGTATTGGCACGTCAGAAGTGGAGCATGTGCTTGCCACACAAACACTCAAGCAGGCACGCGCCAAAACCATGAAAATCGAAGTCAAAGGCAAGGTGGCCGAAGGCATCACCGCCAAAGACATCGTGTTAGCCATTATCGGTAAAACCACGGCCGCAGGCGGTACAGGTTATGTGGTCGAATTCTGTGGTGAAGCGATTACTGACCTGTCGATGGAAGGCCGCATGACCGTATGCAACATGGCGATTGAACTTGGTGCAAAAGCAGGCTTAATCGCCCCCGATGAAACCACCTTTGCATACGTTAAGGGGCGTAAGTTTGCGCCTACAGGTGCAGATTGGGATGCGGCGGTTGAATACTGGAAAACACTCAAAACCGATGAAGATGCCACTTTTGACGCCGTAATCACACTCGACGCAGCGGAGATCAAACCGCAAGTGACTTGGGGCACCAACCCGGGCCAAGTGATCGCAGTAGACGAGCCAATTCCTGCACCTGAAAGCTTCAGCGACCCGGTCGAGAAAGCCTCGGCAGAAAAAGCGCTGGCTTATATGGGCCTCGAAGCGGGTAAATCGCTTTCTGACTATAAAGTCGACAAAGTGTTTGTCGGCTCGTGCACCAACTCACGAATTGAAGATATGCGCGCCGCCGCCAGTATCGCCAAAGGGCGCAAAGTAGCGTCACATGTGCAAGCCCTGATCGTTCCGGGCTCTGAACAAGTGAAAGCGCAAGCTGAAGCTGAAGGCTTGGATGTTATTTTTAAACAAGCAGGCTTTGAATGGCGCCTGCCAGGGTGCTCAATGTGTCTGGCGATGAACAACGATCGTCTAGGGCCGCAAGAGCGCTGCGCTTCTACGTCCAATCGCAACTTTGAAGGGCGACAAGGGCGTGATGGTCGCACTCACTTGGTGAGCCCAGCCATGGCGGCAGCGGCAGCGATTGCCGGCCATTTTGTTGATATTCGAGATTGGAAATAAGAGGAAGCAAACATGCAAGGTTTTAAACAACATACCGGCTTGGTGGTTCCTCTGGATGCAGCCAACGTCGATACCGATGCCATTATTCCCAAACAGTTTCTGCAGAAAGTCTCTCGTTTAGGCTTTGGTAAACACCTGTTCCACGATTGGCGTTTTCTGGACGATGCAGGCGAACAGCCCAACCCTGACTTTGTGATGAATGCGCCGCGCTACCAAGGGGCCTCCATTCTACTTGCTCGTGAAAACTTTGGTTGTGGCTCATCACGCGAAACACGCGCCATGGGCACTGGCAGACTACGGCATTCGCGCCATGATCGCGCCGAGCTTTGCGGATATTTTCTATGGCAACTCGATCAACAACCAGATGGTGCCCGTACGTCTGACGGAACAAGAAGTGGACGAACTGTTTCAGTTTGTCGAGGCCAATGAAGGAGCGCAAATTGAGGTGGACCTTGAAGCACTCAAAGTGCGAGCTAATGGCAAAGAGTACGCCTTTGAAATCGATGATTTTCGTCGCCACTGCTTGTTAAACGGTCTAGACAACATCGGCCTCACTCTGCAACATGAACAGAAGATCGCGGCTTATGAAGCCAATATCCCGGCATTTTTACGCTAAGTGTGAAATTGTCTTGCTGTAAAACCATGGGAATAGTGCGCTATTCCCATTTTGTTTTCGAGCCGATGAAAGGGATGGTCGCACACTGCGGTCTTATTCGTTATCTCGATAAATGACCTAGCCAAGAGCCCGACTATGCGACCACTTATCCTCCTGCTTTTGTTTTTTTCTTTTGCCAGCTACGCCGCGCCCAAATCCGAACTTTGGCCCTATTGGCAGACATCCGACGAACAGAGCACGCTTGCGATATCCCACCAAACTTGGCAGAACTTGCTCGACCGCTATCTGGTGCGCCAAGGGGAAAACACCCTGTTTCGCTACGCCGCCGTTTCTGACGCGGATAAAAAAGCCCTCAAGCAATATTTAGCCGATTTGGCGGCCCATGATCCACTGCGCTTGAAACGCGCCGAGCAGTACGCCTATTGGGTGAACCTCTACAATGCCATCACCGTCGACCTTATCTTGCAACACTACCCGGTCAAATCGATCACCAAACTGGGTGGGCTGTTCAGTTTTGGCCCATGGAATGACAAAGTGATCACCATCAACGGCAAAGCGCTAACGCTCAACGACATTGAGCATCGAATTTTGCGACCGATCTGGAACGATCCTCGCACCCATTATGCGGTGAACTGCGCCAGCTTAGGCTGCCCCAATCTACAACCGTATGCCTTCACCGCAAGCAACCGTGACGCCTTACTTGAACAGGCGGCAAGAGAATTTATCAATAGTTCGAAAGGCGTCGACATGCAGGGCAATCAGGCGCGACTTTCTTCCATTTATGACTGGTTTGTAGAGGATTTTGGCGGCAAAGCACACTTGTTTGAACACATTGGCACTTACGCGCCTCAATATCGCGGTTTTTCGGCCAAGGTTGAGTACCATTATGACTGGAGCTTGAATCAGGCAGACTGAGGGGAGCCATTTGCATAGCAAGCACAAGGGCCGCATTCGGCCCTTGTGCTTGTTACTGAAAAAGACGGTGGTGACTTACAATGACGATAGCAACTGAAAACCGATAGCCGCTTAAAACCAATAGCTACTTAAACCCTTTTTCTCTTTTGATCAGATCGTAGGCGCTTTGAATCTCTTGCGATTTTTCTTTGGCCATATTCATCATTTCGGGTGGCAAACCTTTGGCCATCAGCTTATCTGGGTGGTGTTCGTTCATCAGTTTACGATAGGCTCTCTTCACCTCTTTGCCATCGGCCGAGGCGTCCACACCCAAAATTTTGTACGCGTCCGCCAATCGATCAGTTTGTGAGGCTTGTTGCCAGCCACCACTGGACGAAGAGCGCTGTGAGCCCCCTTGCTGCTGACCAAAACCGCCCTGACGCTGAAAGCGAAATGCGGCTTCTTGCATCTGTAAACGGCGCTCAAGCTGCTCAGAGGAAAAGCCCAAACCACGCGCTATTTTATGCAGCACATTTCGCTCGCTCGGGTGGACATCGCCATCGGCAAACGCAGCGGAAATCTGCAGTTCCAAAAAGAATTGCAGCAAATCAAAACGCCCACCAGTGGCGATACGGACTCGCTCTAGCACTTGCTCTAGGGGGAAATCACGCTCTTTACCTTCACGAAAAGCTTCTTGCGCCGCTTTGCGCTGCTCGCCGTGCAGGCTCATGCGCTCCATCATCGCCGTCGCCAGTTGAATCTCTTCACGCGTCACCTGCCCTTTGGCTTTCGCCACGTGTCCCATGACCGCAAAGGCCGCTTTAAAAAACTCGTCCTGTCTTTCTGTCTGACTCGGGCCTTGTCCAAAGCCGGAGGTTTTGAATCCCGCTTGGTTTAAGCGACGCGCTTTATCAAACTGATGGCCGAGAAACAGGCCAAACAGAGCGCCAAAAACACCACCAAATAAAAAACCAAAAAAGGCGCCAAGTATTTTGCCAAAAATCTGCATTATGTGTTCTCTATCTCTGAATTTTTCCCGTCAATGACGGTCATATAGTGCTGGATGCCACGATTTCCTTTATGATAGGGAAATTATTTTTTCGGTCTGGCCATCATATAGCCATCGAGCAGTAGTGACATAGGAAAGTTCCGTTCAATGCAACATTTCTCCCGCACTTTTTTAGCGGCCTCTATCAGTACCGCCCTGTTTGTACCTTACACGCAAGCCCAAACAACACTCGGTGATAGTGTGCAGGAAATGCCCACTATAGATCAATGTTTGGTCAGCGCAGAAGAAAATGATGTCAATGCGCCGATTGTGGTGCACTCAGACCGTCTACAAGCGATTAACGGCGATAAAGCCGTCTACTCCGGCGATGTGGAAGTAATTCAAGGCAAGAAAAAAATCACTGCCGATTCAGTCACCTTGCATCAACAAGAACAAGTGGTCGTGGCCGAAGGCAACGTCACGTTTAACGATGGTGAGGTAAAAGCCAGCTCTAGCCGCGTCACCAACAACATGGCGCAAGAAACCTTCTCGCTGGAAAATACCCAGTACCAGTTTCTTTGCCAGCAAGGTCGCGGTGAAGCCGCATACATCGCCAAAACCGGACAAGCCGTATACCAACTGCAAGATGGTTCGATTACCTCTTGCCCGGCAGACGATAACGCTTGGCGCTTGGTTGCATCAAGCATCGACGTTGACCAAAATGAAGAAACAGCGACGTTTTACAATCCACGCTTTGAAGTGATGGATGTACCGATTTTCTACGTGCCTTATTTAACCTTGCCGATTGGCAATACACGCAAAACTGGCTTTCTTTTTCCCTCCGTCTCTTATGGTTCAAGCGATGGGGTCGAAGCGGAAATTCCTTTCTACTGGAATATCGCACCTAACTATGATCTGACACTGACCACTCTGTACATGCAACAGCGCGGAGTAAAATTGGACGCGGATTTTCGTTATCTCACCAGTCAATGGGGTGGCGGCGAAATCAAAAGCGAGTATCTTCCGGGCGATAAAAAATACGCGGAAGAGGATCGTTGGGGCTACCAATACAAACATGATGGCATTATCGACCAGCAATGGTTGGTGAAACTTGACTACTCCAAAGTCAGCGACATCGATTATTTCCGCGATCTCAAATCTGATCTTGGTAACCGAGAAGATGGCCAGTTAGTGCAAGAGGGTAAGGTGGCTTACCGTGCTAACTCATGGGACGCCTCCATTCTAGTGCGTGACTTCCAGATCTTATTGGAAGACAACAACAAGCCGTATCGTTTGTTGCCTCAGTTGGAGTTTAACTACTACACGCCGCTGTGGGGACGTTATGTTAACTTCGATGTGAAAGGCCAATTGAGCCACTTTAACACCCAAGATAAAACCAAACCCAACGCCGTTCGCGCGCACATTGAACCGGGTTTGACCATCCCACTCTCAACCAGTTGGGCATCGTGGACCACAGAAGCACGCGTCTTAGCCACTTATTACCAGCAAGAACTGAATAAACTGGAAGATCCTAGCCTACAGGCGCAATTGGATGAGCAAGTGACTCGGGTGATCCCTGAGGTTCGTAGCCACGCGCGGATTTTTTTGCAGCGTGACGCGCAAATTTTTGACGGTTTCACCCAAAGCCTAGAACCGCAGATCCAGTACCTTTATGTACCGGAGGAAAAGCAAGACAACATATACAATTACGATACGACCTTGCTGCAAACCGACTACTATGGTCTTTTCCGTAGTCGCAAATACAGTAGCATTGATAAAGTCGCCGCCGCCAACCAACTCAGCTATGGTGCCAGTACGCGCTTTTTTGACGATGAGTATAAGGAACGGCTCAATATCTCCTTTGGTCAAATCTACTACATCGACAAAAACACCAAGCTTACGGGCGATCAAGAAGAGACATCGAACTTCTCTTCATGGGCGATTGAAACCGATTTTAACTACGATGACTACCTGTTCTATCACGGCGGTATCCAGTACGACATCGACCTCAATACGATGCAGTTGGCCAACAGTACTTTGGAATACCAATTTAAAGATGGTTTTGTCCAAGGTAACTATCGATATGTAACCCTAGACTACATTACTGAAACCTTCCGTAATTATGACAATGAAGATCGAGATTGGTCCACCATCACCCGCAAAGGCATTTCTCAAGCGGGTCTGGTCGGCTCTTATGAAATTAACCGCAACTGGTCTGCCAGTGGCCAATATTATTACGACCTGACCGAAGAGATCGATTTGGAGTGGATGGCCAGTCTGCGTTATCAATCCGACTGTTGGTATATCGGCTTTACTTATACCAACCAGTTGGTGAAATGGAAAAACAACGTGGTCGGCGGTGACAACAATGACCCGGTTTACGACACGAATATCAGTGTTAACTTCGGCATTCAAGGCTTTGCCACCAAAAACAAAAGTTACACTGCCGCCAAAGAGTTGGAAGATGCCGATAATTCCATCGTCTATGGTCGCCCTTTCTACTTGAACAATTAGTGATTTCCGACGTCTGAGTAGTCAGACGTTAAATCGATGCAACAATGGATTATTAAATGAAAAGCTGGAAAACAATCTTATTCGCTCTGTTGCTGTCTGGCAGCGCATTGGCCGCTCCTGTAGAACTTGATAAGGTTGCCGTCATTGTCAATAACGGTGTGATTTTACAAAGCGACATTGACGCTGCGATGAAGACCTTGCGGGCCAACGCCAAGAAAAATGGCCAAGCCTTACCTTCAGCCGAAGTGCTACATGAGCAAATCGTCGAAAAGCTGATCCTCGACACACTACAAACCCAAGAAGCGGACCGCATCGGCGTACGAATTGACGACAATCGTCTCAATCAAGCCATCGGTGAGATTGCCGCTAATAACCAGCAGACGGTGGCCGAACTCTCTGCCTCCATCACCAGCGAAGGATTAAGCTACGCTGAATTTCGCGAGCAAATCCGCAAAGAAATTGCCGCGTCTGAAGCGCGCAACGCTCTAGTGCGTCGCCGCATTAACATCTTGCCGGCCGAAGTCGACAGCTTATCCGAGATGCTCGCGCAAGAAACCAGTGCTACCGTGCAATACAAACTGGGTCACATCCAACTACGCTTTTCCGATAACCAAGACAAAGCCGCTGTCGAGGCTCAAGCCAAAGCGATCGTTGAAAAACTCAATAACGGCGCGGATTTCAGTACCATGGCCTACACCTACTCCAAAGGTCCGAAAGCGTTGCAAGGCGGCGATTGGGGCTGGATGCGTAAAGAAGAGATGCCAACCATCTTTGCCGATCAAATCAAGATGCAAAACAAAGGCAGCATTATTGGCCCATTTCGCAGTGGTGTCGGTTTTCATATCCTAAAGATTCAAGATATCAAAGGATTAGAAACCATCGCCGTAACCGAAGTGAATGCGCGACATATCCTACTGAAACCAACCGTGATTCTCAGCGATGACGGGGCGAAACGAGAACTAAGCGAGTTCATCCGTCGCATCAAAGCCGGTGAAGCCAGCTTTGCTGAGTTAGCGCAGCAATACAGCCAAGACCCGGGCTCAGCGGCGCAAAATGGTGAGTTGGGCTATCAAACCCCCGATCTGTATGTCCCTGAATTTAAGCATCAGGTCGAAACGCTTCCGGTCGGTAAAATCAGCGAACCTTTCCAAACCGTGCACGGCTGGCACATTGTCGAAGTGCTGGATCGCCGCGAAGTGGATCGCACCGATTCGGCGATGAAAAACAAAGCTTACCGTATTTTGTTTAATCGTAAATTTAACGAAGAAGCGGGCGCTTGGATGCAAGAGTTGCGAGCAGGTGCCTTTGTTGAAATCGTCAAGGACGAAGAACATGACAGTTAAACGTATCGTCGTCACCGCCGGAGAGCCTGCGGGAATTGGCCCAGATCTGGTGTTGGCACTTTCCAAACAAGATTGGGATCACCAACTGGTGGTGTGCGCCGATAAATCGTTACTTACGCAGCGCGCCGAACAGCTCGGCATCGAGGTTGAACTGCACGACTACTTAGCAGAGAGCGCGCCGCAGCCACAAAAAGCGGGTTCGCTGCTGGTCGATCACATTGCCATGAACGCGCCGTGTATCGCCGGACAGTTAAACGAAAGCAACGGCCATTATGTGTTAAAAACACTAGAAAGAGCTGCTTTGGGCTGTATGAATGACGAATTTGATGCTATTGTCACCGGCCCTGTTCACAAGGGGGTGATTAATCGTGCTGGCGTCGCCTTTAGCGGCCACACTGAATTCTTCGCTGAAAAATCCAACACCCCGTTAGTTGTCATGATGTTGGCGACCGAAGGGCTGCGTGTGGCGCTGGTCACCACGCACATTCCATTGGCCTATGTGTCAAAAGCCGTCACGGAAGATCGCCTGGAAAAAATCATCGATATCCTGCATCGGGATTTGGTGGAAAAATTTGCCATCGCAGAGCCAAAGATCTATGTTTGTGGGCTCAATCCGCATGCTGGTGAAGATGGCTGCCTTGGCCGAGAAGAGATCGAAACCATCACGCCGACGCTGGAAAAAATTCGTCGTGAAAAAGGCATTCATTTGGTCGGCCCATTGCCGGCCGATACCATTTTTAATGAAAAATATTTAGACGATGCGGATGCTGTCTTAGGCATGTATCACGACCAAGTGCTGCCTGTGCTCAAATACAAAGGCTTTGGTCGTTCAGTGAACATTACTCTTGGTCTACCCTTTATAAGAACATCGGTGGATCACGGTACTGCACTCGATCTGGCCGGAACGGGCCAAGCCGATACAGGGAGCTTTCAGACAGCACTCGCGCATGCGATAGAACTGGTAGAGAAGAAACAATGAGAAATGATGTCCATCTAGGGCACAAAGCGCGTAAACGTTTTGGTCAAAACTTCCTGAACGATCCATACATTATTGATGGCATCGTTTCAGCGATTAATCCGAGACCGGGGCAAAATCTGGTGGAAATCGGCCCAGGTCTTGGGGCGATCACTGAGCCTGTTGGCCGAGAAGTCGATAAGTTCACCGTAATCGAACTGGACCGCGATTTGGCTGAGCGTTTGCGTAACCATCCTGAGCTGGCTGACAAGCTCACCATCCACGAAGGCGATGCGATGCGTTTCGACTTCACTCAATTGGTGAAGCCAAACAACAAACTGCGCATTTTCGGCAACTTGCCGTACAACATCTCCACGCCGTTGATGTTCCATCTTTTTGAGTTTCATAAAGATATCCAAGACATGCACTTTATGCTGCAAAAAGAAGTGGTCAACCGCCTAGCAGCTGGCCCAGGCAGCAAAGCTTATGGCCGCTTGACCGTAATGGCACAGTACTTCTGTAAAGTCGTTCCTGTATTGGAAGTGCCGCCAACGGCGTTTGTTCCACCACCGAAAGTAGATTCTGCCGTAGTGCGTTTGGTGCCTTACGAAACCTTGCCACATCCAGCAACCAGCTTGGAATGGCTTGAGCGTGTATGCCGTGAGGGCTTCAACCAAAGACGTAAGACCATCCGCAATTGCTACAAAGGTCTTCTCAGTGAAGAAGTGATGGAAGAAACTGGGGATAAACCCCGGGTTACGCCCAGAAAATCTTACCTTGCAGCAATTCGTTGCGATGGCAAACTGGTTAGATGCAAACCATCAGTAATACGATGACACGATGCGAGCCCTTTGGCTCGCATCTCATTTTGACTCTCTGAGAAGGAGTGAACATGGATGTCTCCCTACCCTGCATCAAAATTCAGGTGCAAACTAAGTACATCGAAGCGCAATCTAACCCAGAGTTAGGACGCTACATCTTTGCCTACATCATTACCATCAAAAATCTCAGCCAAGAAACGGTCCAGTTGATCAGTCGGCGTTGGCTCATTACCGATGCAAATGGGAAGCAGATCACCGTCGAAGGTGATGGTGTCGTTGGCCAGCAACCTTACATCGATGCTGGCGATGAATATACCTATAGCAGTGGTACAGGGCTTGATACTCCTGTTGGCGCAATGCAGGGGCAATACATGATGCGCGACTCGCAAGGCAATGAGTTTACTGTGGAAATTGAGCCATTTCGTCTGGCGGTACCTAACCTGTTGAACTGATTTTTTGGAGGCGTTTTGGCAAATTATATTGTGGGTGATATTCAAGGCTGCTTTGATGAATTAACCCTGCTGTTAGAACAAGTGCAGTTTTCAGCGCAGCGAGACACGCTATGGTTTGCCGGTGATTTGGTCGCTCGTGGGCCAAAATCGTTGCAAACCCTGCGCTTTGCCAAGTCACTAGGTGATAGTGCACGGATTGTGCTGGGCAACCACGATCTTCACCTTTTGGCTGTCGCTTTAGGCGTGCGCAAAAACAAAGAAAAGGATCAAACGACCGCGATTCTTGACGCAAGCGATCGTGATGGGCTGCTCAATTGGCTGCGACAACAGCCACTGTTGCTTGAACACGATGAGTTTGTACTGTGCCATGCGGGCATTTCACCACAATGGGATCTGGTTACTGCTCGCCAATGTGCACGCGAAGTCGAAGCCGTGTTACAAAGTGAACAAATGCCTTGGCTGATCGAGAACATGTACAGCAACACACCAGATCTCTGGAGTCCAACGCTGACTGGCTTGGATCGCTATCGCTACACCATCAACAGTTTTACTCGCATGCGTTTTTGCTTTCTTGATGGCCGCTTGGACATGGACTGCAAGCTCCCGCCCAGCGAAGTGAACGAGGCATTGCTGGTACCTTGGTTTAAACTGCCACAGCGTGTTTCCCTAGAGAAACCCGTACTGTTTGGCCACTGGGCCGCTTTGCAGGGTTATTTTAGTCAAGACGTGATTGGGTTAGATACAGGCTGCGTTTGGAATGGCAGCCTGACTATGATCCGTTGGGAAGACAAACAAGTGTTTAGTCAGAAGGCACTAGCAAACTAGCAAACTAGCAAACTAGCAAACTAGCAAACTAGCAAACTAGCAAACTAGCAATTGTCTCTTTCTAAAATAACAAAATCCATCGCGAAGCGGTTTTTCTCATCCATTGAATAATGCTCGCGATGGCTTTCATACCAGCCCTTCCCCCACTCGGGAAATTGGGTATCACCATCCACGTTCGCATCGATAAAAGTGAGGTAGAGTCTATCAGCCTTTGGCAAGCATTCTGCGTAAATCGAACCTCCGCCAATGATCATCACTTCCTCGCTGTCACCCGCTTCGGTTAGCGCGGCTTCAATCGAATTTACCGTACAGACACCCTCAATAGACAACGCGGTATCTCGACTGATGACGATATTTTTGCGCCCCGGTAGTGGCCGACCAATCGACTCAAACGTCTTACGTCCCATTACCACGGGTTTACCCATAGTACAACTTTTAAACCAAGAAAAATCAGCAGGGAGATGCCACGGCATCTGATTCTCTTTACCGATAATTCTATTTTTGGCCATCGCCGCTATCATACTAATCAACATCATTCTTCCTACACAATCGGTCTTCGGCGGTAGAATAACAGCCCCGGAACGGCAAGGCCAATGGCTAAGCCTGCAATGATAAACATCGCTTTAAGGAAGTTCTCCAAACACGTCGCCACGAGCTCTGGGGTGTACCCCATATGGTTAATCTCCACCATAGCGATCATCGCTTTAAAAGCAAATACGCCTGGGACCATCGGAATCAACGCCGCCACGGTAAACACTTTCGGATGCGCCAGTAATTTACGCGACCAGTACACCCCAATCATCCCCACTAACGTTGCGGCGAAAAACGTTGCCCACTCAATTGGAATACCAAACTTGAGCATCAAATAGCGGCTACCGTGACCAAGTGCTCCGCCGAGCGCACAATAGATCAATGCTCGAGGTGGTACGTTAAACACCAAGGCAAATCCTACCGCAGGAATAGCAGCAAAGAACATGTCGTTCAGTAGACCAACAAAAAGTTGTACTAAATCCATTAGCTCATCCACCCCCAAATACCGGTAATCCCCATAGCAGCGACAATACCGAGGCTGGTCGCCAGCGTAAGCAAACTCGCCATCATAAAACGCGCAATCCCCATGTTGATATGTCCTTTTAACATATCGGCTACCGCATTAATGAGCGGGAAGCCTGGCACTAGCATCAATACCGAGGACGCCATCACGACGGTTGGGAGATTACCAATCGAAAAATTGACTGCTTGTGCGGAAATCAAAGTGGTAACAAATGCTGTCGCTGCGAAGTTGAGCAGCGGATTGAAGTGACGGTGACCAATTTCTTGGCGCACGATCATGCCACACGCAGAGGCCAAAAACGTCATCCAAAACACCGCCCAATCCCCACCAGCAAGACGAGCAAATGAGGCGCAAGAGAGGCCGATCATCGCCACCACCAGCCAACGATTGTAACGTTCAGGGCTGATGGCATTGAGTTTTTTCTGTGCCATGGAAAAATCTAAAATACCTTTTTCCATCATGATACAGATACGCTGAATTTCCGTAATCGCCTTCATATTGATACCGCGATCCACACAACTGCGAGTCGTGGTAATACAGTGACCATTCTTGACTGTGGTGACCACTAACGCATTGGCCGACAGCGCAACTTCCACTTCGTTTACACCCGACGCGATGCCAATGCGGCGCATAATATCCCCAACCAAGGTGCTTTCTGCACCGTGCGCTAGCAACATCTGCCCCGCTTGAGCGACCAATCGAGAAATCGCTCTTTGATTCGATGCCATAAAATGTCCTAATTCCCTTTAATGACTGGCGATTTGCCAGCCAATCTGACTTACCAAAGTGCAGCCATGCTGCAAAAGATCCTATTTTGCCCGAAAAGCAAGCGACCAAAAATGATGTAAATACAAAAAAGCCGCAATTGATGATTGCGGCTTACTATTTTTACCCTGAGCGATTAGTCACGCACATAGATAACGTGACCGTCATCTTCTTCGTCGTCCCAATCATCCCAGTCATCTTCGGTAACCACATCGTGGCTAGCAATGGCATCTTTGTGGTAATCATCCCACATGAAGTTCACTTTCTCATCTTCTGAGATCTCTTCAGCCTGACGAGGCAAGGTTTCCATGTAATCTGCCAATTTGTAACAAAGCTCTTTAGTACCGAGACGATTGATCGCTGAGATCTTGAAGTATTGATCTTCCCAACCTAGCGCATCGATCACTTCTTGAATGATCTCGTCGGCTTGCTCTTCGCTCACTAAATCGACTTTGTTGAACACCAGCCAACGCGGTTTATTGGCTAGTTTTTCGCTGTACTGCTCAAGTTCATCAATGATCGTCAGCGCGTTTTGCACCGGATCCGATTGATCAATCGGAAAAATATCGATCATATGCAGCAGCACTCGACAGCGCTCAAGATGCTTGAGAAAGCGAATCCCTAAACCAGCACCATCGGCGGCACCTTCTATCAGCCCTGGAATGTCGGCAACCACAAAACTTTTCTCTGGCACGACACTTACCACACCCAAACTTGGGATTAAGGTAGTGAAAGGATAATCGGCTACTTTCGGTTTTGCCGCAGAAACAGCACGGATAAAGGTAGATTTGCCTGCGTTTGGCAACCCTAGCATGCCGACATCAGCAAGCAAAAGCAGCTCAAGGCGCAACTCACGGATTTCACCTTTAGTACCCAGCGTTTTCTGGCGTGGCGCTCGGTTGACCGATGATTTAAAACGGGTATTACCCAAACCGTGCCAACCACCTTTCGCTACCATCACTTTCTTACCGTGCTCAGCCACTTCGCCCACGATTTCATTGGTGTGGATGTCGACTGCGCGCGTGCCGACAGGCACCCGCAGGGTAATATCTTTGCCGCGCTTACCAGTACAGTTACCACCGCCACCGTTTCTGACCGCGCTCTGCTTCGTAGAAGCGCTGGAAACGGTAATCAATCAGCGTATTTAAGTTTTCATCCGCTTGGATGTAGACATCACCGCCGTCACCACCGTCGCCGCCGTCTGGGCCACCTTTGGTTACGAACTTTTCACGCCAAAAGCTAACAACACCGCTTCCGCCGTCGCCAGCTTGGACTTTAATTACCGCTTCATCAACGAATTTCATCTTTTACTCCGACTACTTCGCCTGTAAATCAATTTCACTACATTTTAGCAGATGACAGATCGAAGACACCGACTAAAGGTGTTTTGAATATGTCGACTGCAATAAAAAACCCCACCGTAACGGCAGGGCTTTTCAATTCAGCTAGAAACCTAAATTATTCAGCTTCGATGCTTACAAATTTACGGTTTTTAGGACCTTTCACTTCGAACTTAACTTTACCGTCAGTCAAAGCGAATAGAGTGTGGTCTTTACCTAGGCCAACGTTGTTACCAGCGTGGAACTTAGTACCGCGCTGACGAACGATGATGTTACCTGCTAGAACAGATTCACCACCAAAACGCTTAACACCCAGACGTTTACTTTCTGAATCACGGCCGTTACGAGTAGAACCACCAGCTTTTTTGTGTGCCATTGTTAAACTCTCCTATTAGATTACGCGTTGATACCAGTGATCTTCACTTCCGTGAACCACTGACGGTGACCTTGTTGCTTACGAGAGTGCTTACGACGACGGAACTTAACGATTTTAACTTTATCGCCACGACCGTGTTGTACCACTTCTGCAACTACTTTACCGCCCTCAACTAGAGGAGCACCAACTTTGATGTCTTCGCCGTTAGCAACAAGAAGAACTTTATCAAATTCAACAGTTGCACCAGTTTCAACGTCTAATTTCTCTAAACGAAGAGTTTGACCTTCGCTTACACGGTGTTGTTTACCACCAGATTGGAAAACAGCGTACATATTTTACTCCGCTCTTTCCGCACAGCCTATGCATACATTTTGTGCGATAAGGGTGTGCGCTAAACTAATCATCAATAGGGCGCAGATTCTACAGAAAGGATGCCCCTATGACAAGCCATATTTTGAAAAAATTGGCGAAAAGCTAATCGCCAAAGAAAAGTGCCGCAATCATGCCTTTTAGTAATGTATTAATCAATGTTTTTTAGTGTATTATTCGAGAATTATACGAATCCTATAAGCCTTGCAGGGTCTAACTTCAGCCGGATATACAATGGATTTTAAAACTATCCAAGCGCTTACTGCCGATGACATGGCAAAAGTGAATGAAACGATTCAAGCTCAACTGAATTCTGATGTTTCTTTAATCAACCAACTTGGTTTTTATATCATCAGTGGTGGCGGTAAACGTCTCCGACCTTTATTGGCGGTATTATCTGCACGTGCGTTGGGTTATCAAGGTGATGCCCACACCACAGCCGCTGCTTTTATTGAATTTATCCACACCGCAACCTTACTCCATGACGACGTCGTGGATGAGTCGGATATGCGTCGTGGCAAAGCGACAGCAAACGCCGCTTTTGGTAACGCTGCCAGCGTGCTGGTTGGCGACTTCATCTATACCCGCTCATTTCAAATGATGACAGAGCTTGGATCCATGAAGATCCTTAAGCTGATGAGCGATGCTGTGAATGTGATCGCGGAAGGCGAGGTCTTGCAATTAATGAATTGCAATGATCCCAATACTACCGAAGAGAGCTACATGCAGGTGATCTACTCGAAAACCGCACGCTTATTTGAGGCCGCAACGCAGATCGGGGCGATCCTGACCGACGCTCCAGCCGACGTTGAGACTGCGCTACAAAATTACGGCAAATACCTTGGCACTGCGTTTCAGCTGATCGACGATGTGATGGATTACACTTCCGATGGTGAAGAGATGGGTAAAAACGTCGGTGACGATCTCGCGGAAGGTAAGCCTACTCTACCGCTACTGCATGCGATGCGCCACACCAGCGAAGAAAACGCTGCAATGATCCGTGAAGCGATCGAAAAGGCCAATGGCATGGAGCGTCTGGATGAGATCATGGCGGTGATGTATCAAGCAGGCTCACTGGCTTACACCGAAGCCAAAGCGGTTGAAGAAGCCGACAAAGCCATCGCTGAGCTGGAGATTTTGCCGGAATCTGAGTACAAGCAGGCTTTGATTGCTTTAGCGCATATGGCAGTCAACCGCAGCAAGTAACCGTCACGAATCAAAAATCATCACCAAACAAAAGGAAGAAACCCGTTCTTCCTTTTTGCCTCCTTTATTCACGGCGTTCACTACACGGCGACGCGGCCGCTTCAATCTCATCAAAACGCAATGCGAGCTGTTGCTGCGTCCCTGTTTTTTCCACCAAGACCATTTCCATTTCTCGATCAACGGCCAATATGGTGCCAACGCCTTGCTGACACTCCACCAACATTCCTTTACGAATGGCGCAGGTTTCCATCGTCTCTCTCCTCTCTTGATGAAAGCGTGTTACTTTTCGCTTGGATCACTGACGATCTAAGATACGCAGAAAGAGAAAAGAGGGATCAAAAAAGCCGATCGTAAAGATCGGCTTTAAAATAACAGTGTTTGTTGGAGTGATTACTTAACGAAATCAACACCGATTTGGATGTCGCCCTGTAAGGTATCCAGCATGCCATCAAGAGCGGCTTGCTCAAATGCGCTTAGTTCGCCATACGGTAGGATCTCTTCTACGCCATTCTTACCCAGTTTGACTGGCTGTGCAAAGAAACTGGTATGCTCGCCATTGCCTTCAACGTATGCGTATTCAACCACTTCCTCACCCTGAAGCGCTTTCACTAATGCAAGACCAAAGCGACATGCAGCTTGCCCCATAGAGAGAGTCGCTGAGCCGCCACCCGCTTTGGCTTCGACTACTTCAGTACCTGCGTTTTGAATACGTTTCGTCAGCGCTGCCACTTCTTCATCGGTAAATTCAACGCCTTCCACCTGAGAAAGTAGCGGTAAGATGGTGACGCCGGAGTGACCACCGATAACCGGAAACGCGGACTTCATTTGGGTTTTTGCCTTTTAGTTCAGCGACAAAAGTTTCAGAACGAATAACATCCAGCGTGGTAATACCAAACAGTTTGCGCTTGTCATAAACGCCAGCTTTCTTTAGTACTTCAGCAGCAATTGGCACGGTCGTGTTCACTGGGTTGGTGATAATACCAACACACGCCGTTGGACAAACGACCGCGATACGTTCCGCCAATGCTTTTACGATGCCAGCATTAACATTGAACAAATCAGCGCGATCCATACCAGGTTTACGTGCCACGCCAGCCGAGATCAACACAACATCTGCACCTTCAAGCGCAGGGGTTGGATCTTCACCGGCATAGCCTTTGATCGAAACTGGCGTTGGGATATGGCTTAGATCCGCGGCAACACCAGGAGTAACAGGAGCAATATCGTATAGGGCTAAATCTGAACCCGCAGGAAGGCGGTTCTTCAGCAAAAGAGCTAGGGCTTGACCGATGCCACCCGCGGCACCAATAACAGCTACTTTCATTGTAGTTCTCCTTGAGAGTGATCTCTTATAAACGTTTTCGTAGGGTACTTCGTAAACATCTGGGTAAAAAACTATAGCAATCACAACTTGATTACAATCAATTAACGCTCGCTTTGCGACTTCGCGCAACTCACATATTGCGTGCCACACAAAAAAAGCGGATTATCTACACAATTTCTATGCATGACAACGAGTTAATACTCTGTCAAAAAGCAAACTACGCCGTCACCTGCTATCACGTCATCTCAGCTTCGGCTGCCACTTAATGAAATGTTTACAGTGACTTCTCTAGCAGATTACACGCTCCCTTTGGCACTTAATGAATATCTATGCGAGAATATGCAAGATGAAACTAGAATCGGAAATATTAGCTGTTATGCGCAATTCAGAAAAACAAGATAATCTCGTCCGTGCTTTTAAAGCTTTATTGAAAGAAGAACGCTTTGGCTCTCAAGGCGAGATTGTTGATGCCCTCAGAGATGAAGGTTTTGATAACATCAACCAGTCTAAAGTCTCTCGCATGTTGACCAAATTTGGCGCAGTACGTACGCGTAATGCCAAAATGGAGATGGTTTACTGTTTGCCAGCCGAATTGGGCGTTTCCTACCGTCAGCAGCTCACTACGTGAGTTAGTGCTGGATGTCGACTACAACCAAGCCTTGGTCGTTATCCATACTGGCCCCGGCGCAGCGCAGTTAATCGCACGTCTATTGGACTCTCTGGGCAAGTCGGAAGGCATTTTGGGCGTAGTGGCCGGAGACGACACCATCTTCATCACACCAACCCTGAACATTACCACAGAGCAGTTGTTTAATTCCGTCTGCGACCTGTTTGAATACGCAGGTTAAATTCCTTAGCGTGTCTCTGCTCTACTAGGCTTATAGGGAAGGGATCACCGCTAGGCAGAATTTGTGATCCCTTTCACGCAATCAACGTTTTTGATTGTGACAGATTAGAGCAATTTAACTCATTGATAATTAAGTGACATTACATTCAAAGCGCGCTACTCCTCGCCAATTTGACTAGATTTTTTCGCTACAACTTTTAACAATCGTATAATTTTCTGCCAATTATTTGTTATTATTCGGCCACTTTTTCAAACTGAAGTGTTGGAAAAGGTGCCGTTTCCCAAAAGGAAACTCCTAAAGCACATGACACAGACTTTAGGGTTGATAATGAATAAGGAAGGAACATTCATGGCATTAAAAAAACTTGTTAAAGTGGGTGCGATCGCCGCTGCTGTAATGGGTGCTGGTGCAGTAAACGCTCAAGAATTCATCACCATTGGTACAGGCTCAGTGACTGGGGTTTACTACCCAACGGGTGGTGCCATTTGTAAGCTGGTAAACAAAGGACGTAAAGATCACAATATCCGTTGTTCTGTCGAATCAACGGGGGGATCAGGTTATAACGTCAATACCATTCGTGCTGGCGAGCTCGATTTTGGCGTCGTACAGTCAGACTCTCAGTACAACGGTTACAACGGCCTTGGTGAGTTTTCCGAGTTCGGCCCTTACAAAAAGCTGCGCGCTGTTTTTTCTCTGCACACAGAACCGTTCAACATTATCGTTCGCTCTGACTCTGGTATTGAGGGCTTGAAAGATTTGGCGGGTAAACGTGTGAACATTGGCAACCCAGGTTCGGGTGACCGTGCCACTATGGGCGTGGTAATGAACGCTATGGGCTGGACCAATGACAGCTTCAAACTGGCATCAGAGTTGAAGGGGTCTGAACGTTCACAAGCACTGTGCGACAACAAGATCGATGCCTTCATCTACATGGTTGGTCACCCAAATGGCTCGATCAAAGAAGCCACGACGTCTTGTGATGCCAAACTGATCTCGGCCACTGGCCCACAGATCGACAAGCTGGTTGCGGACAATCCGTACTACACTTACACCACAGTCCCAGCCGATATGTATCGTGGCACCAACACCGACGTGAAAAGCTTTGGTGTTGCAGCTACGCTGGTAACCTCAGCGGACGTATCCGATGCCGTCGCTTATAATGTGGCCAAAGCCGTATTTGAAGACTTTGATACCTTCAAGCGCCTTCACCCAGCATTCGCCAATCTGAAGAAAGAAGATATGGTGAAAGCGGGTATTTCTATCCCTCTACATCCAGGCGCAGTGAAATACTACAAAGAAGTGGGTCTTCTGAAGTAAATTTCGCCCTAAGTTCAGGCAGGAGAACAAACTCCTGCCTTCTGATTGACCACGATTTTAGGTTAATAGCATCATCTCGCCGCCGCAAGGCTGCGCTGCAGTAAAAATAAGAATCATCAATGAGTCACCACACGTATCGTCCTTGCCAGAGCGAGGCATGCTGGTAACTCGAAACCGATAGACACCGGACCATCAATAATAAGGAAACGTACATGACGACGAACCAAACTACGTCACAAGATGTGCAAGAAATGGTGGCACAAGCCGATACTGGCGCACGGAATCCGAATGGATTACCGGGACAAATTCTCTGGTTTGTCCCACTTTGCTGGTCACTGTTCCAGCTTTGGTACGCTTCACCGCTACCATTTATTTTTAATTTCGCAATTCTCAACGATACTCAGGCCCGAGCGGTTCACCTCACCTTTGCTGTTTTTCTCGCTTTTACCGCCTATCCGGCCCTAAAAAACTCGCCGCGCGATCGTATCCCCCTCATTGACTGGTTACTGGCGTTGGCGGGCAGCTTCTCTGCGGCGTACATCTATCTTTTTTATACCGAGCTGGCTGGCCGCTCTGGTGCACCGACAACGCTCGATATCATCGCATCGGTAACGGGCATGATTTTGCTGCTTGAAGCGACACGCCGGGCATTGGGTCCACCGTTGATGTTAGTCGCTGCCGTCTTTTTGCTTTACACTTTTGCTGGTCCTTACATGCCCGAAGTGATCGCCCATAAAGGCGCTAGCCTCAATAAGGCAATGTCTCACCTGTGGCTCACCACCGAGGGGGTCTTTGGTGTTGCACTTGGGGTATCGACCTCGTTCGTTTTCCTCTTTGTTCTGTTTGGCGCCATGCTAGAGCGCGCGGGGGCGGGTGCCTACTTTATTAAAGTGGCGTTTTCACTGCTCGGACACATGCGCGGTGGTCCAGCAAAAGCGGCCGTGGTCGCTTCAGGCTTGTCTGGCTTAGTATCCGGTTCATCTATTGCCAACGTAGTGACCACAGGTACGTTCACCATTCCTTTGATGAAACGAGTGGGCTTTCCGGGTACCAAAGCCGGTGCTGTGGAAGTTGCCGCTTCAACCAACGGCCAGCTTACTCCCCCGATTATGGGCGCGGCTGCGTTTTTGATGGTGGAATACGTTGGCATCTCTTATGTCGAAGTGATCAAAGCCGCCATCTTGCCTGCACTGATTTCTTACATCGCTCTTATCTACATTGTTCACTTGGAAGCGTGCAAGGCAGGCATGACTGGCCTCCCACGTCGCCACAACCCGACTCTTTTGCAAAGCCTGCTCTCGTTTACCGGCACCATTGTCGCCCTGTGCGTGATTAGCGCTGCGGTCTACTACGGTATTGGCTGGACAAAAGGCGTATTTGGCGCGGCGGCAACGCCGATTGTCATGACAGCGTTACTGATCTCATACGTTTTACTACTCAAAGTATCAGCCAACCACAGCAAAGATGGCGCTATCGAGATCGACGCAGAGCTGACCGAAGTACCCGATCCCGGTCCAACCATCAAATCGGGCTTACATTTCCTCTTGCCGATCGTCGTACTAGTATGGTGTTTGACGGTTGAGCGCTTTTCACCGGGTCTGTCTGCATTTTGGGCAACGGTGTTTATGATATTCATCTTGATCACTCAGCGTCCGCTCACGGCGTGGCTAACTAAGAGTGACGATCTCACTGAGCAAACCAAAGCGGGCTTTGTCGATCTTGCAGAAAGCTTAGTCTCTGGCGCACGTAACATGATCGGCATTGGCGTTGCCACAGCGGCCGCAGGCACGGTAGTCGGCGTTGTTACTCTGACTGGTATCGGCTTAGTGATGACCGACTTTGTCGAGTTTATCTCCGGCGGCAGCGTGATCATGATGCTTCTCTTTACCGCCGTGATCAGTTTGATCCTCGGCATGGGCCTGCCCACTACCGCTAACTACATCGTCGTGTCAACCTTGATGGCGCCTGTAATCGTCACTCTCGGCGCGCAGCACGGCTTGATCATTCCACTGATCGCAGTTCACCTGTTCGTGTTCTACTTTGGCATCTTGGCCGACGATACGCCACCGGTTGGCTTAGCCGCGTTTGCTGCCGCGGCAATCGCCAAATCCGATCCAATCCGTACAGGTATTCAAGGTTTTGCCTACGATATCCGCACCGCCATCTTGCCGTTTATGTTTGTGTTTAACACTCAACTGCTGTTGATGGGCATTGATACTTGGTGGCATTTGGCGTTGACCATCTTCTCCTCCATCACCGCGATGTTGATCTTCTCTGCGGCAACTCAAGGTTGGTGGTTAACCAAGAACAAATGGTGGGAAACTTTGCTTCTACTGGTACTGACTTTCTCGTTTTTCCGCCCCGGATTTTGGTGGGATATGTTGTACCCCGCCAAAGTTCTTTCACCGGGAGTTGAGGTAACGCAAATCACCGCCGCACTGAATGTAGGACAATCGCTCGAACTCCGTGTTGCTGGCGAAAACCTCACGGGAGAACATGTCGAGAAAACCGTGCAACTGCCTTTTGCTGACGATGCCATCACAGCAGAAGAGCGGCTCAGTTCAATGGGTCTCTCTCTGATAGAGAAAGAGGGGAAAATGCTGGTCGATATGGTGGAATTTGGCAGCCCGGCAGAAGCCTCTGGTATCGATTTTGATTGGGAAATCCAGTCGGTGATGCAAGACGCTGATAGACCGATGAAAGAGTGGGTTTTTGCCCCTTGCTTACTGATACTGCTATTGATGGCCAGTAACCAGAAACGCCGTGCTCGCAAGGAACAGATGAGCGCCTAAATTGTGGTAGCCTCGTTTTCGGGGCTACCTTTATCTCACCGTCGTCTACTGAACACAAAATTAGAGATATCACCATGTACAGACAAATTCTTGTTCCTGTTGATTTGAATGACAAAGGCTTTGCAGATAAAGCCGTTGAGCTGGCAGTGTGGCACGCTCGCCAAGCCAATGCCGAACTGCATCTCCTTAACGTGTTGCCAGGCATCCATATGTCGATGGTCTCGACGTATTTTCCCAAAGATGCGGCACAGAAAATGAAACAAGATGTGGCGCAGCAGTTGAAAGCATTTGCCAGCGAGCACATCGCTGAAGATGTGGTGTACAAGGTACACGTTGCCGAAGGCAAACCGTATGCAACCATTCTCGATTATGCAGAAAAACTCGGTGCGGACTTAATCATTATGCCGAGTCATAAGCGTTCGAAAATCGACAAAGTAGTACTCGGATCTGTGGCGAGCAAAGTGGTCGAAAACTCGCCAATCAATGTCTTGATCGTCAAGCCGCAAGGTTAGATTGAGTGTACGCTAAAGGCAAAAAAGGGATGTCGCTGACATCCCTTTTCTTTTGATTTACATCGTTATTTGGTGTTGCGCTGCTTCACTTCAGCGTCTAGGCTCTCGAGCTTTGCTTTCATTTGATCATGACACAGTTGCGCCAGTTCGCGTAGGTTCTCTTTTGCGTATCCTTCGGTACTGATCGGAGGCAACATCTCCACAATCACATGCCCGTTATTACAACGGTTCAATTTAACCTGATCGGTCGAACTACAGACGATAGGAATGATAGGTACACCAGCACCAATTGCCGCGTGAAATGCCCCCGTTTTGAATGGCAGCAGCCCACGGCCGCGCGAACGGGTACCTTCTGGGAACATCCACACCGAAACATCCGAAGCTTTCATACTCGCCACTACTTGATCTATGGTGCCTTTGGCTTTGGTGCGATTCGCACGGTCAATCAAGATATTGCCTGTTAACCAGTACAATTGACCGAAAAACGGAATCCAAACCAGACTTTTCTTGCCGACGGTCACCACCTTCGGGGTCACGGCAGTTGAAACGGTAAACAGGTCCCAGTTGTTCTGGTGGTTAGCGATATAAATGTGCTGGCCACGCTGGTAAGCGTCCTCTGGGATGCGCAGTTCCAGTTTGATGCCATACACCGACGCCATTTTGGCAAACAGACGGCCAAAGGTAAAAACATGCTTCGGGTTACGCGGGCTAAGTAAGCAGTAGCCGCAGCCGAAGACGAACATCACAATCGCAAATAGCGCGGTTGCCAAGATACGTAAAAGGGCAATCATTCTGTTCTCCAGATGCCGATAAGATAAATAACCTAAATGTGTTTTGGACAATAGTTTGCCCAATGGATTCGCTGCGGGAAGCGGCTCATAAAAAAGCCGAAACTTGAGTTTCGGCTCTAGTTGAATCAAGGCAGTTTAGCTTGACTCACGAAAACGCTCAATATTTGCACCTAATGCATTGAGTTTATTTTCAATTTTGTCGTAGCCACGGTCGATATGGTAAATGCGATCAACGATCGTCTCCCCTTTAGCGATGCAACCCGCAATGACCAAACTGGCCGAAGCACGCAAATCGGTCGCCATCACTTGTGCACCACTCAAACGAGTCACATCGCCGCAGATAACGGTATTACCCTCGATGTCAGCCTTCGCCCCCATACGCATTAGCTCAGGAACATGCATAAAACGGTTTTCAAAGATGGTTTCGGTGATCACGCCGCCACCTTTTGCCATCATGTTGAGCAAAGTGAACTGAGCTTGCATATCGGTTGGGAAACCCGGATGGGGAGCGGTACGAACATTGACGGCTTTGAGCTCACGCCCAGTCATATCAACCGAAATCCAATCGTCGCCCGTTTCCACCAGCGCACCCGCTTCTTCTAGTTTGGCCAACACCGCGTCCAAAAGATGGGCATTAGTGTTACGACACACTACTTTCCCACCAGATACCGCTGCTGCGACCAAAAAAGTACCCGTTTCAATCCGATCCGCGACCACCGCATGGCGCCCTCCACCAAGACGTTCAACCCCTTCAATGGTGATGGTATCTGTGCCCGCACCAGAAATTTTCGCACCGAGCGTGTTAAGGAATTTGGCGGTATCAACAATTTCCGGCTCGCGCGCGGCGTTATCCAGCACAGTGGTACCTTGCGCCAAGGTCGCGGCACACATGATGGTGATGGTTGCACCGACACTCACTTTATCCATCACGATGTGAGCGCCTTGTAAGCGGCCATCGACGGTTGCTTTCACGTAACCATCTTCCAGTGTGATGGTCGCACCCAGTTGCTCTAAGCCAGTGATATGCAAATCCACCGGACGGGCACCAATCGCACAACCACCAGGCAAAGAGACTTGACCATGACCAAAACGCGCGACCAGAGGACCGAGTGCCCAAATCGAAGCACGCATGGTTTTGACCAAATCATACGGCGCGCAGTATTCCGTAATTGAACTAGGATCAACATGCACAGAACCATTGCGCTCGACTTTCGCGCCAAGGCGTTTGAGCAGTTCCATGGTGGTATCAATATCACGCAGGTGAGGAACATTGGCCACTTCAACTGGCTCTTCAGCCAAAATCGAAGCAAACAAAATCGGCAGTGCGGCGTTTTTAGCCCCAGAGATGGTCACTTCACCACTAAGCGGCTTGGTTGACCCAATAACACGAAACTTTTCCATTACTAAACCTTTACAGAGACATCAGTTTCTTATCACGGGCCCATTCAGCTGGCGTGTAAGTTTTAATCGAGACAGCGTGAATATCATTCCGCTGGATGTACTCCATAAGAGGTGCGTAAATCATCTGTTGTTTCTTAACGCGGCTCATTTCAGCAAAACGAGCGTCCACAGCAACCACTTCGTAGTGGCTACCTTCACCTTTTACATGCACCTCTTCAAGGTTCAGTGCTTCTTCTAGTAACTGCTGTACTTTTGCGCTATCCACAATTTACCCCTGATAACTTTGAATATGTCCGGCAACCACGGTTTCGACGTTACTTAGTTGAAACAGTGTGCGCAACTGCGCTGGCACGAAACTGAGCATTATATGACAGTTTTGTCGTTTTGCATGCTCTATTAAGTGAATTAGCATCACCATTCCGGCAGAATCCACCCGTTTGATCTCAGCCAAAGAGCATTCCACCTGCGTCGCGCCGGGCTTCCAATGCTGAGCAAATTGCCACAATGACGGCACTTCGTCACGATCTAAATCTCCGCGAAGAGCAATTTTATCTGCAGCGATTTGCTGCCATTGTGCCTGCACCATTAGTTTTTCACCTCAAATCGGATGGGCTGCGTCGCCAACTGTTCCAGCTCTTTTGCAACGGCCAATACGCCTTCTTGGCGAATTTTTCCATTCCACTCAGATTGTTTGCTAGAAAGTAGGCTGATCCCTTCTGCCACCATATCAAACGCTTGCCACTCACCATCTTTTTCTTTACGCAGCTTGAACTCCAATTTGATGTTCGGCCTTGGAGAATCAATGATATCGACTTTGATGCTAGTAATTCGTTTCGAGTCATCCAGTGGCGGCTCTGGGCCAAACTCGACTTTCTGATCGGTATATTGCGTCAGTACTTGGGCGTAAGAAGTCACCAAGTAGGCACGAAACGCGCTAATAAACTCACCAACGTCTTCTCGCTTCGCCCCTTTCAAATTGGGGCCTAATAGTTTAAGTGCCGCGTATTTGTCGTTGATGTAAGGCATCAATTCCTCTTCGACGACCACTTTGAGGTGCTCAGGATTTTTCTGGATCAGAGCTTGATCGGCAGCCAAGCGCTCAAAGGTTGTCTGCGAGACTTGCTTCATCATTTTGTAAGGATCAGTTTTATCGATCTCTTGTGCTGAGACATTGACGCTCAGCAGCAGTAGCGCGACTACCGCGAGTAAACGTTGCAACATAGCTATTCCTTCTTCGGATCTTCTTTATTCCCTACGCTGTAGAGCACTTGTCCTATCAAATCTTCCAGCACTAAGGCTGACTTAGTATCTTCAATGAAATCGCCGTCTTTGAGCATTTGTTCGTCGTCAAAGACAAACCCCGGAAACCAGGCCAATATACTGCTCACCAATCAGTCCTGAGGTCAGAATCTGTACACTCGATGTCTCCGGAAACTGGTCATATCGGCTACTGATCGAGAGCGTGACAATTGGCACTAAAGTCTGCGGGTTAAGCTCGATAGAAGAGACTCGACCAATCACCACCCCACCCACTTTCACCGGTGAGCGCACTTTAAGGCTGCCAATGTTATCGAACTCCGCTTTGAGCGCGTAACTATCGCCTGACCCTAAGCCTTTTACGTCAGCAACCTGAAAAATCATCACCAATATTGCGCAAATTCCTGCTAAGACGAAACTGCCAACCCATAATTCTGTTTTGCGTGTTTGTTGCATGATTAGTTCCCAAACATCAGTGCGGTCAGTACGAAGTCAAGCCCCAGTACCGCCAAAGAAGAGTGTACCACCGTACGTGTTGTCGCACGGCTAATGCCTTCCGAGGTTGGAACGGCATCGTATCCATTAAATAACGCTATCCAAGTGACGGTGATAGCAAAGACAACGCACTTGATCATGCTATTGCCGATATCTTGCCCAAGCTCAACAGAAGCCTGCATCGCCGACCAGAAACTGCCATGATCGATGCCTTTCCAGTCGACACCGACCAATTGACCTCCCCAGATGCCGACGGCCATAAAAATCATCGCCAGCAACGGCATGGAGAGAAGCCCAGCCCACAATCGAGGAGCAATCACCCGCTTAAGTGGATCAACCGCCATCATTTCCATGCTGGATAGCTGTTCAGTGGCTTTCATCAAACCAATTTCAGCGGTGAGCGCCGAACCGGCTCGTCCGGCAAACAGCAATGCCGTAACGACCGGGCCAAGCTCACGCAACAGCGAGAGTGCTACCATTTGCCCTAAGCTGCCTTCGGCACCGTAATCGACCAGAATCACATAGCCTTGCAGGCTCAGCACCATGCCGATAAACAGGCCAGAAACCACGATGATCGCCAGCGATTGTACGCCAACACTGTGAACTTGCTTAACGAGCAATGGCAGGTTTTTTAGAGGTTGCGGGCGTGTGAATACGGCGCCGAACAACATTAGGCTCGCCCGTCCAAATGACTCGCAAATCGCCATAAAACGACGCCCGACCCCGGAGACAAAGTTGGTCAATTCAGACATGGTCAAATAAATCCTTCTCAATACTCTGGGCGGGGAAGCGAAACGGCACCGGACCATCGGCGTCACCTTGCAAGAATTGCTGGACACGCGGATCGCGATTGTCTCGCAGTTCCTCCGGCGTGCCTTTCGCAATCACTTTACCATCGGCCAGCAGGTAGACCCAATCGGCAATGCTCATCACCTCAGGGACGTCGTGGGAAACAACAATAGAGGTCACCCCAAGCGCCTGATTGAGATTGCGAATAAGTTCTACCAACACTCCCATGGTGATCGGATCTTGGCCGACAAAAGGCTCATCAAACATGATCAAATCCGGATCGAGCGCAATCGCACGTGCTAACGCCGCGCGGCGAGCCATGCCACCAGAGAGTTCACTTGGCATTAAGTTCGCTGCCCCTCTCAGACCAACCGCTTCGAGCTTCAACAGCACTAAGGTGCGAATCAGCTCTTCAGACAATTGGGTGTGTTCCCGCAGTGGAAAAGCGACGTTGTCGAACACGTTGAGATCGGTAAACAGCGCCCCAGATTGGAACAGCATGCTCATTTTCTTGCGAGCTTGATAGAGCTTACTGCGCGATAGCGCCGGGATATTGTCACCATCAAACCAGATTTCGCCCGCCTCGGGCAAAATTTGTCCGCCGATTAAACGCAGTAAGGTGGTTTTACCAATTCCGGACGGCCCCATGATCGCGGTGACTTTGCCTTTCGGCACCTCAAGGTCAACGTGATCAAAGATCAGCCGCTGTCCTCGGGAGAAAGTCAGCCCTTTTATGGTCACTAAATCGTGGTTCGACATAGTCTCTCTTGTCAGTGTTTGTTAGATGGGTCGTCAATTTGAGTTGCCATCATAAGCAGATTAGTTGGTAATTAAAAGCACTGTTCGATTAAATAACTCGCACAAAATTGTTACATTTCACCCATGAACTGGCGTTGCAATCCTCTGCAGGATAGCAGAGACAAAGCATACACGAGAGATCGCCGCGTGGTGCAAAGCGCTAATCAAATCCTATTCAAGTCGTAATTTGTTACTTGTTTGTCTTCCCTTTTTTGGCTCAAAAAGTCAAAATTAGCGGTTAAACCTTCAACTCAATATAACTTTCTGGGAATCATCATGCTCGAAGCCATCGCGCTACTTATCGTCGGTCTTGTTCTACTCGTCTGGAGTGCAGACAAACTCGTGTTTGGTTCCGCGGCTTTAGCTCGCAACATGGGCATTTCACCGCTAGTGATCGGTATGACCATTTTGGCCATGGGTTCATCAGCACCAGAAATGATGGTTTCGGCTACGGCGGCGTTAGACGGCAAAACCGACACCGCGGTAGGGAACGTATTGGGTTCAAATATTGCCAACATCGCCTTAATTCTCGGCATCACCGCTTTGATTAAGCCGCTGTCTATCAGCTCCGCAATTGTGCGTCGTGAGCTACCTTTGATGATCGCCGTCACTGTGCTGTCTGGCATTTTACTTTGGGACAGCCACCTAGGTTTTTACGAAGGCATTCTGCTGTTTGCTCTCTTCGGCGTGTTTTTATTTGCCATGCTGCAGATCAGCAAAAAAGAGCAGCAGAGCGGCGATACATTTTTAGACGAGCAAGAATCGGAGATCCCACAAGGAGTGAGCAACGGCAAAGCGGGCCTGTGGATAGTCGTCGGCCTTATATTACTTCCTCTGGCGGCTGGCATGCTGGTCGATAATGCCGTAGTGATTGCCAAGCATTTTGGGATGAGTGATCTGGTCATCGGCCTGACCATTATCGCGGTCGGGACCAGTTTGCCAGAACTCGCCGCCTCTCTCGCTGGGGTACTCAAAGGTGAAGATGATATGGCGGTGGGCAACATTATTGGTTCTAACGTGTTTAATATTCTTGCGGTGATGGGATTGCCCGGCATTCTCAACCCTTCTGTCTTAAGCGAGCATGCGATGGGACGTGATTTCTGGGTGATGCTCGCGATCTCGTTATTGCTTGTTGTCATGGCACTGGGCAAATCTCGCAGTATCAATCGCATCGAAGGCGGCATCCTGATGATCTGTTTTGTCGCTTATCAAAGCTATCTATTGATGAACATGGCCGCTTAATCGATCCGCTGAGGAGTAAACATGGCACTTTCGTTTGATTATCGCACCGTCGCACAGCAAGTTTTGACCACCGAAATTCGGGGGCTAGAACAGCTGGCGCAATATTTTGACCAACAGTTTGAGCAAGCTTGTGAATTAATGCTGCACAATCAAGGCAAAGTGGTGGTGATGGGCATGGGAAAATCGGGTCACATCGGTAAAAAGATTGCGGCGTCGCTTGCCAGTACGGGCACCTCGGCATTTTTTGTTCATCCCGGAGAAGCCGCACATGGCGATCTGGGTATGATTGAGCGCGGTGATATCGTACTTGCAATTTCCAACTCCGGTGAATCTTCGGAAATCCTCGCGCTTTTTTCGGTTCTCAAACGGCTGGACATCCGCATTATCAGCATGACTGGTAATCCAAGTTCAACCATGGCCAAACTGGCGGATTTCCATCTGCAGATCACCGTACCAGAAGAGGCGTGCCCACTTGGCCTCGCGCCGACCACCAGCACCACCGCCACTTTAGTCATGGGTGATGCGATTGCGGTTGCGCTTTTGCAAGCCAGAGGCTTTACCGCCGAAGATTTCGCCCTGTCACACCCTGGCGGCGCACTGGGGAGAAAGCTGCTGCTTAAGTTGTCCGATATTATGCACACAGGTCACGCCTTACCTAAAGTTAGCCCAGAAGCTTTGGTGCGTGATGCACTGTTGGAAATTTCACAAAAAGGCCTTGGCATGACAGCCATTGTCGATGAAAGTAACCACTTACTCGGTATTTTTACCGACGGCGATCTGCGCCGTATCCTCGACAAACGTATCGACATTCACAGTGCGAAAATTGGCGACGTCATGACAGAGCATCCAACCGTAGCGGATCCCAATCTACTGGCCGTTGAAGGACTTAATTTGATGCAGCAGAAAAAAATTAACGGCCTGATGCTGTGCCAACACGGTAAGTTGGTTGGCGCGCTGAACATGCACGACCTACTTAAAGCCGGAGTGATGTAATGACCGATCCTGTTGAAACACTATACGGCCCGGTTGAGTCGACAGTTTTTGCTATCGCCCAACAAATCAAACTGCTGATCTGCGATGTAGATGGCGTCTTTTCCGATGGCCTTATCTACATGGGTAACAACGGTGAAGAGTTGAAAACGTTCCATACTCGTGATGGCTATGGCGTGAAATCGTTGATGAACGCCGGCATTGAAATCGCCATCATCACGGGGCGCCGCTCACAAATCGTTGAAAACCGGATGAAAGCCTTAGGCATTTCTCTGATTTATCAAGGGCAAGATGACAAAGTGAAAGCCTATGCTGATATTTGTGACAAATTGTCCATCAGCCCACAGCAGACAGGTTATATTGGTGACGATCTGATAGACTGGCCAGTAATGGAAAAAGTCGCGCTCAAAGTGTGCGTTGCCGATGGTCACCCACTGCTCGCTCAACGTGCCAACTATGTGACCCGAATCAAAGGCGGTCACGGTGCCGTTCGCGAAGTGTGTGATCTGATTTTGCAGGCACGCGATGAGCTGGATGTTCATAAAGGTTTGAGTATATGAGTATCGCTCGCATCCTATATGTACTGCTCTTTTTTGTTGCTTCTTGGTCGGCTTATTACTTATATAGTCAACGTGAAGCACAGACGATTCAAGTGGCGCCAAATCTTGAATTGCCGATGTTCAGCGGCAAAGCGCTCAAGAACACCAGTTACAATGAATATGGCCAACGCAGTCACCAGATAGCATCGTCGCATTTAGATCACTACGCCAAAAGTGGTGATACCATTTTTGAGAATCCGACACTGGCTATCTACCGTGACGGCGAAGCGTTGGAGTGGAAAGTCAGCGCTAAACGCGCGGTACTAAACGACAAACAGGTTTTGACACTTTACGATAATGTGCTGATGCAAAATCTGTTGCCGGATGCGGGCTTTGAGACTCTGGCGACCGCCAAGCTAGAGATAGATCTAGTCAATCGCGATTTTCGCGCCGATCAGCAGGTTCTGCTGGTTGGCCCACAATTTGAAACAAGCGGAGCGGCAATGCAAGGCAACCTGCAAACCAATACCGCCACTCTGTATAATAAAGTTCAAGGTAGATATGAGACCCTTACACCTTAGCCTCTTTGCATTCGTTTTAGCTGCTCCAAGTGCTTTTGCGCTCAAATCGGATACTCAGCAACCTGTCTACATCGATTCTAATTCTCAACAATTAGATATGCGCAGCAATCAGGTCATTTTTGAAGGGAATGTATCGCTCAAACAAGGCAGCATTAGCATTACCGCCGAGCGGATTGTCGTCACTCGCGGCAAAGAAAAAAATGCCATCCATAAAATTGAAGCCTTTGGTAAACCTGCGACGTTTTCACAACTGACCGATGATGGTCGTACCCTCAGTGGCAAAGCCAACCAATTGGATTACGAAGTCACTTCTGATCAATTGGTAATGCTCGGCCAAGCAGAGCTGTCACAAGATGGTAATGTCATCAAAGGCTCCTCGATCAAATACCAAATCGCGCAGCAGAAATTGATTGCCGACAGCTCACACAATGAGCGTGTTACTACTGTATTACAACCAAGTCAGGCGAATAACTAATATGGCCGTTCTGAGAGCAAAAAATCTCGCTAAGAGCTACAAAAAGAGAAAAGTCGTCACTGACGTCAGCTTGCAAGTCGAATCAGGGCAGATCGTGGGCTTGCTTGGCCCCAACGGTGCGGGTAAAACCACCTCTTTTTATATGATTGTAGGCCTAGTGCCACGCGATGCCGGCACCATCAGCATTGACGACCAAGACATCAGTATCCTACCGATGCACAGCCGTTCTAAATTAGGCATTGGTTATCTTCCTCAGGAAGCCTCGATTTTTCGCAAGCTTTCTGTGGAAGACAACATCATGGCCGTATTGCAAACGCGCAACGAGCTCACTCGCGAAGAACGCCAAGATAAGCTCGAAGATCTGCTGGAAGAGTTTCACATTCAGCATATTCGGCAAAGTGCAGGCATGGCGCTATCTGGTGGCGAAAGACGCCGAGTCGAAATCGCCCGTGCTCTGGCGGCCAATCCTCAGTTCATTCTGCTGGACGAACCGTTTGCTGGTGTAGACCCTATCTCCGTCATCGACATCAAAAAGATCATTGAGCATCTGCGCGATCGCGGCCTTGGCGTGCTGATCACCGACCACAATGTACGCGAAACACTAGACGTATGTGAGAAAGCGTATATCGTCAGTCAAGGGCACCTGATCGCCGAAGGAACCCCGGAACAAGTTCTCAACAATGAGCAAGTAAAACAAGTTTATCTCGGCGAACAATTCCGACTATGATTAAATTAACAACGGCAGATTCTGGGAATAACAAGGTAAGAACTACTGAATGAAACCCTCATTACAACTCAAGCTAGGTCAACAGTTAGCCATGACGCCGCAGCTTCAGCAGGCTATTCGCTTGCTGCAACTGTCGACATTGGATCTTCAACAGGAAATACAGGAAGCACTGGAATCCAACCCTCTACTTGAAGTCGAGGAGAGCCATGACGAGCCACAAGCTAACCATGAAGACAAGCCCAGCAATGAAGGGAACGATTCTGATGATTTCAGCGCCGAGGTCGACTTGCCAGACAGCTCAGACATCATAGAGAAATCCGAAATCAGCAACGAGCTGGAAATCGATACTACTTGGGATGATGTTTACAGCGCGAATACAGGTAATACCGGTATCGCCTTAGACGACGACATGCCCGTGTATCAGGGGGAAACCACAGAAACCCTGCACGACTACCTATCGTGGCAGCTCGACCTTACGCCGTTCAGTGAAACCGATCGCATGATTGCCTTTGCCATCATCGACGCCGTGGACGACACAGGTTACTTAACCATCAGTCCAGAAGAGATTTTAGACAGCCTCAACAGTAGCGACATTGAGCTGGATGAAGTGGAAGCGGTGAGAAAACGCATCCAACAATTTGATCCGCTCGGCGTTGCTTCACAAAACCTGCAAGAGTGTCTACTTTTACAACTCGCCACGTTTCCAGCCGAAACGCCATGGTTAATCGAGGCCAAGTTAGTTTTGCTGGAGCACATTGAGGCGTTAGGCAACCGTGATTACAAGCTGATTGTTAAAGAAGCGAAACTCAAAGAAGAAGATCTGCGCGAAGCGCTAAAACTTATCCAGCAGTTAGATCCTAGACCGGGCAGCAAGATCAACCCGAGCGAAGCCGAATACGTCATTCCAGATGTATCTGTTTTCAAGGAAAGTGGGAAATGGAGTGTAGCGATCAATCCCGACAGCATTCCAAAACTTAAAGTGAATCAGCAATACGCCCAATTGGGACGCGGAAACAGCGCCGACAGTCAGTACATTCGCAGCAATTTGCAAGAAGCAAAATGGCTAATAAAAAGCCTAGAGAGTAGAAACGAGACACTGCTCAAAGTTGCACGATGCATAGTTGAACATCAGCACGATTTCTTCGAGTATGGAGAAGAAGCTATGAAGCCCATGGTGCTGAATGATGTGGCTATGTCGGTTGAGATGCATGAGTCGACCATCTCCCGCGTGACCACGCAAAAGTTCATGCATACACCCAGAGGGATTTTTGAATTGAAGTATTTCTTCTCCAGTCATGTGAGTACCGACAACGGAGGAGAGTGTTCATCGACAGCAATCCGCGCACTCATCAAAAAACTGGTGGCGGCAGAAAACATTGCCAAACCATTGAGTGATAGCAAAATTGCTGCGCTACTGGCTGACCAAGGGATTCAAGTCGCTCGGCGAACGATTGCCAAGTACCGGGAGTCCTTAGGCATTGCCCCTTCAAGTCAGCGCAAACGCCTGCTTTAGGCCACAACTGAAAAGGAAAGTCTATGCAAATCAATATCCAAGGCCATCACGTTGATCTTACCGATTCAATGCAAGACTATGTTCACTCCAAGTTTGATAAGCTTGAGCGATTTTTTGACCACATCAACAGTATCCAAGTGGTCCTCAAAGTTGAAAAAATTCACCAAATCGCTGAAGCTACGCTCCACGTTAATCAAGGCGAAATTCATGCCTCATCCGACGATGAAAACATGTACGCTGCCATAGACTCCCTGGTCGATAAACTCGTCCGCCAGTTAAACAAACACAAAGAAAAACTTAACAGTCATTAACCATGCAACTTAGCACAATACTTTCACTGAACTGCACCAAGAGTGCAGTTCAGTGCTCTAGCAAGAAAAGAGCCCTCGAAATCATCAGCAACCTGGTTGCAGAACACACTGGCCAAGATTCCACTGCCTTGTTTGAGTGCATGCTCAGCCGAGAAAAAATGGGCAGCACGGGTATCGGTAACGGTATTGCCATTCCCCACGCACGCATGACGTCCGCTGACCACGCGGTCGCCGTTTTACTGCAATGTGAACAACCGATAGAGTTTGACGCCATCGACAACCGCCCTGTCGACCTTCTGTTTGCGCTTTTGGTGCCAGAAGAACAGTGCAAAGAACACCTGAAAACCCTCTCCTCAATGGCAGAAACGCCTGAGCGACAAGCAGGTGCTGAAAATGTTGCGCAATGCCAAAAGCGACCAAGAGTTGTACGACATCATGGTCAGCGAGCAACAGGACGGCTAAGCGATGCGACTCATCATCGTCAGTGGACACTCCGGAGCAGGCAAAAGTGTTGCTTTGCGGGTTCTCGAAGATCTCGGTTACTACTGTGTCGATAACCTGCCAGTCAATCTGCTCGACGCGTTTGTTCAGTCCATCGCCGAAAGCAAGCAAAATGTCGCGGTCAGTATCGATATTCGCAACATTCCCAAACGCATGAAGGAGCTTTCCGAGACCTTAAAGAAGCTCAAAGAGAGCCTTGATGTTTCGGTGGTTTTTCTCGATGCCGATAAAGAGACCTTGCTCAAGCGCTACAGTGAAACTCGCCGCATCCATCCACTTTCTAAGGGTGAACATACCCACACGCTCGATCAAGCGATTGATCAAGAGAAGAAGATCCTCAAACCACTGCGAGAGATTGCCGATATCCTGCTCGACAGCAGCAATCAATCCCTGCATGAGCTGAGTGAAACCATTCGCACCCGAGTCGAAGGCCATGAACGGAAAGAACTGATCATGGTGTTTGAATCCTTCGGCTTTAAATATGGCCTGCCAACCGACGCAGACTATGTGTTTGATGTGCGCTTCCTACCAAACCCGCATTGGGAACCATCGCTGCGACCCATGACCGGTCTGGATGGCCCGATCAAAGCCTTTTTGGAGCGCCACGAAGAAGTATTAGAACTCAAGCATCAAATAGAGAGCTTTATCGAACATTGGCTACCGATGCTGGAAAAAAACAATCGCAGCTACCTCACTGTGGCGATTGGCTGTACCGGCGGAAAACATCGCTCCGTGTACTTAACTCAGCAAATTGGTGAATATTTTGCCGATCTTGGGCACAAAGTGCGAATTCGTCACACTGGATTAGAAAAGCGCAACAAGGAATAGCCGTGGAACAGAGTCGCAAGGTATTGATACAGAATCGTTTAGGTCTACATGCACGCGCGGCTGTGAAGCTGGTCGAGCTGGCGCAAAGCTTTGAAGCTGAAGTCACCATCGACAATGAAGAGGACAAAACCGCCGCGGCTGACAGCGTTATGGGTCTGCTGATGTTGGAATCGGCACAAGGGCAATATGTCACCATTCACGCCAAAGGCCCACAAGCACAACTCGCCTTAGACGCGATTTGCCACCTGATCGAAGACAAATTTGATGAAGGCGAATAATTCACCAATGTGATGCAAGCGTTGCTCTGACCACTGCAAGATTTGTTGATGAAACTCGCATCTTCTGGTTACTTGCGTATAGAATTAAGTTATTATTCAAAGCATTGTAAATATCCAGGAATCAGGGGGTCACAATGGCAGAGCAAATAGAATTCGACCAAGCTCACCAAGCCCTCCAAGAAGTCACCGAAGCGCTGGAAAACGGCCGCTTCGTCCATGTCCGCCGTCAACTTCAGGACATGGAACCCGAAGATATCGCCCACCTTTTAGAAGCATCCCCGCGTAAAAGTCGTGAAGTGCTCTGGCAGCTCACCGACCCTGAAGATTACGGTGAAATCCTCGATGAGCTTAGCGAAGACGTCAAAGATAACCTTGTCTCAAAAATGGCCCCTGAAGCGCTCGCTGAAGCCACCGAAGGCATGGATACCGATGACGTCGCTTACGTTCTGCGTAGCTTGCCAGATAACGTTTCGCGTGAAGTTTTGGCACAGATGGATGCAGCCGACCGCTTGCGGGTGGAAACTGCACTTTCCTATCCGGAAGATACCGCAGGCGGTTTGATGAACACCGACGTGATCACCATTCGTGGTGACGTCGACGTTGACGTAGTCCTGCGCTACCTGCGTATGAAAGGGGAACTACCAGAAAACACCGATGCTCTGTATGTGATCGATGAAGAGAGTAAGCTGATAGGCGAGCTCTCTATCACCGCGCTGATTACTACTCAGCCAGACGTGAAAGTCAGCGAAGTGATGGAAGATGTCGATGACGCCATTACAGTTGATACCAGCGATTCCGATGTCGCAAGCCTGTTTGAACGACGTAACTGGATCTCTGCGCCGGTGATTGACGAGAACTACCATCTGGTGGGGCGAATTACCATCGATGACGTGGTAGATGTGATTCGTGAAGACGCCGAGCACTCGATGATGAGTATGGCGGGCCTGAATGATGAAGAAGACACCTTTGCACCTGTAGTTAAATCGGCGCGAAAGCGCAGCGTTTGGCTCGGCGCGAACGTGCTCGCCGCCCTTGCTGCCGCTTCAGTTTCCAACATGTTTGAAGCCACGCTGGATCAAATGGCGGCCATCGCGGTCCTGATGACCATAGTGCCTTCAATGGGCGGTGTGGCCGGCAACCAAACCGTTGCACTGGTGATTCGTGGCTTGGCACTGGGTCACATCGGTGACTCCAACCGCCGTGAACTCTTGATGAAAGAGGCCGCAATTGGTTTTCTCAATGGCGTGATGTGGGCTCTGATTATCGGCGGCATCGTGGTCGCGTGGAAAGGCAATTGGGTGCTCGGCGGGATCATTTCTGCCGCGATGATGACCAACCTGATTGTTGCAGGCATCGCCGGAGTCTCTATCCCGATTCTGTTGAAAAAGATGAATATCGACCCGGCACTGGCGGGCGGTATGGCACTGACCACCGTTACCGATGTGATCGGATTATCGGTTTTTCTTGGGCTGGCCACCATTTTGATCTGACTTTTACCCGCCGAATCAAACGCATTAAAAAGGTTGCCCATCGGCAACCTTGTTTGTTTTTAGCGCTTTTTATTGTGCGACAACCGATGGCTATTCACCCGCGATTTTCATCGACTCCAACAAAATCGAGCCAGTTTGAATCTGCGAGCGCGTTTCCACATCACTGCCGACCGCGACAATGCGCGTAAACATCTCTTTGAGATTACCTGCGATGGTGATCTCTGACACTGGGTATTGGATTTCACCATTTTCTACCCAGAAACCCGCGGCGCCCCGGGAGTAATCCCCCGTCACCACGTTGACACCTTGTCCCATCACTTCTGTAACCAGTAAGCCTGTGCCGAGCTCTTTGAGCATCTGACAAAAAGTCTGCCCCGTTGATTTGACAAACCAGTTATGGATACCGCCCGCATGACCGGTTGGCGCCATGTTCATTTTGCGCGCTGCGTAACTGGTCAGCAGGTAAGTGGCCAGTACGCCATCGGTAATGATCTCTCTATCTTGAGTGAACACGCCTTCGCTATCAAATGGGCTTGAAGCCAGACCACGTAGAATGTGTGGACGCTCGCTGATATTAAACCACTCAGGCAGCACCTGATGACCCAATTTGTCGAGCAAGAAAGAAGATTTACGATAGAGATTTCCGCCACTTATCGCCATCACTAAGTGGCCCATCAACCCCGTGGCTACATCCGGCGCAAACATAACCGGGAACTTACCCGTTTTCAGCTTACGCGCATCCAAGCGTTGAATGGTTTTCTCCGCGGCTTCTTGACCGACTTGCTCTGGCGTCCACATGTCATCACGATGACGCGCCATGGTGTAGCTGTAATCGCGTTCCATCTCGCCATTTTTGCCCTCACCAATCACACAGCAACTGATGCTGTGACGGCTCGATGCATAGCTCGCTAGCAAGCCGTGGCTATTGCCATACACACGCACACCATAGTGGCTGTCATAGCTTGCGCCATCGCTCTGCTTAATTTTGTCGCTATAACTCAGCGCTTCACGCTCGGCCGCAATGGCAATCTTCGCTGCGTAATCTGGATCAGGCGTGTCTGGGTGGAAGAGGTCAAGATCTGGGATATCCTTGACCATCAGCTCAGCTGGAGCCGGGCCGGAACAGGGATCTTCCGAGGTGTACAGCGCAATATCCAACGCCGCCAATACGGTTTGCTGAATCGCTTCTTCACTCAGATCCGAGGTCGAAGCGCTGCCTTTGCGCTGACCACGGTAGACGGTAATACCAAGCGCACCATCACTGTTGAACTCGACATTTTCGACTTCACACATACGTGTAGAAACACTGAGCCCTGTCGTCTTAGTGATGGCGACTTCCGCAGCGTCGGACTGTTGCGCCGCGAGCTCGAGCGCTCTGGCTACGGCGGCTTCAAGCTCAATTCTCTGTTGAGCAACTTGCTGTTTTACATCCATATCTCAATAATCTTTGATGAGCGATAGGCTAAGAATAACAAGAATTTCGCTTTCTCCCCACGATTCTTGTTAAAATGGGGCTAATCTTATTGAGAGAAAGTGACATAGGCAGAAAAGATGGCTCGTAAAAACCAAAAGGCGCCATGGGAACCAGAAGAAGAAATCATCATAGTCAGCAAATCTGAGATGAAACGCGATATGGATGAGTTGCAAAAACTGGGGGAAGAGTTGGTTGAACTCAAACCTTCCGTATTGGCGAAATTTCCGATCAGTGAAGATTTGCTCGAGGCGATCAAAGATGCGCAACGTTTTAAAAACGAAGCACGTCGTCGCCAACTGCAATACATCGGCAAAGTGATGCGTCAAGAAGATCCAGAACCGATTCAAGCGGCGTTGGATAAACTGCGCAACAAACACTCGCAAAATACGGCGGTGCTGCACAAGTTAGAAACGCTGCGTGATCGCGTGATTGCCGAAGGGGATAGCGCAATTGACGAGGTGTTGGAACTCTACCCTGCTGCGGATCGTCAGCGCTTGCGTCAGCTTGCTCGTACCGCAGTCAAAGAGAAGCAAAACAACAAACCGCCCAAAGCGTTTCGCGAAATTTTCCAAGTTCTTAAACAGCTTAACGACGAAGCAATCGCTTCATCGTTGTAACAACAAAGGTTGGCCTTGTGCCAACCTTTTTCTTATCCACGTTTCAAACGTTAACTTCCCGCTTGGACAAACTCAGCTAAGGCGCGATTGGCATGCATGGTGGTTAACTGCGCTATGGTGCCGAACTGCTCAACGTAACCATTGGCAATGTAGGCAAAATGGCTGGCAATCGCACGAGCATCACTCACGTGGTGCGTCACCATCAAAACAGTGATATTGCGCTCCTTGGCGAGATGTTTCACCAGTGCCAGCATCTCTTCACGCAAAACCGGATCGAGCGCCGAAAAAGGCTCATCCAGCAGCCAGATCGGATTGGGCTGCACAAAGCACCTTGCCAGCGCCACTCGCTGACGCTGTCCTCCCGACAATTGTTGCGGCAAACGTGACAGATAAGACGCAATGCCCACTTGCTCTGCGGCCTGCTGTACCAGCTTGCGCTCGGCAGAGCTCAATTTGAGCCCAGACTGTAAGCCCAAAGCAATATTTTGCTCCACCGTGAGATGAGAAAAGAGGTTGTGCTCTTGAAACAACATGGAAAACGGACGCTGATAAGGCGGCTTGTTGCGTAAAGAGAGCCCGCTGACCGCCATCTCGCCCGATTGCGGTTCAATAAACCCGGCGAGCAGCGCCAACAGCGTCGATTTGCCCGCGCCACTTGGGCCCATCAGCGCGACGATCTCCCCTTGCGCGACCTGTAGATCAAAGTGAAACAACGCATCGTGGTAGTAATACTTCACCTGATTGAGAGTTAACATGATTCCTCACTAACGCGGGTGGTAAATAGACGTTCAGTCAGGGCAAAACAGCCGACACTGAGCAGCAGTAAAGTGAGCGAGACCACTGCGGCCGATTCCATCTGATAACTGCCTAGCAGTTGGAAAAGGTACAAAGGCAGCGTGCGAAAATCTTGGCTACCAAACAGCGCAATCGCGCTAAGATCGCCAATCGCAAACATAAAACAGAGCGCAAACGCTGAAGCAAGTGGTTTCGACAGCGCGCGCAGCTCAATCACCCGTAAGCGGTTTAGTCCGCGTATGCCTAAACTGGCACACAGATATTGGTACTGCTGCTCAATGTGCAACATAGGCTGAGCCAAGGTTTTGATCGCGTACGGCAGCGCCATCAAGCTATTGACCAAAACCACCACCACTAACGCTAAACTGAAAACGTCGGTCACGCTGCGCAGCAGCAAGAAGACTCCCGTGCTAATCACCAGCCCCGGGGTGACTAAAATGATGGTGCCCACCATCTCCAAACTATCTGCGCGGTGGCGATGTTGCCCAATGCGCCAGATGCGGCTGGACGATAGAATCGCCATGCCAGCCGCCACCGCAAGCGTGGCAGAAAGCAGTGCGACTTGCAGTGATGCGCCAAGTGCCGACCAAAAACGAGCATCAACCAGCACATCAACCACTTTGCCATTCACCCCAGAGAGCAGCACCATCAGCAGCGGTGGTAACACCAAAAGCGCGGCAGCCAAAATCCAAGCGTAGTCCCAAATACGCAGCAGGCCGCTGTCGCGCACTAAAAAAGGTGACTCGCTGCCACTGCCAGCAGAAACCGGTAAAGGACGCGTCAATTTTTGTAACGCCAGCGCCAAAACGCTACACAGCAACATTTGCCAGATAGCCAGAATCGCCCCGCTTTGCAGATCGAAATCGAATTTAATCGCCTGATAGATAGCCAGTTCAATGGTGGTGGATTTCGGCCCACCGCCCAACGCCATCACGGTGGCGAAGCTAGTAAAACAGAGCATAAACACCAAGCCGCCGACATGTGGCAGTTGTTGGCGCAGCCTTGGCCATTCAACAAAGCGAAACTTATCCCAAGGAGACATACCGAGGTGAGCCGCCAGTTTATGCTGCTCTGCCGGGATCGATTCCAGCGCTTGTAGCAACAAACGCGCGGCATACGGCAGATTGAAAAACACGTGGGCAAGCAAAATACCACTCAAGCCGTAAATGGAGAACGATCTCAAGTAGCCCGCTTGTTGCAACAGACTCACCAGCCAACCACTGTTGCCATAAATCGCCAAAAGACCAAACACCCCGACCAATACCGGTAACACCAGCGTTGAAGCAAACAGCTTCAACAGCAGAGCGCGGCCAGGAAAACGTCGTTTGGCCAACGCATACGCCAACGGGATAGCCAAACTGACGCTGAGCAACATCGACAAAAAAGCCTGCCAGAAACTGAACTGGGTGACATGACGATAGTAAGGATCGCGCCAGATGACGCTCACATCCAGCGAGGGCGCCGTAGAAAGGAGCGCTGCCAGCGCAGCAATGACAAAGGTCGCGATCATCACCGCGACCCCAATGCCCGCTTTAGGTACAGAGTTCAACGTACAACCTTAAAACGTCAGCGCGCTTTGCCACTCGCGGATCCAAGGCTTGCGCATTTCGGCCACCTCTTCAGGAGTGAAGCTGAGTGATTTCACCGGCACAGTTAAGGTGTCAAAACCCTCAGGCAGTTTTACGTCGGTGACCGGATACATCCAGTTGCCCGTTGGCATCGCCGCTTGGAATTCGTCACTTAGAATAAAACGCATAAACTCATCGGCCAGTTGCTGTTTTTGGCTGCTTTTCACTTTTGCCGCCACTTCCACTTGCATGTAGTGCCCTTCAGCAAAGCCTGCCGCCACGTATTTCGCGTCCTTTTCCGCAATCAGGTGATAGGCCGGAGAAGTGGTATACGACAGCACCATATCGGACTCGCCCTTGAGGAACATAGAGTAAGCTTCCGACCAACCCTTAGTAACCGTCACGGTCTTTTTCGCCAGTTGCTGCCAAGCTTCGACAGCGCTATCGCCGTAAACGGATTTGATCCACAGCAGCAAACCTTGCCCTGGAGTTGAGGTGCGCGGATCTTGATAGATCACTTTGAGATCGCGGCGCTGCTCCACCAACTCTTTTAAGCTCTTCGGCGGGTTAGCCAGCGTCTCTTTGTTGTAGATAAAAGCAAAGTAGCCGTAATCGTAAGGGACAAACGTCGTATCAGACCAACCCTTTGGCAGCGTAACTGCACGAGTATCGACCTGATGTTCTGCCAGCAAACCCGTTGCTTTGGCTTCAGCCATCAAGTTGTTGTCCAGCCCGAGCACCACATCCGCTTTGCTGTTCTTGCCTTCAAGACGCAGGCGGTTAAGGATCGACACGCCATCATCCAGCGCAACAAAGTTGACATCACAGCCACATTTCGCTTCGAACGCTTTTTCGATCGTCGGGCCAGGGCCCCAATCGGCGGCAAAAGAGTCGTAAGTATAAACAGTGAGGGTGTTATCGGCAGCCAAAGCGGGGGCAGAAGTGACCATCGCTAGGGCAATCAGGTTAAGAGTGGTTTTCACGGCTCGCTCTCCATTTGCGTTGCATGACATGAGTGGAGCGGCACAGGTTTGAAGTCGGTTTTAATCTTCCATTGCGAATTAAATTCCTGACTCAATTCCTACGCCAGCATTATCTGGTTCAGGTATACGGGTCCCAGGCGATGGCCTGATCTCAGCTTCTGCGACAAAAATGCGCAGATGAGCTCCCCGATGAGTGAGGCGGATTGTAATGCGAAACGTTCGCTTTGGCTATACGTGCTCGTCACGCGAGCGGTTATCGTACCCCCAGCGCGACACTAAGCCTTGCTCGACCCCAAGATGGTCAAGAATGCGTGCGACCATAAAGTCGACCAGATCTTCAATACGTTGTGGTTGATGGTAAAACCCCGGCGCTGCGGGCATGATGGTCACGCCAAGCTGCGATAACTTGTGCATATTTTCCAGATGCAAAGTGGAAAACGGCGTTTCGCGCACCACAAGGATCAATTGACCACGCTCTTTCAGTACCACATCGGCGGCGCGCTCAATTAAATTGTCCGACATGCCGTGCGCTATCGCCGCGACACTGCCCGCAGAGCAAGGGCACAGCACCATCTGCTTTGGCGCGGCAGAGCCGGAAGCAACGGGCGAGAACCAATCGTCCTTACCGCATACCACCAGCTTCTCGGCCGAGCAGCCCAGATAGTTCACCAGCGTGCTTTGCGCAGCTTGTGGATTGGCGGGCAACTTCAGCCCCTGCTCGGTGGCTAGCACCACGCGCGCGGCGGAAGAAATCAGCAGGTACACCTGATAATCCGCCGCAAGCAGGCATTCAAGCAGGCGTAAACCATACGGCGCACCAGATGCGCCCGTAAACGCCAGTGTGATTGTTTTTTGTTTTTCAGTCATCGTCATTTCAGTTGGCATGATTTCAGTTGGCACGATTTCAGTTGGCATAGTTGTGGGCCGAGTCAGTCAAACGCCTTGTCCAGTGCCGCCAGCAACTTGCCATGAATGCCGTCAAAACCGCCGTTACTCATGACCAAGATTTGCACCCCAGATTTGGCACGGCTGGCAATTTGCGCAACAAACTCATCCATATTGTCACTGGTAAACGCAGGCTGGTGACATTGTGCCGCCACGGCCTTGACCGACCAATCCAAACCCGGCGGTTGGAATAAAAACACCTCATCGGCATGGGCTAACGAAGCAGCAAGCGTCTCTTTATGCACCCCACGTTTCATTGTTGCAGAGCGCGGCTCCAAAACCGCAAAGATCGGTTTGTCGCCCACCTTATTACGTAAACCACCGAGAGTCAGTTCAATCGCGGTGGGATGATGCGCGAAATCATCATACACAGCCACCCCGTTAACTTCGCCTTTGAGCTCTAAACGGCGCTTGGTATTGATAAATTGGCCGAGGGCCTGACAGGCGAGATCGGGCGTCACTCCGACATGGCGCGCCGCCGCAATCGCCATCAGCGCATTATCGACGTTGTGATCGCCCACTAAGTCCCAGTTCACTTCGCCCACGCATTCACCTTGGAAGAAAACCGCAAAGTGGGAACCATCTTTGACTCGCTTTTCCGCTTGCCACTGGCCATCCGCGCCAGAAAACTCCTGCTCGCTCCAGCAGCCACGTCGCAAAACGTCCGCCAAAGCCGCATCTTGCTTTGGAGCAAGAATGCGTCCGTTGCCCGGAACCGTGCGCACCAGATGGTGGAATTGTCGCTTAATCGCTTCCAGATCATCAAAGATATCCGCATGATCGAACTCAAGATTATTCATGATCAAGGTGCGTGGATGGTAGTGAACGAACTTAGAACGCTTGTCGAAAAAAGCACTGTCATATTCATCGGCTTCCACAACAAAAAACATGCTTTCTCCCAAACGCGCCGAGACACCGAAGTTGCCGAGCACACCACCGACCAAAAATCCCGGCTGATAGCCGCATGCGTCTAAAATCCACGCCAGCATGCTTGAAGTGGTGGTCTTGCCATGCGTGCCTGATACCGCCAACACCCAACGATCGTGCAGTAAGAACTCCTGCAACCACTGCGGCCCTGAGGTATAACGCAAGTTGTGGTTAAGTACGTACTCAACACACGGATTACCGCGGCTCATGGCATTGCCAATCACCACAAGATCAGGAGCAGGGTTCAACTGAGAAGGGTCAAAACCCTCTATAATTTCAATACCTTGAGATTCTAAAAGCGTACTCATTGGTGGGTAAACGTTGGCGTCCGACCCCGTCACCTTATGGCCTAACTGCCGGGCCAAAATCGCGGCGCCGCCCATAAAAGTGCCACAGATCCCTAAGATATGAATATGCATGTTGCTCATCCTGCTCTATGAAATTTTTGTCCCTCCCATTATCGCGATAACGCTCGGAAAAGCGAGGGCGATCATCTGGCTTCTGCTCGGCGGCGCAAAATTCCGCCACTTTGTTGCGCTTTTTTTGTGCAACATCGCCACAAGCTCCCGCCTAAGTTGATGTAATTTCTTCGCTAATAGTCGACAAGCAAATTGAGATCTCGGTCGGTTAGTTCATTACCATTAATAAGATCTAAACCTTACACTTATCGCGAGCGCAAACGATAACATCCATAAGAGATGCTCGCTCACTACCCCCGATTAATTCAGAGAAGTTTAAGGAAATAACATGTCTGGAATGCGCACCCTTGGCGAGTTCATTGTTGAGAAACAAGCGGACTTCCCCCACGCTAGCGGTGATCTGTCATCTCTTTTGTCGTCCATTCGACTGGCGGCGAAAATCGTCAACCGTGAAATCAACAAAGCGGGTCTGGTTGATATCACCGGTTCTGTCGGTACGGAAAACGTGCAGGGCGAAGCTCAACAAAAGCTCGACGTTTACGCCAATGAGAAATTCAAATCTGCGTTAGAAGCTCGCGACCAAGTGTGTGGTGTCGCCAGCGAAGAAGAAGATGAAGCGGTCGCGTTTAACAAAGAGTTAAACAAGAATGCCAAATACGTTGTGTTGATGGATCCGCTGGACGGCTCATCGAACATCGACGTCAACGTCTCCGTCGGCACCATCTTCTCGATTTATCGTCGCGTGTCACCAATTGGCACACCACCGACACAAGAAGATTTCCTTCAACCCGGCCACAAGCAAGTCGCGGCGGGTTATGTGATTTACGGTTCATCAACCATGTTGGTGTACACCACTGGTAATGGCGTCAACGGCTTTACTTACGACCCATCGCTTGGCACGTTCTGCCTGTCGCATGAAAACATGATGATCCCGCAAGATGGCAAGATTTACTCCATCAACGAAGGCAACTACATTCGTTTCCCAATGGGCGTCAAAAAATACATCAAGTACTGCCAAGAGAACGTGCCGGAAGATGGTCGCCCGTATACGTCACGCTATATTGGCTCGCTGGTGGCGGATTTTCACCGCAATCTGCTTAAAGGCGGCATCTATCTCTACCCGAGCACACAAAGCCACCCGAACGGTAAGCTACGTCTGCTGTATGAATGCAACCCAATGGCCTTTCTGATTGAGCAAGCTGGCGGCATTGCCTCTGACGGGGTGAACCGTATTCTCGATCTCAAGCCGACTGAACTGCATCAGCGTGTACCGTTTTTCGTCGGTTCAACCAATATGGTGAAGAAAGTCGAGGAGTTCCTCGAAACTGCATCGTGACGAAGCTTAGAACCTTCTCGCCAAGCGCCTGCAACCGCAGGCGCTTTTTTGTTAGATGCGATGAAAAACGCCTTTCTCACTGGTTTACATCCTGAGTGATTTGCGGCTAAATTGGGGCCATTCAGCCCAAAAATAACAGAAAAGGAAAAGTCATGAGCTTAAACAACGTACCTGCGGGTAAGTCGCTACCAGATGATCTGTATGTCGTCATTGAGATCCCAGCCAACGCTGACCCAATCAAATACGAAGTCGATAAAGAGTCTGGCGCGGTTTTTGTTGACCGCTTTATGTCGGCGCCTATGTTCTACCCATGTAACTATGGCTACGTAAACCACACGCTCTCGTTAGACGGTGACCCAGTTGACGTGCTCGTCCCAACCCCTTACCCACTGATGCCGGGTTCTGTGATTCGTTGCCGCCCAGTTGGCGTGCTGAAAATGACCGACGAATCGGGTGAAGATGCAAAAGTGGTCGCGGTACCGCACTCTAAGTTGTCCAAAGAGTATGACCACATCCAAGATGTTGGCGATCTACCTGAGCTGCTCAAAGCGCAAATCACCCACTTCTTCGAGCGCTACAAAGAGCTGGAAACGGGTAAATGGGTGAAAGTGGATGGCTGGGAAGATGTCGAATCGGCTCGCAAAGAGATCCTAGAGTCTTACCAACGCGCGCAAAAGTAATCCAGCGCACGTTGTCCAGAGCAAAAGAGCCAGACAAGTCTGGCTCTTTTTCGCTTAAACCCGCTGGCACCAGTCGCCGGATGCGATCTCATTGACCAGCTTACTGCTGTCTTGATAGAGATAAATCCATGCGGTGCCAAACGGTGTTTCAATGGTTTCTCGACGATACTCCACAGGCACGTCTTCCAGCTTATCGAGCGCCTGTAAGGTATGCTCGTCAATCAGGTACACCTCACCACTGATGGCCGTGTTGCCATCACTCACCGCAGGATATTCCCCCAGATCATACAATTTATAATCCAGCCCGCTTTGACAACTGCCCAAACACTGACTTTGCGCTAGATAGTGGTGGTTTGCTTCCCCTTTGCGAAGGGTTCCATAAACAAAGACCAAATGCTGCATACGCTCTCCCTGCTTCTGTGGTGCATGCTCTTGGGATGAGAAATAGCACGCACGAGCGTTTTAATCAAATTCAAACTGGTAGATCAAATCCACCGCACTTTCGATTCCTGACACCCCTTCGAGGTAGAGATCTTTCATCAAACGGTAGCGCACAGTGAACTCACCCAACGGCTTGAAAATGCCCACGCCATACTTCACTTGTAAACCGGGCATGATGTAGCCACTGACCGTCACTTGAGACTCATCGCCCGCACCTGTGGTATCCAGTTGCAGATCTTGCACACCAAACGCCGCGCCAATCTCGCCCACTACTTTGCCACTTTTGGCTAAGCTCAACCCAATCAACGCGGTGGTCATGGCATTGCCCCCACCCGATTCGGCGTCAATATTTTGCCCGCGCAACAGATAAGAGAGCGCGTTAGCCTGGGGAAGCGCAGGCTCAGAGAAAATGGTAATGATCGGTTCGCTGGCCGGTCCGGTCACTTTCACGCCCGCAATCACGTCATCTTGGGTATTGTTCGGGTTACGAATCGCTTTGATTGCTACATAGGGCTGATCCACCGGGCCATTCATCAGCACCTTGCCTTCTTGGATCTGCAAATCCTGCCCGAAAGAGCGATAGGTGCCGTTGACAATGTTCACTTCGCCCAAAATAAACGGCCCTTTGTCTTTTTGCGTCACATTCAAGCGCCCTTGCAAACCGCCCTCTAAGCCGAAAGCGCTCAGCTTAAAGTCATCCCCGATACGAATATTGATGTCAGTTTCGATATTGATGGGCATCGGCGCGCTACTTTCCACCGGTTGCAACTCGGCGTTAACCAGCACCTGATCTTTGGAGATGCTCACGGCACTTGGTGGCAACTCTTCGACCACAATCCGTCCCCAGGGCAGAGCAAGATCCCCAGAGATTTTCGCCAGCCCAGGCTTAGCCTCGATGGTCATGTCCGGCACCAGTTTAATATGGACCATCGGCGGCATGTTCACTTGCAGCTCATCGGCAAACACACGCAACTTGCTATGCCAGTTGGCTAGATCCTGCCAGTTGGCCGTACCGTCCACTTTTAGCTCACCATCCGGTGTGACAATGCCAGCACTGAGCGCAGCATCATAGCCATTGAGCTGCACCTCAACTCGCCCTTGCTGCACATCCACCGGGCTGATATCGCCATGCACTTGGATCTCATCCACCAGCACTTGACCAAACACTTGCGGATGATATGCCGAACCGCGGATCGCCAACTGAGAAGAGATCAGCGCTTGCAGAGAACTGTATTCGCCAATTAATGGGGCGAGAAAATCGAGATTGAATTGCCCAAGCGCTAAGGTGCCATCCAACTGCGGCTCTTTGGCCTGCACATTGTCGACCTTCAGTTGACCACTCACATCGCCGTTGTCGCGAATGTTGAACTGCCAATCGGCGCGAAGTGCATCGTCTTGCAACTCGGCGTTAAGCATCACGCTGTCCCAACCTATGGTCAGCGTTTCGTCTAGGCTCTGTTCCAGTTTCTCCTGCTGGCATCGTCAGCGCCACTTTGACATGCGGCGCGCGTTTCGCCGCCCAATTAGCCCAAAGCGTCGCGTCCAATTGTCCGCGTAGTTTGCTCTCTTGGGGCAAGAACATACCAATTTGCGCAAAATCGAACTGGCTTATGGAGATTTCCGCTTCGCCTTGCTCGCCAACGCGGATGTCATGGGTCAGACACACACTCGACTGCTGTTGCTGCCAGCAGTGCGCGCTCACATCAAACTGCTGCGTATCCAGATTAGCGGCGAGCTTGGCGGCATTAGCAAGAGTCCAAGTCCCCTGCTCGCTGCTGGCTTGCATTCGTTGCAGCGCCCCAGACCAGACCATCTCTTTGTCGCGACTCAATTGGCCATCGATAGCGAGGCTGGTGGAGAAAAGTGTCGAGAGCACATCGAGCGTCAACTGATGTTGCTGCTCACTGCCAGTGAGGCTGAGATCAACCGAATCCAGCTGCTTTTCTTCATAGCGCAGCGCGCGTGCCTGCAAGCGCAAATCCGCTTGTGCCATCGGCAGCGGCGTCAGCGTTCCACGCAGTGAAAGCTGCTCAATACTCGCTTGTTGCTGCCATTTCAGCGCCTCGGCCAGCAGTGACAAACGCACATCGGGCTGTTGCAATTCGCCACGCAGCGCAATGTCACCTTGCACGCGCCCAGCAACATCCGGCAACGTTTTGCTCAAGTCGGGGAAATGAACCTGCACGTCCATCAACCAATGTTTATCCAGCTTGCCTTTGGCGGTAATTCCGTTAGGGCCATGCGACAGGGTTAATCCGGCCGTGTCGACGTTGAGATCGCCATTGCCTTGGCGATCGGCGATGTGCAGATCCCCTTCGATATTGAGCGGATAATCACGCAGCACACCATCAATATCTAAAAGCGGCAACGCCACTTGCCAACCGCCTTGTTCGGTCAAGGAACCCGAAGTCGAAAGCTTACCGCTAATGTTGCCTTGCGCTTGTGACCACTGTTGCCCAGGTTGAATGTCTTGCAGGGCTAAATCGGCCTGCCAGCTCACCGTATCGTGCCAGTCGGCCCTAACCTGACCGCTCACTTGCCCGCCTAACGTCGCCAAAACCAGTTTATCCAACTTTATATGCTGCAAAGAGCCTTCACCGGAGAGATCGACATCCAGTGGCGGAATCGCTTCCCCTTCAAGGTGGGTTTGCAGCGCCAGTTGATAACCATCCAAAGAGCCATTCGCGCGTAAACTCGCCACCTCAACTTGGTATTCACTTTGGCCGCTCAGGGGCCATTGGCTTTTGAGCTGTCGCAAATCGACCTTAAAGGGCAACTGCGCTTTTAGCGGCTGTAACTCAGCGGTGACCTGCGCTTGCACGGGCCCTAAAAGATCGCTTTGCACGGCGAGATTCGCTACGCTTTGGCTGGCTGAGAGATTGATCACCTGCCCTTGCAATTCGCTCTCTTTTAGCTGTGCTTTGAGCGTGAGTTCGAGTGGATAATCGCCGCGGAGCTCCGTTTGCGCAGAAATCTGAGCGCTCACTTGCGGCATCTCTAGTTCCAGCGTGCGAAACTTGCACTTGGTGCTGGGCCGCTTTGAGTTCAAGACCAAGATGCGTAATCTCAACCGGAGTGGCTTGATGCAGAGTAAAGCGATTGAGATCAAAACGTTGCAGTTCAATCGTGAGTGGTATCCACACCTCGGGAAGCACGATATCTTGTTTAGGTTCAGCCACAGGTGGATTGGCTGAGGATGGCTCACTTTCTGCGAGCGTGACATTGACATCATTGAATCGCGTTGGCGTGATGGTCAGACGATCGCCCCGCATGGCAAGACCAGAGCGAAACTCCCGCCAATCGATTTGGTTGCCAAGGATATCCAGCTTGATGTCACTGAGATCAAGATTGCGCACCGCAATGGGGAGCGGAGTGCGAATCATCGTCAGCGGCGGGCTCTCTGGTTCAGGCTCTTGCTGTGACGGCGCAAGCTCGGGCAAGCTTAACGCCAAACCGTGTAATCTCAAATCATCAACGCAGAGTCGTCCTTGCCAAAAGCAGCCCATATCGATCGCCAAGCCCAGTTCGTCGAGCGACGTTTCAAGGTGAAGAGCATCGTCTTGAAAACGCACCTCACGCAAAGTGAACTTGGGCAACAGTGCCCCTTCGGCGCTGCCCACACTGAGCTGCGGCATGGCTTTTTCTGCCAATGAAACCAAGCTGTTTAGGCCAAGATTGGTAAAAAGCGCGAGCCCAACCAGTAGTGACACCAACAAAAGCAACATAACGAGCGCGGCAGAGCACCATTTGCTCCAACGAAACATCCGTTTGATCATAGCTCAGGCCCCAAAGTGAAATGGATACGAAACTCATCTCCGGGCGTGGCATCCAACCCCCAAGCAAAGTCCAAGCGAATCGGCCCGACTGGCGAGCCCCAACGAATGCCCACGCCAGCGCCGCGTTTCCACTCTGGCGCGTCGTTAAACGCGTCGCCATAGTCGAAAAAAGCTGCCGCCCACCAGTTACCATACAGACGATATTGGTACTCTAGCGTACTGGTGGCGATGTACTTTGCCCCAGTTAGTGCGTTGCTGTCGTCTCGGGGGGAAATGGACTCGTAAGCGTAGCCGCGCAAATTATTGTCACCGCCCGCGAAAAAACGCAGTGACGGTGATAGACGCTCAAACTCCTCGGTGAGGTTAGCGCCCCCTTCCAAACGAGCAATGCCACGGTGATTTTCACCCAAGCTGCGGATCCAGGATGTGCGACCTTGCAAACGCAATACGCGTGTTTCGGAAACAAAAGAGTCATCCCCGAACTCTAAAGTAATGCTCTGTTTATCCCCCCACATTGGCATACCGCCGCCGCGAGTCCGGCTGCGAGAAAAAGAGATGCCCGGCAAAACAAACTGTGCCACATCATCTTGCAAACCTTGTTCATAGTTCTCAATCAAATAACGGACAAACACGGTACGGTGCCAACGGTTGTCCAACAGCCAGTGGCGCTCAACCGCGAGGTTAGACTCCAAACTTTTGGTATCGCGACTGTCAACATTTTTCATCGCGTATTGAACTCGGTAGTAGTCGTGCAACACATCCTCCAGCGGGATCTGGTAGCCCGCCGTGATAGTCTGCTCCGATTTAGAAAGCGACAAACTGCTGTCGAAGCTGTGGCCTTGCTCATTGAGCCACGGCTTTTTCCATTTGAGCGTGCCGCGCAGCTCCACGTCGGTGGCATAACCGATACCCGTTTCCAACTGATTTTTTTTCTGAGGCGCCAAAAAGACTTTCATCGGCAGATCGCGGCGTTCATCAAGCGCGCTGATATCGGGCTCCACCAGTACCGACGAGAACCAGTCGGTGTTTGAAAGATTTTGGTTAAACTCCCCCACTTTGGCGACCAGATAAGGCTCGCCGCTTTTATACGGCTGCAAGGAGCGTACTTTAGCTTCTTCAATCTGGCTACCAACAATTTGCGTGTCACCGAATTGGTAACGAATGCCGCTGTCATAGTGCAAACGTACAAAGGCTTTATTAAGATCGGGCGACACTTCCAAACGCGCCGCAGTAAAATCGCCCTTGAAATAACCCCGTTGCAGAGCAAGATTACGAATCGAGGCTTTGAGCGCGTCGTAATCACCATGATTAAGCGCCGCCCCCACCTTAAGCGATGAGTTTTCTAAAAGCGCAGCAAAACGGTCATCACTGGCGGCTTCACCGGTGAAACGCACGTCCACCTCAGCCAGTTTCATCACGTCGCCGGGCGAGATGATCGCTGTCAACTCATCGTTGTCTGGGGAGATTTGATATTCCACCGAAGCGTGGTAGTAACCTAACGCCTTGAGCGCTTCATTGATAATGTTATCAAGCCGAGATTGAAAACGCAGGGAAGTGGCGTAATCCTCGCTAGGAATGGAGGATAAATGAGCTTCAATATTCTCTTTTAAGGCACCGCTAACGCCTTCCAAAGTCAAATCCACCTCGCTGGACGCAAAGGTTTGACTGGCGAAGATCATGCCGATAAAGGCTGGAATAACTTTTCTTATCATGCTTTAGTACGTACAAAACGAGGGCTTGATATCGTTCAGGCGACGGAGAGCCACAAGCGCTTTCCAAGAGTTCGCAGACCGATGCACTGGAGACAATGGCAGTAAAATAGCTCACCATTTCGTCCGGTCTGTCATGAGAGTGCAAGATAGCATTCGCCCCCAAAAGGAACAACCGATATCCGGATTTAGTCCGCCGCTTTATCACAGATGAACAAAGGGAAATCACATGCTTAACAAACAAATCATGGTCAGCCAAGAGAGTGCACTGCCCGGTCGTACAACACCGCTTCGCGTTGAAACACAGCATTTCGTCAACCACAGCGATATCACCGCACCTGTGGTCGGTACCCAACAAGAGATCTTGCTGGGTATGGGCTGCTTCTGGGGCGCTGAACGCCTGTTTCTGGCAATTGGATGGCGTGGTGTCGACTTCGGTCGGTTACAGCGGTGGCTTTACGCCAAACCCAACCTATGAAGAGGTGTGTAGCGGGCAAACGGGCCACACTGAGGTGGTGCGCGTAGTGTTCGAGTCGCAGCAGATTTCGTTGTCACAGTTGCTAGAGAAATTTTGGGAACGCCATGATCCCACTCAGGGAATGCGACAAGGCAATGATCTTGGCACACAATACCGCTCGGTGATTTACACCTACAGCGATGAGCAACTGGCCATCGCCACCGCATCGAAACAAGCGTATCAACGCGCGCTCAGCGACAGCCAGCGTAGCACAATCACCACCGAAATCGCTCCGGCAGGAGAGTACTACTTCGCTGAAACGTATCATCAACAATATTTAGCGAAAAACCCAGATGGTTACTGCGGTCTCGGTGGTACTGGGGTCTGCTTCCCACCACAAGCCTGATTTTATACGCTACCGTCGCCACGCTGCGGTAGCGTTTTTGCCTTAACTTACGCCACCAAAGAGAGCGCAACGATTTCCGCGTTCACTTCGCGAAACACCGCCAATTTTTGCGGATTACTCAGATCGGGCAACTGCACCTTGCCTTGGTCGAAATGAAACTCGCCGATCCCTTGAATGAAAAAGTCCCCTTTAAATTGGGTCTTAACGAATCGAGCCACTTGGCGTGGTCGATAAACAGCAAACTCGCGCAACATACATCATCCTCAAATTCCGTTTGAGAAACGGGGGAATCCCCTTTATCTGCCTCTTTCGGGCTTCTGCCTCCGCTGTGTTTTTATCACTTTAGCGTTGACTAATGGACGCTATCATACAGCAAGCCCATAGTGAGATAAACCAACGCCCGGCAAAGTGTTAAAAAAATGTTACCTAAAGCCAGTAAATTTTCCCTGCGACGTATTATACTGTGGCCGCTCACGATAAAATGGACAAATTGTCTTGATAAGGAAAAACACTCATGAAACCAAAGACTCTCCTCACTCTTGCGCTGCTTAGCGCGTCATTCGGCGCGGCGGCCCACAACCTTTCACTCGGCAGCGCAGTGCCTGCAGTCAATGTTGATGCGTATGGCGAAATCGTTCTGCAAGGCAAAGGCACTGCGTTCCAACCTTGGGCATCGCAGCAGATGCTTGGCAAAGTCCGCGTAATCCAAGCCATCGCTGGCCGCAGCAGCTCAAAAGAGATGAACGCCCCTCTGATGCAAGCGATCACCGCGGCTCAGTTTCCAGCAGAGCATTACCAAACCACCACCATCATCAATCAAGATGATGCGATATGGGGAACAGGCTCGTTTGTCAAATCCTCCGCCCAAGACAGCAAAGTGGAGTTTCCTTGGTCTTCTCTGGTGCTGGATGAAAATGGTGTGGTCGCCAAAAATTGGGCGCTAAAAGAAGAAAGCTCCGCCATCATAGTGCAAGACAGGCAGGGCAAGGTGTTGTTTGTCAAAGAAGGTGCGCTTTCTGAGAGCGAAATTGCTCAAGTGATCGCACTAGTCAAAGCGAATATCTAACGCACGATTGGCTCAGCGAGAGCGGCGTCGCAGCCTGTGCACAAAACCCATACTCACACGGTATGGGTTTTTGTCATTGAATGAGAAAATTTTAATAAAATCGTTTTATAAAAAGTCTATTTATAGAAAAATGAGTGAACTTTTTTGCGCTACAGCTGTTATATTGTAACACCTTGTCACTGGTCGCCGTAAACATGCCGGGTTGGATACGTCTTCGTCATTTCAGATTCCACTACACTGCCTACTTGGCGGTGGTGTTGACGCTATTTCTCAGCTTTGCCAGCCTTGCCCATCAGTTGGACTTCAACCCCGAACACCACCTGCAACACCATTGCGAGCAGTTTGCCAGTGCCAGCCACGGCCTTGGCGCAAGCCTGCCGCAGCACACAGCAGTCACGGCTGCGACACTTTGCTCTGTTTTCATCTGGCAAAGCGAAACTCGTGCTGAGAGCTTTTCGGCTTACCTCGCGCGTTCACCGCCTTATTTGACCTATTGTTAAACCAAATATCGACAATTCAGACAAATAAGGAATTTATTCATGTTACGCAAAACTTCATTGGCCGTTTTGGTTGGCCTCTCTTTCTCCTCTCTCGCAACAGCTGAAGAAGGATTTCGCCAACACGATGCCCATGTTCATGGCCAAGTGGAATTTAACGTCGCTCAAGATGGTCACGATCTGTTGATTGAGATCACCGCACCCGGTGCTGATGTGGTCGGCTTTGAGCACGCACCTGAAAACGCAGAGCAAGAGCAACGCTTGCAAAAGAGCATCGCCTTACTGCAACAAGCTGATCAGATCGTTACCCTCAATGCCAAGGCCAAATGCCAGATTGAGAAGGTCGATGTAGCCCATACCTTAGCGGGTGACGAGCATCATCATGATCACCACGATGCCGATGAGCATGAACATGAACATGAACACCATGAGGGTGACAAACACGATCATGAAAAACATCATGATGACCACGACCACGACCACGACCACGACCACGATAGTCATGGCGCATTCACCGTTCAATATCAATACCATTGTGACAACCTGGCCGAAACTGAGTAAGCTAGATACCCAGTGGTTCAGCCATTTTGCTGCGACCCAATCCATCACCGCAAATGTGCTTACCGATAAAAAGCAGAGTGCCACGCAACTATCGGCTGAAAATGCACGAATCTCTTTGAAATAAGAACCGAGCAGGTAAGTGTTTACTTACCTGCTTTTTCTGAAAAGCACAGAGCATGGTGAAAATCTATGGTAAATACTTCGTCTGAAGTGGTTTGGCTCAATCAGGCCACGTTTACATGGAAAGATGCGCAGCAGCCGATCTTACACATCCCGGAGCTGCGTATTTTGCGTGGTGAGCACGTTTTTATAAAAGGCCCCAGCGGTTGTGGCAAATCGACGTTGCTCAGTCTAATGACTGGCATTAACGCGCTGCAATCTGGGCAACTGCGTATTCTCGGCACCGATCTCGGCAGCTTGTCGCCCAGTGCGCGAGACAAGTTTCGCGCCGATCACATCGGCTACATTTTCCAGCAGTTCAACTTGTTGCCCTACCTCAATGTGGTGGAAAACGTGCTGCTGCCTTGTCAGTTTTCCAAGCTGCGCGCGGGACAAGTTGGCGGTCAGGCTCACGAGCGGGCAGTACAGCTGTTAACGCGCCTGCATCTGCCGCCCGCGCTGCACAACAAACCCGTCAGCGAACTGAGTATCGGCCAGCAACAGCGCGTTGCTGCGGCGCGCGCGCTGATCGGTGCGCCAGAGTTAGTCATTGCAGATGAGCCCACTTCCGCGCTCGATTACGACAACCGCAGCGCTTTTATCGAACTGCTGATGGAGCAAGCCAACTCGGTCAACGCCACCCTGATTTTCGTCAGCCACGATCCGAGTTTGGAAGCGCTGTTTAACCGCACTATCGACTTACGTGAATTGAACCAAGCAGGAGTTATCGCATGAGTGCCATCTTCAATCTCGCTTGGAAAAGTTTACGTAACCGTAAAGCCACCGCCGCACTAACGGTCATGACGGTCGCCATTTCTGTGCTGCTGCTGATGGGCGTGGAGCGAATTCGCACCCAAGCCAAAGAGAGCTTTGCCAATACCATTTCCGGCACAGACCTCATTGTCGGAGGCCGATCTGGCCAAGTGAACTTGCTGCTTTACTCGGTATTTCGTATTGGCAACGCCACCAACAATATCGACTGGAAAAGCTACCAAGAGTTTGCCAACCATCGCTCGGTTGAATGGGCAATTCCCATCTCACTCGGCGATTCACACCAAGGTTTTCGGGTGATGGGCACCAACCACAGCTACTTTGAGCACTACAAGTACGGAAGTAAGCAACCACTGACTTTTTCCCAAGGTAAAGCGTTCAACGGCTTGTTTGAAACCGTGCTTGGCTACGATGTGGCGAAAACACTCGGTTACCAGCTAGGCAGTGAGATAGTCATCGCGCACGGCATCAGCGATGTCGGCTTCAGTCGCCATGACAATTTGCCCTTCAAAGTGGTCGGCATTTTAGCCCCGACAGGCACACCCGTAGACAAAACCGTGCACGTCTCACTTGAGGCGATTGAAGCGATTCATGTCGGCTGGGAATCTGGTGCGCGCATGGGCCCAACGCCCGATGCAACGCAACTGGCACACAGAGACTTCCAGCCCAAGCAGATCACCGCGATGCTGATTGGCCTCAAGTCGCGCATTCAAACGTTCGCCCTACAAAGACAGATCAACACCTACCCGCAAGAGCCGCTTAGCGCCATTATGCCAGGTGTCGCTTTGCATGAACTTTGGGGGATGATGTCGGTTGCCGAGCAAGCGCTGCTGGCGGTGTCGGTGTTTGTGGTCGTCGCGGGTCTTTTGGGTATGCTCAGCAGCCTACTCACCAGCTTACAAGAAACGGCGGCGTGAAATGGCGATCCTCAGGGCAATGGGCGCGCGCCCACGGCATGTCTTTACCCTGCTTATAAGTGAAGCGAGCCTGCTCACGTTTGTCGGGATTGTGACTGGGGTAGCCGGGGTGTACGCGCTGATCGCCGTGGCTCACCCGCTGATTCAGCAACAGTACGGAATCAATATTGCAATGACGGCCATCTCGGCGCATGAGTGGCTGCTCCTTGCTTGTGTCCAAGGGGCAGGAATCTTCATCGGCTTTATTCCTGCTTTCCGGGCTTACAAACAATCTCTCAGTGATGGAATGACCATAAGGATTTAATCGTTCATGAAAAGCAAAGTTATCTTGCTATTAAGCTTAATTTTAACGCCTTGGTTTCCCGCCTTGGCAGCCAGCCAGGATGTGATGACACTAGACTGGATCGATCTGGTGCCCGAGCAAGAGAGAAAACTCTTCGACAGCGTCGGCATGCCCGCCGCCGACCATTCCGGTAATGCGGTCAGCCAAACCAAATTGGGTGGCGTTCGTCCAGAGCTCAATGGCAGTAAAGTGAAGATCCCCGGTTTTGTGATTCCTCTGGAAGGGGATGCCAATAAAGTGACCGAGTTTTTGCTGGTGCCTTACTTTGGCGCGTGCATCCATGTGCCGCCACCGCCGCCAAACCAAATTATTTACGTTAAGTTCCCCAAAGGTGCGCCAGTCCAAGAGCTGTGGGATGTGATTTACGTGGTGGGAACGCTGAAAACGGAGACCGTCAGCCACGAGTTGGCAGAAACGGCTTATGTCATCCAAGGGGATGCGATTGAAGCTTACGATGACATGTAACCAATTTTAAACATCGACGTAACCTGTCAATCTCACTGGCTCAGGCGATATATTTGGCTAAATAGATCAAAGTTGCCAAATAAGCAACCAATAGCAGCGCGGTTGGCAGGTGCTTTTTAAGTTTATTCTCTCCGAAATACTTCATAAGCCCCTCACAAAAGACAATAACAATTTTAACAACTTATTATCATTTGTGACAGCGCATTTTTATCGAGATCACGATTTTCGCCACTCTAAGCGCAAATTGATCGCCAAGAGTGTGATTGCTCATTATTGCACTGGTTTGGCGATAAGGGGTACATTGAGCCTAGCATTCACCCTGCAATGGAAAGGAAGGTACGATGGCGGATAGCCGAACGCCGGTCGTAATTGACCAAGAAGCCGATCCCAAGCCGCACAGCAGCCAAGAGAAGAAAAGTGGTTACATTCGTGACAGCGCCAGCCGCATCACGACGATCGCACAAACCTATGGCTTAGACGCGCTGCTGCAAAAAGATCCGCCGCAAAAAACCACCATCGAACGGGCTTTGTTGCGTGAAGAGAAGCGCAAAGAGCAGCGCCAGCGTAACCTTGAACAGATCTTGAAACTGGCCCATCTCTCTTGCAAAGATGAAACCGCAGGCGATCCGGATCAAGATTGGCTGTACCGCTTTTTCGATATGGCGCAAGAGATCCACAACTCAGCGATGCAGAAACTGTGGGCACAAGTGCTGAAACGAGAAGTAACCAACCCAGGTTCCACCTCGATGAAAGCCTTGAAGGTACTGCATGACATGACGCCGAAAGAGGCGCACATCCTGCAACGCGCCTCGTCACTCGCTTGCAGTTTTGGTGCAGACAACAGTCGTAAGCTGCTGATTGGCTATCGTTTTCAAGGCGGCATTTTCAGTTTTGGCAAACGCGACACCACCACCAACATCAACATGGGCAGCTTCCAGTTGTCGTTTTCTAGCTTGTTGGTGCTGATTGAATTGGGCCTGCTGCATGGCACTGAGTTGGAATCGGGTGAAATCGAAATCGAAACACCGCTGATTTTAAGTTATCAAGGGCGCAACTTGCAGTTGAATGTGCTGAGTAAAGGCGTGCGCCTGCTCTATTACCGCTTTACGCCGACGGGCAATGAACTGTGTAAACTGCTCGGCAATAAACCCAACAGCCAGTATTACGATCAGATGCTGGCGATGCTTAATCAAAAATTTACCGTGCAGAGTGATGTGCAAAGCGGCATTCACCATACGGTATGATGCCGCTCACTGGTGGTTAGGATGAGCGAATGATCCCGCGAGCCACCAGCGTTGCAATGCATTGATCCACCAGTACCTCAATCGGTTTCTCTCCGGCAGGCAGATCGATCTCTGCATTGAGTGGCGCTTCATAATCCGAATCGATGCCAGTAAAGTTGGCGATCTCTCCGGCGCGAGCTTTCTTATATAAGCCTTTCGGATCACGCTGCTCACACACTTGCAATGAGGTGTTGACGAACACTTCAATAAACTCGCCGTCGGGCAACAGATCCCGCACTAACTGGCGCTCAGCGCGATGCGGTGAGATGAATGCGGTGAGGACAATCAAGCCGGCATCGGCCATCAACTTGGCTAACTCACCAATGCGGCGAATGTTTTCGCGGCGATCCTGCTGAGAAAAGCCAAGATCGCTACACAAACCGTGCCGCACATTATCACCATCTAATAAGTAGGTGTGATAGCCCAGCTCTGCCAAACGTGTTTCCAGCGCCCCCGCAATGGTCGATTTGCCCGCACCCGACAAGCCAGTAAACCAAAGCACGGCTGGCTTTTGCTGTTTGAGCCCGGCACGATACGATTTATCAATCATATGCTGATGCCAGACAATATTTTCATCGTTGTTCGCGCTCACGCTGCTCATAACAAATCCTTTTAAAATGGGAAAAAGATCGGAATAAAAGTAAGGGCCAAGGTGGAGTAGACCAATGACACTGGCACGCCAATTTTCAGATAATCCGACAGGCGATAGTTGCCCACACTGTAAACCAATAAGTTGGTTTGATAGCCATACGGGGAGATAAAACTGGCGCTCGCGCCAAACAGCACCGCCATAATAAACGGCATTGGATCCACCCCATACCCTATCGCCATACTGTAGCCGATCGGAAACGCCAATGCCGCCGCTGCGTTATTGGTCACTAACTCAGTGAGGATCAGCGTCATCATGTAGGTGGCGACGAGTGCGCCGAATACGCCCCAACCATTAAATGCTTCGATAAACATGCCGCCCATGCGCGCCGAAAAACCCGACGAGATCATCAATTGCGCGATCGACAAGGCTGAGCCGACTATCACCACAATATCCAGCGGGAAGCGGCGTCTGAGCTCACTGATCTGTACGATTCCGCACAGCAGCAAGGCCAATAAATAGATGGCGAGCCCTTTGATGATTGGCACAAGGTTAAGCAGTGCCGCCGCAATCACCGCGACAAAACCCAGTAACACTAACGTCGATTTGTGGCTGTCGAGGCGAGCGCTGGAATCGAGATCGTTAACCAAGACAAACTCTTTGCGATGTGCCTGGCGCTCAGCTTCAAAACGCTTGCCCGGCACCAAAACCAGAGTGTCGCCCGCAGCCAAGCTAATGTTACCCAAACCGCCTTCCAGCCTCTCATGACCGCGGCGAATCGCCACCACGACGGCATCAAAGCGATCGCGAAAACGGCTCGATTTCAGTGTCTTGTTGCAAAAGCTGGCCGAAGAGCTCACCACCACTTCGACAAAGTTCTGTCCGTTAAGATGCTGCTGACCGAACAGCGTCAGCCCAGGGATCTCTTGCAATGTTGAGACACTGTCTACGTCACCACAAAACAGCAGTCGATCTTTGGCTTGCAAAACAAAATCCGGACCAACCGAAGAGACTGTTTCGCCATTGCGGATCACTTCAGCCAAAAACAGCTTACGCAAAGCGCGCAAGTTGTTCTCGGTCACGCTACGCCCAACCAAAGGAGAGCCGGGTTCAACACGCGCTTCTAAGAAGTACGGCAGATCATCTTGTCCTTGCTCGTCGTAATCTGGCAACAGGTAACTGAGCGGGATTAAGATTAGCACCCCACCCAGCAATACCGCCAAACCAATCAAGGTCGGCGCAAAGAAAGACATGCTCGGCAAGCCCGCGTCTTCAACGAAACTGTTGATGATCAGGTTGGTCGAGGTGCCAATCAAGGTGAGCGTACCACCAAAAATCGCCGCATAAGAGAGCGGGATCAGCAGCTTTGACGGCGCATGCTGCTGATTACGTTTGACCGCGCCAATCAACGACACCACCACTGCGGTGTTGTTGGTAAACGAGGAGAGTAGCGCGGTCGACAAGCCCAATTTGGCAATCACAGTCGCTAAACGCCCTTCGGAAATATTACGACTCACCCAACTAATCAAGCGCGTTTTTTCCAGTGCCGTGGAGGCCAAGATCAACAGCACTAAAGTCAGCAGTGAGGAGTTGGTAAAATTGGCCGCAATGCTCGTCAAATCACTCATTCCCGCCATAAAAGCCACAAACGCAGCGGCGGCAAAAATGTAGCTCGGCTTAATTTTCGTGACGAGCAAACATGTGATGATGCCCAGCAGCATCGCCAAAACCATTCCTTGCTCCCACATACCTCATCCTCACTGGGGAGCACGCTCCCATCACTTACTACTACTTCTTAATCAACGCACTGAGATCTTTGGCATCCCAATGTGGGAAGTGCTTACGGATCAAAGCGTTCAGTTCAACTTCAAATGCGCTGAAATCACCGTTTGCCTGAACAACCGCGGCAAGGCTTTCGCTTACCATACCCGCACCGACGGTGACATTGGTCAAACGGTCGATGATGATAAATCCACCGGTATCAGCACACTCTTGGTAGTTATCCAGTGCCACCGCCTCGTTGAGTGTCCACTCACACAGACCAATACCGTTGAGCGGCAGCTCTGCGGCGCCGTGCGACGAAAGATGGTTGATGTCGTACTGATGGCGAATGCTTTCCACGCGGCCGATGGTCTTTTTACCGGCAATCTTGATGTCGTAATCGCGTCCGGGTTGTAACGGTTGTTCCGTCATCCACACCACATCGGCAAGCAGGTGGTTGGTCGATTGCACTTGTGCCTCTTCCAGTACCAGCAGATCGCCACGGCTGATATCAATTTCGTCAGCCAGCGTTATCGTCACCGCTAGGCCCGCTTGCGCTTGCTGCAAATCCCCGTCGAAGGTCACAATTCGCGCCACGCTGGAAGTTTTACCTGACGGCAGCACTTTAATGCGATCACCCACGTTCACCGTGCCAGATGAAATGGTGCCGGCAAAACCACGGAAGTTGAGGTTTGGACGGCTGACATACTGCACTGGGAAACGGAACTCGCCCGCCTCTTTGGCTTTTTCTACGTCGACACTTTCCAAGATCTCCAACAGTGACGGGCCCTGATACCAACTCATGTATTGGCTTGGCTCCACCACGTTATCCCCTTCCAATGCCGAAATAGGAATGATCTGAATGTTGGTTTCACCACGCAGATTTTGCGAGAAGGCCAGATACTGCGCTTTGATCTCTTCAAAACGTTGCTCGGAGAAGTCAACCAGATCCATTTTATTGACCGCAACAACAAAATGTTTCAAACCAAGCAGATTGGAGATAAACGAGTGGCGACGAGTTTGATCCAACACACCTTTGCGCGCATCGATTAGGATCACCGCCAGATCGCAGGTTGACGCACCGGTTGCCATGTTGCGCGTGTACTGCTCATGTCCCGGGGTGTCAGCAATGATGAATTTACGCTTTTGCGTCGAGAAGTAACGATAAGCCACATCAATGGTGATCCCTTGCTCACGCTCAGCTTGCAGACCATCTACCAGCAGCGCCAGATCCGGACGCGAGCCTGTGGTGCCAACACGTTGGCTGTCTGAGTGGACCGCCGCCAGTTGATCTTCGTAGATCTGCTTCGAATCATGCAGCAAACGACCAATCAAGGTGCTCTTGCCGTCGTCCACCGAACCGCAGGTCAGGAATCTCAGTAATGATTTGTTTTGATGCTGCTCTAGGTAACCTTCAATACCCAATTCAGCCAATTGCGCTTCAACTGCACTGTTCATAATGTATCCTCGATCCCTTTAGAAATAACCTTGGCGCTTTTTCAGCTCCATCGATCCAGACTGATCGTGGTCGATCGCTCGACCTTGACGTTCACTTGATGTGGCCACCAGCATCTCTTCGATAATTCCGGTCAACGTATTGGCCTCTGATTCAATCGCCCCTGTCAGTGGGTAGCAACCTAAGGTGCGAAAACGCACGCTCTTGTGTTCAATCTGCTCACCGTCACGCAATTCCATACGCTCATCGTCCACCATAATGAGCATGCCATCGCGCTCAACCACAGGACGTACATCGGCCAAGTAAAGAGGCACGATTTCGATGTTTTCCAGATAGATGTATTGCCAAATATCGAGTTCGGTCCAGTTTGAAAGTGGGAAGACACGAATACTCTCGCCTTTGTTGATCTGGCCGTTGTAGGTTTTCCACAGTTCCGGGCGCTGATTCTTCGGATCCCAAGTGTGGTTCTTATCGCGAAATGAGTAGACTCGCTCTTTGGCACGTGATTTCTCTTCATCACGGCGTGCGCCGCCAAAGGCCGCATCAAAACCATATTTGTTAAGCGCTTGCTTCAACCCTTGGGTTTTCATGATGTCGGTATGCTTAGAGGAGCCATGCACAAACGGGCTACAGCCCATCGCCAGACCTTCTGGATTCTTATGTACCAAAAGCTCAAAGCCATATTTCTCCGCGGTGCGATCACGAAACTCGATCATCTCGCGAAATTTCCAATCAGTATCAACGTGCAGTAGTGGAAAGGGAATTTTTCCTGGATAAAACGCTTTGCGCGCCAAATGCAGCATCACCGACGAGTCTTTGCCTATCGAGTACATCATCACTGGGTTATCAAACTCGGCAGCCACTTCACGGATGATGTGAATGCTCTCAGCTTCGAGCTGCTTTAAATGAGTCAAGCGTTGTTGATTCATATCTCTTTCCTTTTAAGGCTCGACGGCCTGAATGGGTCCATTACGTTGGCTTCGGGGTTAAACAGACTGAGCCAATGTGCTCAGATTTACCTGTTCGTCACCAAGAAACCAATCTAACTTGTCGGATAGCTGAACAACTTCCCCTACGACAATCAGCGCAGGAGCTTCAGCCTGTATGGCTAAAGTGGCTAAATCAGCCAGTTGCCCTTTAAATACTTTTTGCGTCTGCTGTGTGCCACGTTCAATGATGGCGATCGGCGTACTTGAGGCGCGGCCATGCGCGATAAGCTGCTCTTGGATATAGCTCGATTTCATCAGCCCCATGTAGATCACCAAAGTCTGCTGACCTCGTGCGAGTGTCGACCAATCCATCTGATCGCTTTCTGCCTTAAGGTGACCAGTAATAAACAGCGCCGACTGGGCGTAGTCGCGATGAGTCAGAGGAATGCCCGCATACGCAGTTGCCCCCGCTGCTGCGGTGATGCCCGGCACCACCTGAAAGCGAATCCCGGCGTCTGCCAACACTTCCAGTTCTTCTCCACCACGGCCAAAAATAAACGGATCACCGCCTTTAATCCGCACCACCTTGTAGCCTTGCTGGGCAAAATCAACCAACAGTTGGTTGGTTTTTTCCTGCGGCACACTGTGATGCCCGGCGCGTTTACCCACGCAGACCAAGATGGCGTCACTCGGCACCAAAGCCATAATTTCATCAGAGACCAAGTAGTCGTACAACACGACATCAGCTTGTTGTAGATAGGTCAAGGCTTTGAGCGTGAGCAGTTCAGGATCGCCCGGCCCAGCCCCCACCAGAGCCACTTCCCCTGCCTTGAGTTGACTGCGCGCAAAGCGACTCGGCGCTGCGCGATTATCGGCAACGAGTGTTGGCTTTTTGAAGGGAAAGACCGTTCCTGATTCCTTGCTGGTCATACGCCGTGCTTCCATTGAACTTTTGATAAGCGCATTATGGCGAGCTCTTTATATTACCTGAAATTCTAAAATTTCATTTTTTATTCAAAAAACTGCTAAGAAGTTTTCTATCTAACTCATGCACTTTTCTCTTTTGCTCACACAACAAGCCTCACCACGGCAAAAGATGGCAAGCAGTGCACAGAATGGCATAAAGTAATCGGCTGAAATCACACTTTTTTAGCCAGTTAAATATGGCTTTCATTATATTTTGCTACATTAGTCACCGAATCTTCCTCTCTGACTCTTGTGGAGCAAAAAATGAAAGTGGCAGTGAACCCTCTCTCTCTGGCCGTTTTAACCAGCATGCTCGCTATCGCGGGCCCGGCGATGGCCGAAACCATTCAATTGCGAATCATCGAAACCACCGATATTCACACCAATGTGATGGACTACGACTACTACAAAGATAAACCTTCACAGCAAATTGGCCTAACCCGTGCCGCGACTTTGGTGAAGCAAGCACAAGCCGAAGTGACTAACAGCGTGTTGGTGGATAACGGTGATTTGATCCAAGGCAGCCCGATGGGTGACTACATGGCAGCCAAGGGCATCAAAGCGGGTGAAGTTCATCCGGTGTATAAGGCGATGAACCAATTGCACTACGATGTCGGCAATATCGGTAACCACGAGTTTAACTACGGTTTGGAATTTCTCGCCGAAACCATTAACGACGCCAACTTCCCCTACATCAACGCCAACGTGTTTGAGCAAAAGACCGGCAAGCACTACTTCAAGCCTTACCTCATTAAAGAGCACAGCTTTAAAGATGTGAATGGCGCAGAACATACGATCAAAGTGGGTTACATCGGCTTTGTGCCACCACAGATCATGGTGTGGGACAAGAAGAACCTCGAAGGCAAAGTGTTTGCCAAAGACATTCGTGAGACCGCAGAAGCCCTAGTTCCACAGATGAAAAAAGAGGGCGCGGATGTGATCGTCGCTATCCCTCATTCCGGCGTCTCTTCCGATCCCTACAAAATCGGCGCAGAGAACTCGGTCTACTACCTTTCACAAGTCGAAGGCATTGATGCGATTGCCTTTGGCCACTCGCACGCGGTTTTCCCGGGCAAGGGTTTTGACCATATTCAAGGCGTCGATAACCAAAAGGGCACCATCAATGGCGTGGCCGCTGTGATGCCGGGTCGCTGGGGCAGCCATGTCGGCATCATCGATTTAGAGCTGCAACAAAAAGAGGGTAAATGGTCGGTGGTCAAAGGGCAAACGCAAGCACGGCCAATTTTTGACAAAGCGAGCCAAAAGCCCTTAGTTGACGCCGACAGCGCGATTGTCGATGCGCTTGCCGCCGATCACAAAGGCACGCGTGATTTTGTCAACCAACCTATTGGTAAAGCCAATGACGTGATGTACAGCTTCCTTGCCCTAGTGCAGGATGATCCCACGGTACAAATCGTCAACTTGGCGCAAAAAGATTACGTTGAGCGCTTTATCCAAGGCGATCCTGACCTAGCCGGGCTACCCGTTTCTTTCTGCCGCTGCGCCATTTAAAGCGGGCGGGCGTAAGAATGATCCCGCCAACTTTACCGAAGTGGAGTCCGGTCAACTGACCTTCCGTAACGCCGCCGATCTGTATCTCTACCCGAACACTCTGGTCGCGATGAAAGTCAGCGGACAGCAAGTCAAAGAGTGGTTGGAGTGTAGCGCTGGCCAGTTCAAGCAGATCGATGTCAACAGCAGCGCGCCGCAATCTTTAATCGACTGGGATGGGTTTCGCACTTATAACTTCGATGTGATTGATGGCGTGAACTACCAAATCGACGTTACGCAGCCCGCTAAATATGACGGCGACTGCAAACTGATTCATCCAGAAGCGCAGCGCATTCTTGATCTGACCTATCAAGGTAAGCCGATTGACGTGAAACAGACGTTTATCATCGCGACCAACAACTACCGCGCGTACAGCAACAAGTTCCCAGGTACTGGCGCGGAATTTGTGGCGTTTGATTCACCGGATGAAAACCGCAGCGTGCTGGCCAGCTACATCTCACGTGTGAGCCAAGAGAAAGGGCAAGTGACCCCAAGCGCCGATAACAACTGGACCTTTGCCCCTATTCAGTCGGAAAAAGCGCTGGATATCCGCTTTGAAACTTCACCGAGCGACAAAGCGGCGCAGTTCATTAAAGCGAAAGGCATTTATCCGATGGAGCAAGTGGCGACCGATGAGGTCGGCTTTGCGGTGTATCGCTTGAATTTGCAGAAATAACTTTTCTGTCGAAGAGAAATCCTTAAACTCAAAACCGCTGTCACTTGGCAGCGGTTTTTTTTTAGGGATCGCTATGGTTGCTCGTTTCACCCAATATCTACAACAGCTCAACCTCTCAAACGAGGCCATTCAAGACGTGCTCGCCAACGCCAAAGAGTTGCAGTTACCGACTCGGCACATATTGATCCATCAAGGCGAAGCGCCGCAGCACTGCTATTTCCTGTTGGATGGACTTTGCCACGCCTGCTATCTGACAGAATCAGGCAAAGAGTTCAGCAAAGAGTTTTACTGGGAAGTCGATTGGATGATCGGCTTTGAAAGCCTGATCCGCGAGCAAGGCAGTCCATTTCTGCTGGAAAGTCTCACCCAAGTTCATCTGCTCACCTTTCCTATCGAATGCTTGCAAGCTTGGCGAGCATCCGCTCATCCGTTATATCTCCACTTGCTCGAAACCCAATTGATTTACAAAGAGCGCAAAGAACGTTTCCTGCTGCTACACACCCCAGAGGAAAAGTATCATCTGTTTAAGCAGCAGTTTCCCGTGTTACTCGAAAGGCTCAGTGATCGGCAAATTGCCGCGTATCTGGGTATCACTCCGGTAAGCCTCAGCCGGATCAAAAAACGCCAACTGGATGAAAAAGTTTAACTTATGTTAATGCCAAAAGTCGCCCGCAAGGCGTACAGTTTGCTTATTATCGTTAAGCGGAAAACATCACTATGATCCAATGGCATCTTGTGCCTTTCTCACAGCTTTCAACCACTCAGCTGTATCAACTACTCAAACTGAGAGTCGACGTGTTTGTGGTCGAACAAAACTGCCCTTACCCTGAACTGGATGGCAACGATATTCTGCACGGAGTGCATCATTTGCTCGGTTATAAAAACGGCGAGCTGGTGGCGTGTACTCGTCTTCTCCCCGCCGGCACCACTTACGACAGCGTAAGTATTGGCCGTGTAGCGACCAAACATAATGCACGCGGTGGCGGCTTGGGGCATCAGCTGATGCAACAATCGATTATGCATTGCCAGCAGTTGTGGCCGAATGAGGCGATTGAAATCGGCGCGCAGGAAACACCTCAAACCGTTCTACCAGCAGCACGGTTTTGTAGTCACTTCCGAAGTGTATCTGGAAGATGGCATTCCGCATGTCGATATGAAGCGAGCTTAAGCAGTGACGCCCGCGAGCTACGCGATCGTCCTATTGGTTGTCGGCAACTTGCTGGCAACCCTATCTGATGTCGCGGTGAAACTGATTGATGGTAACGTCTCACCATTTCAATACATGTTTCTCCGGCAGCTATTCTCATTATTGGTGATCACGCCACTGTGGCTGATGCAGCGCAAAACACAACGAGCACTGGCCCAGCCGCGCATTACCTTAGCCCGCGCCCATCTGATCTTGATCGGCAGCGGTTGTATGATGGTTTCCATTACCTATTTACCCTTGGCAACCGCAAACGCCGTATTTTACGCCGCGCCATTATTGATGCTGCCCTTGTCAGTCTGGTTACTCAAAGAGAGGCCTTCTCTGGCAAAAGTATTAGGGACTATGGTGGGATTTGTCGGTGTGTTGGTGGTATTGCGCCCTGAGCAATTTCATTGGGCAGCCTGTTTTGCGCTCGGCACCGCGCTCACTCTGGCTTTCTTTAATGTGTTGGTGAGAAAACTGCCCGCTGAACAGACGGTAGTGACCACTTTGTGGTGGACAACGCTGCTGTCTCTGCCTGTCTCCCTGCTGCTGGCGCTGCTTTATTGGCAACCACTCACGCCTACGCTCGCAGCGTACATATTCGCCAGCTCAGTGTGCATTTTGGGTTATAACGGTCTCGCGGTCGCGGCGTATCGAAAAGCGCCCGCCGGACAAATCGCGTTAGCGGAATACTCGGGCTTGCTGTTTGTGACCTTGATTGGCATGTATGCTTTCGCCGAATACCCAGATCGTGTCACTTGGGCTGGTATCTTACTGATTGTGTTACCACTTTTCCCTTGGCAAAGCGTCTTTGCCAAGCTGCGTCACGGGCGGTTCGCAGAATAAGTTGAGGCCAAGCGGCTACTTACTGCGGCCAAAGCCCCCATCAGAAAGACGAAAGAACATCACCGAGCTGTTGCCTTTTTCCAACTGCAAAATATCAAGCTGTCCGGCCTCATTAAGCTTAAATCGGACCAATTGACCTTGCTTGATGTGACTCAGTGGTTTGTCGGTGCCTTCGATTTTAACCAAAGCATTCAGATCGCCCATCGCCAATTGATTAGTGCGAAACACTTGTGCAAGCGTATCGCCATTTTGCACCAAGTATTCTTGCCACATCGCCGAGTTGCTATCAGTTTGCTGTGAATCATGCTGCTCACTTAATCCACGAGTATTGATGTCAAGCGCAACTCGTTGCGGTGCTTTTTCTACCACAGGTTGAGGGTCGAGTCTCTTCGTCGGCCAAAGCAAAAGAATCAGCAGTATTGGTACTAATACCGCAAGAGCTCGGCGATGCAAGATCGGCAGGAAAGCCCACAAGCGGCGAACTCGCATTAACAATGGCTTGAACTCAATCTTGGTCACGTTCTCTTTTGCAAGCGCCAAATAGTCAGTTTGTGGCTTCTTCTTTCTACGACGATTCATTGCAAACTTCTCCAAACCCCTTTGTTCTCTAGTATAAAAATACAAACCACCAGAGTATAGAGAATTACCCTCAAACTCGGTCAGTAGACGGTAAAAAAGCTGACATTCCGCCAAGAGTACGAGCCTCGTCACAGCACATAAGTTACATCGTTGTGAAGTAGAAAGATTTAAACCTCTAGTCGAAACTGTTATCCTTTGAGGCTTTGTTACGCGATAAAAGAGCGACTTTTATGTCTGATATTAAATTTGAAACGGTAGAACAAAAAGCCAGCTACGGTATTGGTCTACAAATGGGTCAACAACTTGCGGGTTCTGGCCTTGACGGTCTGAACGTAGATGCCATTGCTGCGGGTATTGCCACCGCACTGACTGGTGACATGCCAGCAATCGAGGTTGACGAGATCAACAAAGCCCTGCAAGAACTTTACACACGTGCAGAAGCGGCACGTGCAGAGGCTGCAAAAGCGGCCGCTGCTGATGGCGAAGCATTCCTAAAAGACAATGCACTACGCTCTGAAGTGACTGTTCTAGACTCTGGCCTACAGTATGAAATCATCACTGAAGGTAATGGCGAGATCCCAACTTCAGACAAAACCGTTCGCGTTCACTACCACGGTGAACTCGTTGACGGAACAGTATTTGATAGCTCAGTGTCTCGCGGTCAGCCTGCACAGTTCCCAGTAACTGGCGTAATCAAAGGTTGGGTAGAAGCACTGCAACTGATGCCTGTAGGCTCAAAATGGAAACTGTACATCCCACATGACCTTGCTTACGGTGAGCGTGGCGCTGGTGCATCGATTCCTCCATTTGCAGCACTCGTCTTTGAAGTGGAACTGCTTGCTATCGTTTAAGCACGGATTTCTACACGGATAACAAAAGCTGACTTCGGTCGGCTTTTTTTAGGTGCGAGGTGCGAGGTGCGAGGTGCGAGGTGCGAGGTGCGAGGTGCGAGGTGCGAGGTGCGAGGTGCGAGGTGCGAGGTGCGAAATTTTTGCCAAAATCTCAGTATGATGTCAACAAAAAAGCCGAGCTATCGCTCGGCTTTTCCGTTCTTACGAACCTGATTACTCAGCAGCAGTTTCTTCAGCAGCTGGGCGATCTACAAGCTCAATGTAAGCCATTGGAGCTTTATCACCAGCACGGAAGCCAGCTTTTAGGATACGAGTGTAACCGCCCTGACGAGCAGCAAAACGTGGACCTAGTTCGTTAAATAGTTTTGCAACTACTTCGTTGTCACGAGTACGTGCAAACGCAAGACGACGGTTAGCAACACTGTCAGTCTTAGCTAGTGTAATCAAAGGCTCAACTACGCGACGTAGCTCTTTTGCTTTTGGCAATGTAGTCTTGATAACTTCATGACGTACAAGAGAGCTAGCCATGTTGCTAAACATCGCTTTACGATGTGAGCTGTTGCGGTTGAGTTGACGACCACTCTTACGATGGCGCATGACCTAATCCTTCTAACTAGTATCGATTAATCTTCAGCGATTGATGCAGGTGGCCAATTTTCTAGGCGCATGCCCAGAGACAGACCACGTGACGCCAGTACGTCTTTAATCTCAGTAAGAGATTTCTTACCAAGGTTTGGCGTTTTAAGTAGCTCAACCTCGGTACGTTGTACTAGATCACCGATGTAGTGAATCGCTTCTGCTTTCAAACAGTTAGCAGAGCGAACTGTTAGTTCAAGATCGTCTACAGGACGGAGTAGGATCGGATCGAATTCTGGCTTCTCTTCCTTCTCCTCAGGAACTCGTACATCACGAAGATCTACGAATGCATCCAACTGCTCAGCAAGAATTGTTGCCGCGCGGCGAATAGCTTCCTCAGGTTCTAGAGTACCGTTGGTTTCCATATCGATAACAAGCTTATCGAGGTCAGTGCGCTGTTCTACACGAGCTGCTTCAACGGCGTAGGCAATTTTGTCTACTGGGCTGAAAGTAGCATCGACAAGTAGGCGACCGATTGGACGCTCATCTTCTTCAGTATGGATACGAGCTGAAGCTGGAACATAACCACGACCACGTTCTACTTTGATACGCATTGCGATCTCAGCATTGTCATCGGTTAAATGACAAATAACGTGTTCAGGGTTAGCGATCTCTACATCACCATCATGGGTGATGTCACCTGCAACCACAGGGCCCGAGCCTGATTTATTCAGTGTAATGAACACTTCATCTTTGCCTTCGGCAACGCGCACAGCCAAACCTTTAAGGTTTAGAAGAATTTCAAGAATATCTTCCTGAACACCTTCTTTAGTGCTGTACTCGTGAAGTACGCCTTCAATTTCTACTTCTGTGACTGCACAACCAGGCATAGAAGAAAGCAGAATACGGCGAAGTGCATTACCCAGAGTATGGCCGAAACCACGCTCTAATGGCTCAAGAGTTACTTTTGCGTGGGTCGAGCTGATCTGTTCAATGTCAACTAGACGTGGCTTAAGAAATTCTGTTACAGAACCCTGCATTGTGTCCTCTCTTTAGTTTAAACCTTACTTAGAGTAAAGCTCGACGATCAATTGTTCGTTGATGTCAGCTGACAGGTCAGAACGCTCAGGCATACGCTTGAATGTACCTTCCATTTTGCCGCCATCTACTTCAATCCAAGTTGGTTTTTCGCGTTGTTCAGCAACTTCTAGAGCCGCTTTAATACGAGCTTGCTGTTTAGCTTTCTCGCGAATTGAAACAACGTCGTTAGCCGCTACTTTGAAAGAAGGAACGTTTACAACTTTACCGTTAACTAGGATAGCTTTGTGGCTAACCAGCTGACGCGCTTCTGCGCGAGTTGCGCCAAAGCCCATGCGGTAAACTACGTTATCAAGACGACCTTCAAGAAGCTGAAGTAGGTTTTCACCAGTGTTGCCTTTCAGGCGAGCAGCTTCTGCGTAGTAGTTACGGAATTGTTTTTCTAGAACGCCGTACATACGACGTACTTTTTGCTTCTCACGAAGCTGAACGCCATACTCAGATAGACGACCGCGACGAGCGCCGTGTACACCTGGTGCGTTATCAATTTTACACTTGGTATCGATCGCGCGAACACCAGACTTAAGGAATAAGTCAGTGCCTTCGCGACGGCTAAGCTTCAGCTTAGGACCCAAATATCTTGCCATGATTCTTCTCCAATCTTCCTAGAAACGTTAAACGCGACGTTTCTTCGGTGGACGACAACCGTTATGAGGGATTGGTGTAGCATCAACGATGTTTGTGATGCGGAAACCAGCTGCATTCAGTGCGCGAACAGTAGATTCACGACCTGGACCAGGACCCTTAACCATAACTTCCAAGTTCTTTAGGCCATATTCTTTAGCCATTTCAGCACAACGCTCAGCAGCAACCTGTGCAGCGAACGGAGTAGACTTACGAGAACCACGGAAACCTGAACCACCTGCAGTTGCCCATGCAAGAGCGTTACCTTGACGGTCAGTGATGGTTACGATTGTGTTATTGAAAGAAGCATGGATGTGCGCAACGCCATCCGCAACTTGCTTGCGTACGCGCTTGCGCGCGCGAGTTGGTTGTTTAGCCATTGTACTCTACCTTCCCGATTATTTCTTGATCGGCTTACGCGGACCCTTACGGGTGCGAGCGTTGGTTTTAGTACGCTGTCCACGTAGAGGTAGACTGCGACGATGACGAAGACCACGGTAACAGCCAAGATCCATTAGGCGCTTGATGTTCATGGAAACTTCACGACGTAGATCACCTTCTACAGTGTATTTAGCTACACCATCACGCAGTTGATCGATCTGCTCTTCAGTTAGTTCACTGATCTTAACATCTTCAGCAATACCCACTTCAGCTAAGATAGCTTTAGAGCGAGTTTTGCCGATACCGTAGATCGCTGTTAGAGCGATTACAGCATGTTTCTGATCAGGAATGTTAATGCCTGCAATACGGGCCATTATTCACTCCTAGGTTTCATAAAAGAATTATCCGCAGCAAAGCCCGTGATGGATACGCTGCGGGATACTACTTCTTTTGCACGCAAAAGGTAGGCCGAGGAATATACTCGACACTACCTTATATTTCAAGTAAAAATTTCTGCTGAATTAGCCTTGGCGCTGCTTGTGCTTTGGCTCACTGCAAATCACGCGAACAACACCGTTACGCTTGATTACTTTACAGTTACGGCAGATTTTTTTAACGGAAGCACGAACTTTCATTGCTAAACTCCGTAATTGAAACTGCTGAGTCTATTACCGAATTAACGGCCATAGCCCTTCAGATTCGCTTTCTTCAACACAGACTCATATTGATGAGACATCATATGTGTCTGTACCTGTGCCATAAAATCCATGATAACAACCACTACAATTAGTAGTGATGTTCCGCCGAAGTAGAAACGAACGTTCCACGCGACCATCATGAACTCCGGAATCAGACAGATAAAGGTAATGTAGAGCGCACCAGCTAAGGTCAAACGCGTCATCACTTTATCAATGTATTTGGCTGTCTGCTCACCTGGGCGGATACCGGGTACGAATGCACCAGACTTCTTCAGATTATCTGCTGTTTCACGCGGGTTGAAAACCAACGCCGTATAGAAGAAACAGAAGAAAATAATCGCTGCCGCATAAAGCATGACATACAAAGGTTGACCAGGGCTCAAAGCCAAAGACACGTCAGTTAGCCAACCGAACGCGCTGCTTTCACCATTTTGGCCAAACCACTGTGCCAATGTTCCTGGGAACAAAATAATGCTTGATGCGAAAATCGCAGGAATCACACCAGCCATATTTATTTTCAATGGCAAATGTGAACTCTGGGCTGCAAATACTTTACGACCTTGTTGACGCTTCGCATAGTTAACAACAATACGTCGTTGACCACGCTCCATGAAAACAACGAAATAAATGACTGCAAAAGCCAGCACTGCAATTAACAGCAGAAGAAGTACATGCAATTCACCTTGACGCGCTTGCTCGATTGTTTGTCCGATTGCCTGAGGCAATCCAGCAACAATACCTGCAAAAATCAGCAACGAAATGCCGTTACCAATTCCTCGCTCTGTAATTTGTTCACCTAACCACATTAGGAACATGGTACCGGTTACTAAACTCACGGTTGCAATAAGCGTAAACATGGTTTGATTGATAACAACCAGATTGTCGACCATGTTTGGTAAGCCCGTTGCAATACCAATAGCTTGGAAAGTTGCAAGTACAAGCGTGCCGTAGCGTGTATATTGGCTGATCTTACGACGGCCTGCTTCACCCTCTTTTTTGAGTTCCGCTAACGCTGGATGAACTACTGTTAGCAACTGAACAACTATCGATGCCGAAATATACGGCATGATGCCCAGAGCTAGAATAGATGCACGCGAAAGTGCACCACCGGAGAACATGTTAAACATTTCAACGATGGTGCCTTTTTGCTGTTCGAACAAATCGGCAAGTACAGCAGCGTCAATACCAGGAATCGGCACAAAAGAGCCAGCTCGGAATACTAAAAGTGCACCAATTACGAATAATAAGCGCGACTTCAGTTCACTTAAGCCGCTCTGAGCACTACGAAAATCTTGTCCTGGTTTTTTAGCCATCTGTACCTCGTTCCTCGAGATTATTCCTCGATTTTACCGCCTGCAGCTTCGATTGCAGCTTTAGCGCCTTTAGTCACACGTAGACCTTTCACAGTCACCGCTTTGCTAAGCTCGCCAGAAAGAACAACTTTAACAAATTCGATGTTCTTAGTGATGATGTTAGCCGCTTTTAGGCTGTTTAGATCTACTACGTCACCAGATACTTTCGCCAGCTCTGCTAGACGAACTTCAGCTGTCACTAGACTCTTACGAGAAGTGAAACCGAACTTAGGTAGACGTTGTTTCAGAGGCATTTGACCGCCTTCAAAACCTGGACGAACTTTGCCGCCAGAACGTGACTTTTGACCTTTATGGCCACGACCACCAGTTTTACCGAGGCCTGAACCGATACCACGACCTAGGCGCTTCTTAGAAGGCTTAGAAACCCGCAGCCGGTGATAGAGTATTCAAAAGCATTATGATTACTCCTCAACTTTAACCATGTAGTAAACTTTGTTGATCATACCGCGAATACACGGTGTATCTTCAAGTTCTACAGTGTGGTTGATTTTACGAAGACCTAGACCGCGCAAAGTAGCTTTGTGCTTAGGCAGGCGACCAATTGAGCTTTTAGTTTGAGTTACTTTAATAGTTGCCATGGTGTTCTTACTCCGAAATAGCTTCAACAGTTAGACCACGTTTAGCAGCAACCATTTCTGGTGACTTAACGTCTACTAGTGCATCAATCGTTGCACGAACGATGTTGATTGGGTTAGTAGAACCGTACGCTTTTGACAGTACGTTGTGTACACCAGCAACTTCTAGTACTGCACGCATCGCACCACCTGCGATAACACCAGTACCTTCTGCAGCAGGCTGCATGTAAACTTTAGAGCCCGAGTGGCGACCTTTCACTGGGTGGTGAAGAGTGCCTTCGTTAAGCGCGATAGTAACCATGTTACGACGCGCTTTTTCCATTGCTTTTTGGATCGCTGCAGGTACTTCACGTGCTTTGCCGTAACCGAAACCTACGCGACCATTACCGTCACCAACTACAGTCAGTGCAGTGAAGCTCATGATTCGACCGCCTTTAACCGTTTTAGAAACACGGTTAACTGCGATTAGCTTTTCTTGCAAATCATTCGCTTGAACTTGTTGTTCTTTAGCCATCTTCCAACCCTACCTTAGAATTTCAGACCAGCTTCGCGAGCAGAATCTGCTAGCGCCGCTACTCGACCGTGGTATTGGAAACCAGAACGATCAAATGCAACTGCAGTTACGCCTTTCTCAAGAGCGCGCTCTGCTACAGCTTTACCCACTGCTTTAGCCGCATCGATGTTACCAGTGTATTTCACTTGCTCACGGATCGCTTTTTCTACAGTAGAAGCTGCTGCGATAACCTCAGAGCCGTTTGCCGCAATAACTTGAGCATAAACGTGGCGAGGAGTACGGTGTACTACCAGGCGAGTTGCACCAAGTTCTGCAATCTTACGACGTGCACGTGTAGCACGACGGATGCGAGATGCTTTCTTATCCATAGTGTTACCTTACTTCTTCTTAGCTTCTTTACTACGCACATTTTCATCTGCGTAACGAATACCTTTGCCTTTGTAAGGCTCAGGTGCGCGGTAAGAACGGATGTCTGCCGCAACTTGACCCACTAACTGCTTGTCACAACCAGTTAGTACGATCTCAGTTTGGCTTGGACACTCAGCTTTAATACCCGCTGGCAACTCGTGCTCAACTGGGTGAGAGAAGCCAAGAGTCAGGCCTACCGCATTGCCTTTAATTGCAGCACGGTAACCAACACCCTTAAGAGTTAGCTTCTTAGTGAAGCCTTCAGTAACACCAACAACCATGTTGTTAACTAGAGCGCGAGCAGTACCTGCTTGAGCCCATGCGTTAGCAACACCTTCGCGAGGACCGAAAGTTAGCTTGTTTTCTTCCTGAGCGATAACTACTGCGTTGTTTAGAACGCGAGTTAGTTCACCTTTAGCACCTTTAACGGTAACTTCTTGGCCGTTCAGTTTCACCTCTACGCCAGCTGGAATAGCGACAGGTGCTTTAGCAACACGAGACATATTCTACTCCTATTAAGCTACGTAGCAGATGATCTCACCACCAAGACCTGCTTTACGAGCAGCACGGTCTGACATCAGACCCTTGGAAGTGGAAACAATAGCAACACCTAGACCACCCATTACAGATGGCAGCTCGTCTTTCTTCTTGTAGACGCGCAGACCTGGACGTGAAACACGCTTCAGTTGCTCGATTACTGGTTTAGCTTGGAAGTACTTAAGAGTTACTTCTAGCTCAGGTTTTACGTCGCCTTCAACAGCGAAGTCAGCGATGTAGCCTTCAGCTTTAAGTAGTGCAGCAATTGCAACTTTCAGCTTTGAAGAAGGCATTTTAACAGCAACTTTGTTTGCTGCCTGACCGTTACGAACACGGGTCAGCATATCCGAAATCGGATCTTGCATGCTCATATGATTTACTCCAAATGATTAAGTGGCAATTACCAGCTAGCCTTACGAAGTCCAGGAATCTCGCCTTTCATGCAAGCTTCACGAACTTTGATACGGCTCAGACCGAATTTACGTAGGTAACCGTGTGGACGACCAGTTTGGTTACAACGGTTGCGCTGACGTGACGCACTTGAATCACGTGGAAGAGTTTGCAGTTTTAGAACCGCATTCCAACGATCTTCTTCTGATGCATTTACATCGCTGATGATAGCTTTTAGAGAAGCACGCTTCTCAGCGAACTTAGCTACTAGCTTTGCACGTTTTACTTCACGTGCTTTCATTGATTGTTTAGCCATAACAGTAACCCTTCACCTTACTTACGGAATGGGAAGTTAAAGGCAGCCAGCAGAGCACGGCCTTCCTCATCAGTACCAGCAGACGTCGTAATAGTGATGTCTAGGCCGCGTACACGATCAACTTTATCAAAGTCGATTTCCGGGAAGATGATTTGCTCGCGAACGCCCATGCTGTAGTTACCGCGACCGTCAAAAGACTTAGCGTTAACACCACGGAAGTCACGTACACGTGGAAGAGCGATAGAGATTAAACGCTCCATAAAATCCCACATACGTTCGCCACGCAAGGTTACTTTACAACCGATAGGGTAGCCTTCACGGATTTTGAAACCTGCAACAGATTTACGCGCTTTAGTGATAAGAGGCTTTTGACCAGAGATCGTTGCCATATCAGAAGCTGCGTTTTCTAGCAGTTTTTTATCGTTGATAGCTTCGCCAACACCCATGTTCAGGGTGATTTTCTCGATTCTAGGGACTTGCATGACGCTTGTGTAACCGAACTGTTTGGTCAGTTCAGCGACTACAGACGACTTGTAGTAATCATGCAGTTTCGCCATAGTAGAACTCCAAATTACTTTCTAAATTAGTTAGAAACGGTTTCACCGTTTGACTTGAAGAAACGAACCTTTTGGCCGTCTTCAAAACGGAAACCGACACGGTCAGCTTTACCAGTTGCAGCGTTGAAGATAGCCACGTTAGAAACGTCGATTGCTGCTTCTTGCTCTACGATACCGCCTTGGATACCTAGTGCAGGAACAGGTTTCTGGTGTTTCTTAACAAGGTTGATACCTTCAACGATAACTTTACCAGTTGCTAGAACCTTAGTTACTTTACCTTTCTTGCCTTTATCTTTACCAGCAAGAACGATTACTTCGTCATTACGACGGATTTTAGCTGCCATTATATTGCCGCTCCTTACAGAACTTCTGGAGCCAGTGAAACGATCTTCATGAACTTATCGCCACGAAGTTCGCGAGTCACAGGACCAAAGATGCGTGTACCGATAGGTTGTTCACTGTTGTTGTTCAACAGTACACAAGCGTTTCGGTCGAAGCGAATGACAGAACCGTCTGGACGACGTACGCCTTTACGGGTGCGAACTACCACCGCCTTCAGTACATCACCTTTCTTAACTTTACCGCGTGGAATTGCTTCCTTAACAGTAACTTTGATGATGTCACCGATGTGTGCATAACGACGGTGAGAGCCACCCAGAACCTTAATACACATTACGCTGCGAGCGCCTGAGTTATCAGCTGCGTCCAGCATACTTTGCATTTGGATCATGTTAGTGCTCCGCTAAATATTAAAAAACTAGACCCTCTCGGGTCGGGCTGCCTCTTTATAAGGGACGCGAATTGTACCACCCTTTTTTGTGATTGGGTAGTCAAAAAATAAACGGCTCCAAAAAATAATTTTGGAGCCGTTCGCGTTCACAGAAGAGGTAAGATTAAATCTTCGCCTTTTCTACAACTTTTACCAAAGTCCAAGATTTAGTCTTAGACAATGGACGACACTCACGAATTTCAACGGTGTCGCCAATGCCACATTCGTTGTTTTCGTCGTGTGCGTGAACTTTAGTCGTGCGCTTAACGAATTTACCGTAGATAGGGTGCTTCACCATGCGCTCGATAGCAACAACAATAGACTTGTCCATTTTGTCACTAACAACACGACCTTGTTGAGTACGAATTTTGTCGCTCATTATGCGCCTGCCTTCTCAGTCAAAACAGTTTTCACACGTGCGATATCACGGCGTACAGCTTTCAGAGTATGAGTTTGCTGTAGTTGACCAGTTGCTGCTTGCATGCGCAAGTTGAACTGTTCACGTAGCAAATTCAATAGCTCAGCGTTAAGCTCTTCAACGCTTTTTTCGCGTAGATCTAGTGCTTTCATCACATCACCTGCTTAGTTACAAATGTAGTCTTGAATGGCAGTTTGCGAGCCGCTAGGCGGAACGCTTCACGCGCCAATTCTTCAGGTACACCATCAACTTCGTACATAACCTTACCAGGTTGGATTTGGGCTACCCAGTACTCAACGTTACCTTTACCCTTACCTTGACGAACTTCAAGTGGTTTTTCAGTGATAGGTTTGTCTGGGAACACACGGATCCAGATTTTACCTTGACGCTTGATGTGACGCGTCATAGCACGACGTGCAGCTTCGATTTGACGAGCAGTCAAACGACCACGGCCAACAGCTTTAAGACCAAAAGAACCAAAGCTTACTTCAGTACCTTTAGCTAGACCGCGGTTACGACCAGTATGAACCTTACGGAACTTAGTACGTTTAGGTTGTAGCATCTGTCGACTCCTTACTTACGGCCTTTACGCTGCTTCTTAGGCTTGTCAGCCTTTGGCTCTGCAGCTTCAGTTGCTGCTGGCATACCGCCTAGGATCTCACCTTTGAAGATCCAAACTTTAATGCCGATTACACCGTATGTGGTGTGAGCCGAAGAAGTTGCGTAATCAATGTCTGCACGTAGAGTGTGTAGAGGCACACGGCCTTCACGGTACCACTCAGAACGTGCGATTTCAGCGCCGCCTAGACGACCGCTTACTTCCACTTTGATACCCTTAGCACCTAGACGCATTGCGTTTTGTACCGCACGCTTCATAGCACGACGGAACATTACACGACGCTCTAGCTGAGACGCGATGCTGTCACCAACAAGTTGCGCATCTAGTTCAGGCTTACGTACTTCAGCGATGTTAATTTGCGCTGGTACACCTGCAATTTTTGCTACAGCTGTGCGTAGTTTCTCTACGTCTTCACCTTTCTTACCGATGACAACACCTGGGCGAGCTGTGTGAATAGTCACACGGATGCTCTTAGCAGGACGCTCGATAACGATGCGTGATAGAGACGCTTTAGCCAGTTCTTTAGTTAGGAACTGACGTACCTTGAAGTCGCCGTCTAGGTTGTCAGCGAAATCTTTGGTGTTAGCAAACCATGTAGCATTCCAAGGCTTAACGATGCCTAGACGAATACCATTAGGATGTACTTTTTGACCCATTGCTTACTCTCCTAGTCTCTAGCGATCTGCTACAACAACAGTGATGTGGCTTGAACGCTTCAAGATACGATCCGCACGACCTTTAGCACGAGGCATAATACGCTTCATGGTTGGGCCTTCATCTACAAAGATTTTTGCGACATTCAGATCGTCAATATCCGCACCTTCGTTGTGCTCCGCGTTAGCGATAGCAGACTCTAGAACTTTCTTAACTAGTACAGCCGCTTTTTTGTTGCTGAAAGTTAGGATTTCAAGAGCTTGGTCAACAGATTTACCACGAATTAGATCCGCAACTAAGCGAGCTTTCTGAGGCGAAATGCGAGCAAAGTTATGTTTAGCAATAGCTTCCATTATTTACTCCTTAACGCTTCTTAGCTTTCTTATCCGCAGCATGACCGCGGTAAGTACGTGTTGGTGCGAATTCACCCAGCTTGTGACCGATCATTTCTTCGGTAACGAAAACTGGAACGTGCTGACGACCATTATGGACAGCGATGGTCAAACCGATCATCGTAGGGATGATCATTGAACGACGGGACCAAGTCTTAAGTGGCTTTTTGTCTCCGCTTTCCACCGCTTTCTCTACCTTCTTCAGCAAGTGTAGGTCAATAAATGGACCTTTCTTGAGAGAACGTGGCATGGCGATTCCTCTTTATATAGATTACTTGTTACGACGACGTACGATGTACTTGTCAGTGCGTTTGTTGCTACGAGTCTTGTAGCCTTTAGTTGGCATACCCCAAGGTGAAACTGGGTGACGGCCACCAGAAGTACGACCTTCACCACCACCGTGTGGGTGGTCAACCGGGTTCATTACCACACCGCGAACGGTTGGACGAACACCGCGCCAGCGAGATGCACCCGCTTTACCAAGCTCACGAAGCATGTGCTCAGAGTTACCAACTTCACCGATCGTTGCGCGGCCTTCAGAAAGAACTTTACGCATTTCGCCAGAACGCAGACGGATAGTTACGTAAGAACCATCACGAGCTACTAGCTGAGCGTAAGCACCCGCTGAACGAGCCAACTGTGCACCTTTACCAGGAGTTAGTTCAACACAGTGAACGGTAGAACCCACTGGGATATTGCGCATTGGTAGAGTGTTACCCGCTTTGATCGGCGCATCAACGCCAGATTGGATAACGTCACCCGCTTGCAAACCTTTTGGTGCAATGATGTAACGACGCTCACCGTCTGCGTACAGAAACTAGAGCGATGTTTGCGCTACGGTTTGGATCGTATTCTAGACGCTCAACTTTCGCTGGGATGCCATCTTTAGTACGTTTGAAGTCAACTACACGGTAGTGGTGCTTGTGACCGCCACCGATGTGACGTACTGTGATACGACCGTTGTTGTTACGACCACCATTCTTAGAGTTTTTCTCTAGAAGAGGTGCGTATGGCTTACCTTTGTACAGGTCAGCATTTACGATTTTAACAACGTGACGACGACCAGCCGAAGTCGGCTTACATTTAACAATAGCCATTATTCAACTACTCCTGTTATTCCGCGCCGCCAACGAAGTCAAGATCTTGACCTTCTTTCAACGTCACGTACGCTTTCTTCACGTCTGAACGACGGCCTTGGCGTAGACCTTGACGCTTGGTCTTACCCTTAGTGATAAGAGTATTTACAGACTTAACTTCAACTTCAAATAGCTTTTCTACAGCTGCTTTGATCTCTTTCTTAGTTGCATCTTTCGCTACTTTGAAAACGATAGTGTTCGCTTTCTCAGCAGCCATAGTTGCTTTTTCAGAGATGTGCGGTGCACGTAGAACTTTTAGTAGACGCTCTTCAGTGATCATGCCAGCATCTCCTCAACTTGCTTAACTGCTGCTGCAGTCATTAGAACCTTGTTAAACGCGATTAGGCTTACTGGATCGATACCAGATGCGTCACGCACGTCAACTTTGTATAGGTTACGAGCAGCTAAGAATAGATTCTCGTCTACTTCGCCAGTAACGATGAGTACATCGTTAAGCTCAAGTTCTTTAAGCTTAGCTACTAGCTCTTTTGTCTTTGGTGCTTCTACTGAGAAGTTATCAACAACGATTAGACGCTCTTGACGAACTAGCTCAGAAAGAATGCTCTTCATCGCACCACGGTACATTTTCTTGTTTACTTTTTGGCTGTGATCTTGTGGTTTCGCAGCAAAAGTAACACCACCTGTACGCCAGATTGGGCTACGAATTGTACCAGCACGTGCACGGCCAGTACCTTTTTGACGCCATGGCTTAGCACCACCGCCAGAAACTTCTGAACGTGTCTTTTGAGCACGAGTGCCTTGACGAGCACCTGCTGCGTACGCAACAACTACTTGGTGTACAAGAGCTTCGTTGAACTCACGTCCGAAAGTAGTTTCGGAAACAGTTAGTGCGTTAGCACCTTTAACCATCAATTCCATTACTTACTCCTAGACGTTATGCTTTAACAGCTGGTTTGACGATCACGTTACCGCCAGTTGCGCCTGGGACTGCACCTTTAATAAGAAGCAGATTGCGCTCAGCGTCAACTCGTACGATCTCTAGGTTTTGAGTCGTTACACGCTCAGCACCCATGTGACCTGCCATTTTCTTGCCTTTAAATACGCGACCTGGAGTCTGACATTGACCGATAGAACCAGGAGCACGGTGAGACAAAGAGTTACCGTGAGTCATATCTTGAGTACGGAAGTTCCAGCGCTTAACAGTGCCTTGGAAACCTTTACCTTTAGATGTACCAGTAACGTCTACTTTCTTAATTTCGTTGAACAGTTCAACAGTTAGTTCTGCACCAACTTCGAACTCTTCGCCGTTTTCTAAGCGGAATTCCCAAAGACCGCGACCAGCTTCTACACCCGCTTTCGCAAAGTGACCAGCTTCTGGCTTAGTTACACGGTTAGCTTTCTTAGAACCAGTAGTAACTTGGATTGCTGCATAGCCGTCAGACTCAAGAGATTTAACTTGAGCAACACGGTTCGCTTCAACCTCAACAACTGTTACTGGGATAGAAACGCCTTCTTCAGTAAATACGCGGGTCATGCCCACTTTACGACCGATTAGACCAATCATTCTTCTAATCTCCCTTAACCTAGGCTAATTTGAACGTCAACGCCTGCAGCAAGGTCTAGACGCATCAGAGCATCAACAGTTTTGTCTGTTGGCTCAACGATGTCGATTAGACGCTTGTGAGTACGAATTTCGTACTGGTCACGAGCTTTCTTGTTAACGTGTGGAGAGATAAGAACGGTGAAACGCTCTTTACGAGTAGGTAGTGGGATTGGACCACGAACCTGTGCGCCAGTGCGCTTAGCTGTTTCAACGATTTCCGCTGTAGAAGCATCGATCAGTTTGTAATCGAAAGCTTTTAGGCGGATACGGATACGTTGGTTCTGCATGAGACAGAGCTCCAATTATTAAAAATTACACAAACAATATCGCCACTCAGACTCGCATATGGCGAGAGAATGCCGATTGATTTATGTGAAACCGTAGTACCACAATTGGGTACATTGTCAGTTAATTTTCGATTAGCATTCAGCTATCACGAATGAAGCTGTGTACTAATTGTATTAACTGCGAACATAAGCTGAGTTTACGTTACCCTTCAAATCATTAGGATTTGTCGGCTCCTCGCTGCTCATTGGTTCACAACTGAACATGTCAGTGCGACGTATTATACAGATCACAAAACGGCTTGCAAGTACTGTTTGAAAAATAAACGTTAAATAGATGGGGGGGCGTGTATCAGCTAGAGAAAAAAGGCATCGCCTAGACAAAAAGACGCTGTCTGATGTAGACACATTGTCGGCATCATCTGGCCATATGCCCTTTCAATAAATATAGGTTGGAGTTCTGCTATTCTTCGACAAACTGAGCCTGTAAGTAATTTTCTAGCCCAGTCATTTGGATTAGGCCCAGTTGTGTTTCTAACCAGTCTACGTGTTCTTCTTCATCTTCCAATATTTCTTGGAATAGATCTCTGGAGACATAATCTCTGATATCTTCCGCGTAGGCTATGGCATCTTTTAGATCCGGGATAGCCATCATTTCAAGCTTTAGGTCACACTCAAGCATCTCTTGAGTATCTTCTCCGATCATGAGTTTACCAAGATCTTGTAAATTAGGGAGCCCTTCTAAGAATAAGATACGCTCAATAAGATGATCAGCGTGTTTCATCTCGTCAATCGATTCGTGGTACTCTTTGTCCGCTAAGTGCTTCAAACCCCAGTCTTTATACATGCGGGCGTGCAGAAAATATTGATTAATAGCGACAAGCTCGTTTCCGAGTACTTTGTTGAGATGTTGAATGATGATTGGATCGCCTTTCATAACATAGCCCTCCTATTTGACTCTATTAACTTTAGAACCAAATAAGGAAGAGTCAAAAAACTCGACGCCTAACTATGTTAACTCGCCTCTCTGAAGAGAACTGGCACAATTTCGTTCATCACTTCTTTAGCGGTTCTGACACATTTACCACACTGGCTTCCCAGTGCTGTGCACTTCTTTATCCCTCTAATGTCCGTCACTCCCTCTTCCAGAACAAGTTGACGAATCTTCTTATCTGAAACACCGTGACATAAGCAAACGTACATATACAAACACAAACCTGAATTGATAACACCCACAAAGAATAAAAGAGAATCATTCTTATTTCCAGCATTATTGATTGTGTCTGATAGATCGAATTGTTATTAAGATTAGCAACAGCAAACACCCAGGCTCACTTAGGCTTGTTTTTCAATCTCCTCATACGCAAAGAAGATGTTGAAAACATTAGATATCCACGTGAAAACTCAGAGGAAAATGTCGATTTTTTTTATAACTAAAACGAAAAGAGGAAGCCGAAGCTTCCTCTTTTCTTGCGCGCTGTTCTTCAAGCTGAAGAAAAGTGCAAGATTCCGTTTAACTCAGAGAATTAAGCGATGATCTTCGCAACAACACCAGCACCAACAGTACGGCCACCTTCGCGGATTGCGAAACGTAGACCTTCGTCCATTGCGATAGGTGCAATTAGCTCAACAACCATTTGGATGTTGTCGCCTGGCATTACCATTTCTACGCCTTCTGGTAGAGAGATATCACCAGTTACGTCAGTTGTACGGAAGTAGAACTGTGGACGGTAGCCTTTGAAGAATGGAGTGTGACGACCACCTTCATCTTTAGACAGTACGTATACTTCTGATTCGAACTTAGTGTGTGGAGTGATTGAACCAGGCTTCGCTAGTACTTGGCCACGTTCTACTTCATCACGCTTAGTACCACGTAGTAGTGCACCAACGTTCTCACCTGCACGACCTTCGTCTAGCAGCTTACGGAACATCTCAACACCAGTACAAGTAGTCGTTGTAGTATCTTTGATACCTACGATTGCTACTTCATCACCAACTTTCAGAATACCGCGCTCGATACGGCCAGTTACTACTGTACCACGACCTTGGATTGAGAATACGTCTTCGATTGGCATCAGGAACGGCATGTCTACTGCACGCTCTGGCTCTGGGATGTAGTTGTCTAGCGCTTCTGCTAGTTCAACGATTTTCGCTTCCCACTGCTCTTCGCCGTTTAGTGCGCCTAGTGCAGAACCTTGGATAACTGGTAGGTCATCACCTGGGAAATCGTATTCAGATAGAAGCTCACGAACTTCCATTTCTACTAGCTCTAGAAGCTCTTCATCATCAACCATGTCACATTTGTTCATGAATACGATGATGTAAGGGATACCAACCTGACGGCCTAGTAGGATGTGCTCACGAGTTTGTGGCATTGGACCATCTGTTGCAGCAACAACTAGGATACCACCGTCCATCTGTGCAGCACCAGTGATCATGTTTTTAACATAGTCAGCGTGTCCAGGACAGTCTACGTGTGCGTAGTGACGGTTTGGTGTGTCGTACTCTACGTGAGAAGTAGAGATTGTGATACCACGCTCACGCTCTTCTGGTGCGTTATCGATAGATGCGAAGTCACGTGCTTTACCACCGTAAACTTTTGACAAAGTAGTACAGATAGCTGCAGTTAGAGTTGTTTTACCGTGGTCAACGTGGCCGATAGTACCAACGTTTACGTGCGGTTTCGTACGTTCAAATTTTTCTTTAGACACGATCGTGTTCCTTCCTAGTTATGATTCGCCACGATCTCTGTTGATCATGACGCGCCAGAAATTGATATTTTATGCGCCAACGCTCGTCAGCGCAATATTTGGGCGTGTTGATCTGTAAAAAAGAGAACACTTTTTCCCAGATCTACGTCCTATTTAATAACCGCGTTCTGCAATAATTGCTTCAGCAATATTTTTAGGGACTTCAGCATACTCATGGAATTCCATTGAATATGAGGCACGACCTTGAGTTGCAGAGCGTAGGTCTGTTGCATAACCAAACATCTCGGACAGCGGAACCTGCGCGCGAATGATCTTTAGACCCGCCACGCCTTCATCCATACCTTCAATGATGCCACGACGACGATTAAGGTCGCCGACTACGTCACCCATCCAGTCTTCCGGTGTAGTTATTTCAACTTTCATCATAGGCTCAAGAATAACAGGTTGCGCTTCAAGCGCCCCCTTCTTGAATGCCATTGAACCAGCGATTTTAAACGCCATCTCGCTCGAGTCGACATCGTGGTAAGAGCCATCAAATAGTGTAGCTTTAATATCCAAGACTGGGTAACCAGCCAGAACACCACTATTCATCTGTTCTTCGATACCTTTCGCAACCGGAGCAATGAATTCCTTAGGAATGGCACCACCAACCACTTCATCAACGAAGACAAAACCTGCGCCAAGTTCAGAAGGCTCGAGTTTGATCCAGACATGTCCATATTGACCACGGCCACCAGACTGGCGAACAAACTTACCTTCGACTTCTGCTTTACCACGAATGGTTTCGCGATAAGCGACTTGAGGTTTACCTACGTTGCAATCCACGCTGAACTCACGTTTCATGCGATCAACGATGATGTCCAGGTGCAGTTCACCCATACCTGAAATCAACGTTTGACCTGTTTCTGCATCCGTTTCGACACGGAATGATGGATCTTCTGCTGCCAGTTTACCTAGCGCGATACCCATTTTTTCTTGATCGGCTTTCGAGCGTGGTTCTACCGCGATCTGGATGACAGGTTTCTGGGAACTCCATACGCTCCAGAATCACTTTGTGGTTAACATCGCAAAGTGTATCGCCAGTGGTAACGTCTTTGAGGCCAATCGCGGCGGCAATATCGCCCGCGCGAACTTCTTTGATCTCATCGCGCTTATTGGCATGCATCTGAACGATACGGCCAAAACGCTCTTTCTTCTGCTTAACCGAGTTGTAAACCGCATCACCCGTATTGACCACGCCTGAGTAGACGCGCATAAAGGTCAGCGTACCCACAAATGGGTCTGTCGCAATTTTAAAGGCAAGCGCGGAAAACGGTTCGTTGTCGTCAGCATGACGCTCAACTTCATTGTCGTTTTCATCCACACCTTTAATGGCTGGTACATCTACTGGTGATGGCAGATATTCGATCACAGCATCCAACACTGCTTGTACACCTTTGTTTTTAAACGCACTACCACAAGTGGCTAGCACGATTTCGTTGTTTAGTGTACGCGAGCGCAGACCTTGCTTGATCTCTGCTTCACTCAGTTCACCTTCTTCAAGGTATTTGTCCATCAACTCTTCGTTGGCTTCAGCGGCGGCTTCAACTAAGTTGTTGCGCCATTCATTTGCCAACTCAACCATATCCGCCGGGATCTCTTCATAAGTGAAGGTCATGCCCTGATCGGCTTCATTCCAGTTGATGAATTTCATCTTGATTAGGTCGATGACACCTTTGAACTCCTCTTCCGCACCAACGTTCAGTTGGATAGGAACTGGGTTCGCACCAAGACGATTTTTAATTTGTTTCACAACGCGTAGGAAATCTGCACCTGTACGGTCCATTTTGTTCACAAATACCATGCGTGGAACATGATATTTATCTGCTTGACGCCATACAGTTTCAGACTGAGGTTCAACACCAGATGAGCCACAGAACACCACCACTGCACCATCGAGTACACGAAGTGAACGCTCTACTTCGATAGTAAAGTCAACGTGTCCAGGGGTATCAATGATGTTTACGCGATGATCTTGGAATTGTGCTTCCATACCACGCCAGAAGGTAGTCGTCGCAGCCGAGGTGATTGTGATACCACGCTCCTGCTCCTGCTCCATCCAGTCCATGGTTGCCGCACCATCGTGAACTTCGCCGATTTTGTGAGAAAGGCCAGTGTAGAACAGAATACGCTCAGTTGTGGTTGTTTTACCTGCATCTACGTGAGCACAGATACCGATGTTACGGTAGCGCTCAATAGGAGTTTTACGAGCCACGATTGTATCCTCTTACTAAGGGAATCCTTAGAGTGTAGAAAAGTGCTGCGAGAGGACCTCGCAGCACAGAAGGCATTACCAGCGGTAATGAGCAAACGCTTTGTTCGCTTCTGCCATACGGTGAACGTCTTCACGTTTCTTAACAGCAGTACCTTTGTTGTCTGACGCGTCTAGCATTTCAGCAGCTAGGCGAGCAGCCATAGATTTTTCACCACGCTTACGCGCAGCTTCAACCAACCAACGCATAGCAAGTGCGTTACGGCGAACCGGACGTACTTCTACTGGCACTTGGTAAGTTGAACCACCTACACGGCGAGATTTAACTTCTACCGCTGGGCGAACATTTTCAAGAGCTTCTTCAAATACAGCTAAGTGATCTTTGCCAGATTTCTCAGCCATGGTGTCTAGTGCAGTGTAAACAATTTTCTCTGCAACAGATTTTTTACCGTCAACCATAAGGATGTTAACGAATTTTGCCAGCAGTTCAGATTTGAACTTTGGATCTGGAAGGATCTTACGCTGACCAATAACGCGACGACGTGGCATGGATATTCTCCGTTGTCTTCTTCAGGTTATCCAAAACTTTTCAGTTTCTTCAAAATTAAAAATAATTTTAGTGTTTGGCCTTACTTAACGCTTCTTACTAAAAAGAAGGGAATTAAGACTTAGGACGTTTCACACCGTACTTAGAACGTGCTTGCTTACGGTTGTTCACGCCTGCACAGTCAAGTGCACCACGTACTGTGTGGTAGCGAACACCTGGAAGGTCTTTAACACGGCCACCGCGGATAAGAACAACTGAGTGCTCCTGAAGGTTGTGACCTTCACCGCCGATGTACGATGTTACTTCGAAGCCGTTTGTCAGACGTACACGACAAACTTTACGAAGTGCTGAGTTAGGTTTTTTTGGTGTAGTAGTGTAAACACGAGTACATACACCACGTTTTTGTGGGCACGCTTCTAGTGCTGGCACGTTGCTTTTAACAACTTGCTTAGCACGTGGCTTACGTACCAACTGGTTAATAGTTGCCATTAACTAGCTCCTGATTTACTTAAAGTAAGCTTTGTGAAAAATCTAGTCCCCAACCCACGTGAGCGAGTTAGGGACGCAAAATTCTATGCAGCAGTGAGAAGTGTGTCAAGAAATATGCGGATCTTTTTTGTCCAGTACATACGCATACTTGATGCCAGCCCTTAGAGGATAAGGACTTAGTTCCAAGTCAGTGAACTGTCATGCTTTGCGGTTAGCGCCACAAAACCAAGATAATCGACCTGTAGGCACGAAGGACTGACTCGCTCAGCCAGACCTCTTGCCAGTAAGTCATTATCAAGAACATAGACATTCAGCGGGCGAATTTGTTGAAAATCTCGGTGCTGCGGGTTGGCCGCATACACCGCATTTTCTATCAGAATGACCTCATCTTGCTCTGTGACAGCCGAAATAAGCTCGGCAATGGCGGAAACGGATTTGACAATGTGCAGCATATTTCTCTCTCAGAAGGTGAGCAGCTTACCGGCTTGTTGAAGTTTGGTTTGCAACTGCAGCTTATCGACTTGATGGGCTTCGATAACCAAATCAGCGAGCGCAACCCCTCGCTCTATTAGCGACTGGGTACAAACGTAGACTTGCTCGATATCATAAAGGTCAAACAGTTTCAGCATTGGTGCATAGTCTTTGCTAAGAATACCCGAAGGCTGCTGCCCTTGTAAGAGCTGATAAACCCCATCCCCCATGAAAATCACACTAATGTCTTCACAGTAGGCAGAGGCGGCGAGAAGCGCATCAATGCCTTCTCGGCCAGAGGCACTGCCATGCGGCGCTGTGCGGAATAAATAGGTTAATTGACTCAAAACTGCACCACCCTATCTTGCACTAACATGGCTTCAGCGAGGCTGCCAAGCCCTGCCTGAGTAAAACCCTCGGCTAAATTATGCTGTGTTAAGGCATGCTGCTGGGCCTCTTCTTCTCCGATCACACCACGGCGAAGCGCCGCCGCGACACAAGTCTCCAGCCGCACTTTGTGCTGTGTAGCAAGCTTTTGCCATGCTTTAACCAAATCAAATTCGTCATTCGCTGGCACAGTCAAGCCACTGCCGTTGCTGACACCCTCTTGGTAGAAAAAAACACTCACTAAGGTGTGGCCTTGTTCAATCAGCGCGTTTCGCAAACTGATAGGCGCTGCGCGCCGACTGCGTACCATACACTGGCCCAGTCACGACGAGGGTGTACGTCAAAGCGCTCACTTCTCATCATCCTCAGTCTTGCGTTGACGAATGTAGAGGTAGACCGTGTGTTTGGAGATATTGAGGCGATCCGCCACGCGATTGATGGCGTCTTTGATATCAAAAATGCCTTTATCAAACAGCTCCATAACGATTTGACGGTTTTTGGTGTTGTTGGAGACCGACTTGTCTGCGTTAATCTCTTCGATGGTCCGTTCTACGGTTTGATCCACCAGCTCTTCGACATCACTGGCAAAGTTGACCGATGACGCCGCTTGCTTGGCTTCTTCGGTTGGCATGAACGATTGCAGCACCTGAGAAAACGGCGCATCAAGGTTGACGTTGATACACAATAGGCCAATAACGCGATTTTCCCCATTACGAATCGCGATGGTGATCGATTTCATCAACACGCCACCTTTGGCACGCGTGAAATAGGAACGGGAAAAATTGCGCTCCGAACCCTCGATGTCCCTTAGCATTTTCAGTGCTAAATCGGTAATGGGTGAACCTACCTGACGCCCGGTATTCTCACCATTAGCAATTTTAATCGCCGACGTATTGAGATCTTCAAGTGAGTGCAGAACGATCTCACAAAAAGGGCCGATCAAACTGGCGATGCCGTCAACGACCGCCTCGTAAGATCGCAAAATGATTTTGTCGTGCTCGGTAAATGGTTTCACGTGAACGGATTCCATCTCGAGCAACATGTCCGCAGTTAATGTTTCTGTAGTTGTCACTGTTGTAGCCTTCGAGCGAAAAATCAACAAATTGCTGTAAGTTTATCAGAAATTTTGAACAGAACACCTAGCAAACTCTCGAACTAGTGACTTAGAACAAAAAAGGGCCCGAAAAAATTCAGGCCCTTGTCGATGATAAAGCGCGATAAATTACTGCGCAGCGTCACCATTTTCAATCTTCAGCAGTTCCACTTCAAACACCAGCGTTGAGTTTGCTGGGATGCTTGGTGTGTCTTGCGTGCCGTAAGCCAGTTTCGGGTGGGATAACAAACTTGAACTTAGAACCCACAGGCATCAGTTGTACCCCTTCAGTCCAACCAGGGATAACACGGTTCAGCGGGAAGGTGGCTGGCTCACCGCGATCGTAAGAGCTGTCGAACTGCTCGCCGTTGGTGAGTGTGCCTTTGTAGTGCACTTGCACTGTGTCAGTGTCTTTCGGCTTCTCGCCTTCAGCTGGTGTCAGCACTTGGTAAAGCAGGCCAGATTCGGTCTTAACCACGCCTTCTTGTTTCTCAAACTCAGCACGGAACTCGTCACCCGCTTTTTTCGCTGCGTCCGCTTTTTCCGCGGCTTTCTTCTGCATGGTCTCTGCAACACGCTTATCAAGCGCTTCTAGCGCAGCACGTGTGTCGGCTTCATTCAGCTCTGGGTTACCCGCAAATACGTGTTCGATCCCTTTAAGAACCAAATCTTTGTTCAGTGTAATGCCAATCTCGCTTGGCTTGTCTAAGCTGGCGCTTAGGTAGTTTGCAAAAGAGACACCAATTGCGTAAGCCGCTTTGTCATCTTCTGAATTAAATTGAACCGCTTTACCAGTTTCAGCCTGCACTTGCTCAACTTTTGGCGCAGCGTCTGGTTTTGCTTCTTCTTTCTGACAGCCTACCGCCAGCATAACTGTCGCTGCAAGCAGTGACACTTTTAAAACTGATTTCATTAAACTCTCCAGTTAATGGGTTAAACCATTGGTTATTGTGCACAAATCTCGTAACAGATTGGTGAAGTCCATCGTTATACCAATATACTAGTGATATGTCTTGGGACACAAACCGGAATATTAGATGTGATGCAAAGAATTTTTCATTCCTCGCTACTGTTGATTGTCATCACCGTGTTAAATGGCTGTTTTTTTTCCAAGCAGGACGTCCAACGCTGGGAGATAGAACCGCAAGGCGCCACCAGTTTCGCACTAAGCCGTGACGGGCGCTTTGCACTGCTTTATTCAACCTCTCGCCAACTGGTTCTTTGGGATCTGGTGGAAAACAAAGAACTCTCTCAGTTAGGCGCGCAAGATCCACAAGCCAACGTCGTCTCCAATATTCGCATTTCAGACAACGGTCGTTTTGCTATTACCGCAACACAAATGAACTTTGCGGTTTGGGATTTAGGCTGGACTCAAGCTCAGGGCCTCTGGTCTATCTCTGATGGCATTATTCGCGACGCCGATATCAGCAGCAATGGCGAGCAAGTGTTGCTTGGTTTGTCTAACGGCAAAGCCATTTACGTCAACTTAGTCAGCGGCAGGCGCATGGAGTTCCTCGCCCATCAAGAAAAAGTCAATTCAGTCGCCCTGTCGGCCAATGGCCGCTTTGCCTTGACGGGAGGAAATGACTATAAAGCCTATTTGTGGGACACCGAAACTGGGCTGATTTTGCGCACGTTCGAACATGAAGAGCGGGTCAACCGGGTAGCGTTGCAGCGTGATGGTCAATTAGCCTTTACCTCTGATGGCGGCAATCAGGCGGTGATTTGGGACTTAACCAGTGGTGAGCAGGTGACACAGCTTAAAAGCTGGGCGCGACAGCTGATTTTCTCCACGGCGCGTTTTTCCGACGATGGCCGCTGGCTGCTCACGGGCACGCCCTCTGGGCAGGTAGCACTGTGGAACACCACCAGCGGCAAGCAGAAGGAAAGTTATGAGGTTGAGCCACTAAAAGATGCTCGCCCACCACGCGCGGTAGTGTATGATGCCGCTTTCGATGCCAAGCGCAGAGTAATAACTGCGACATCCGCTGGCATTGCGCAAGCTTGGACACTAGAGAATTAACATGACAGACAAAACCATTGCACAATTGGAAAATCGGCTTAACGACCTTGAATGCCAGCTTGCTTTTCAGGAACAAACCATTGAAGAGCTCAATGATGCCTTGGCACAACAGCAGTTATTGATCGGCAAAATGCAGCATCAGATGAAGTATATGGTTGGCAAGATGAAGAACATGGAGACGTCGAACTTGGCCGATCCAGCCAAAGAGCCGCCTCCACCGCACTATTGAGAAAGAGCAAGAGCCTCGCACTTTGCAGGCTCTTGAACTTAAGGTTATTCGTCAGCGTAAATTTTCACACTCAGATTGCCCGCAACGTCTATTGAGGCGCGGTACATGCCAGAGCTGTTCATGGCAAAATGAATCTCACCATGTGCGTCCAGTGCGATTAACCCACCTTCGCCGCCCATACTTTTCAGCTCGCCTTGAATGATGTGTTCACAGGCAGTATGCACATCTTCTTTTAAATAACGCATACGCGCTGCCACATCTTCGGCCACGCGTTTACGAATAAAAAACTCTCCCACTCCCGTGGTCGACACCGCGACGACGCCATTTTCTGCCACCGTGCCACAGCCGATCAGCGCCGAATCACCGACCCGGCCATACTTTTTGTTGGTCACACCACCAGTACTGGTTGCGGCGGCAAGATTTCCCTGCGCGTCCAGCGCCACAGCTCCCACAGTGCCGTGCTTTTTATCATCCGGATATTTGGCTTCGGAAAGGGCAAACAAGCCTTTTTCGCGCATCGACAGCAGTTGCTCGTAACGGCGATCGGTAAAGAAGTAATCTTGTTCGGTGTAAGCGTGGCCCTGTTCAAAAGCGAATTTCTCCGCCCCCTCACCAATTAGCAGCACATGTGGGCTGTTTCGCAACACGTCACGTGCCAGTTCAATCGGGTTTTTGATGTGACGCACCCCAGCCACCGCGCCAGCTTGCCAATCACGCCCATGCATCAGTGAGGCGTCCATTTCAACCATCTCATTGTTGGTCAGCACCGAGCCTTTTCCCGCATTGAAATGCGGTGAATCTTCCATCACTTTCACCGCGGCAACCACCGCGTCCAGCGCGTCGGCCCCTTCTTGCAACAGCGCGTAGCCTGCCTGCACGGCGCGTTGCAGATCGTTCAAGATCGCCTGCTTCAACTCCGTGCTCATTTGCGTGCGTAAAATGGTGCCAGCACCACCATGAATGGCGATTGAAATCGGTTTGTTCATGCTCTCAACTCAATAACTAACAAGGGACGGGTTATCTCAGCGCAGAAAAGCAAAAAGCGCAAGTTGATTACTCAACTTGCGCTTTATTATCGGTTTAACATCTCAAGGCGATCGCCTGAGAATGCCCAATACGATTAGTGAGAGCCGCAGCTACCGCCACCGCAGCAGCCATCTTTTTCACCGTGGTGGTGATGGTGATGGCCATGGCCTTCGCCGCCACAACAGCCGCCTTCATGATCGTGGTCGTGACCACCACAGCTGCCACCATCTTGGTGGATATGGCCGTGCTCGATCTCTTCTGCCGTTGCTTCACGCACCGCAATCACTTCAACATCAAAGGTCAGCGTTTGACCTGCTAGCATGTGGTTACCGTCAACCACCACTTCATCGCCATCAACTTCCGTCACTTCCACTGGGATTGGACCTTGGTCAGTGTCTGCGAGGAAACGCATGCCGACTTCGATTTGCTCAACACCTTGGAATACTTCTGCAGGAACGCGTTGAACCAGTGCATCACTGTGCTCGCCGTATGCGTCTTCTGGTGCAACAGTCACGGTGAATTTATCACCCGCCACTTTACCTTCTAGCTCGTTTTCTAGACCAGTGATCAGGTTGTTGTGACCATGCAGGTAATCCAGTGGTGCATCAGCCGTTGACTGGTCAACGACGATACCATCTTCCAGCTTAACCTGATATGCAAGGCTAACAACGACGTTCTTTTCAATTTTCATAACTACTCCAGAGAGGTCAATTTGCCTGACGAATAGATAGGTCAGGACGAAAGATCAATCCCGCTATTATGGGGATCAAATGGAGAAACACAATTATTCCGGCTTAAAAATGCCGATCATTTCCTGATCTGCGTGTTTATTTTTTTCTACAGATTTGGGCATACGCTGCTCTTTAAAATCGCATTCCACGCATTCGACCAACTCTATGTTGTTCTCTATCCACCACATTAAAGTGTCTTGCTGCTGGCAGGATGGGCAACTTGCCCCGGCAATAAAGCGTTTTTTACTTTTCATTTGTTTCACTACTTTTCTTCCCAGAAATTGCGGGATTGGCGATCGTTTTCCATCTCCCGGGCAAAAATCTCTTCCAGCTCTTTACGCGCTTCTTTGGCGCGTTGAGCCAGTTTTTTATCTTCATTGTGCTGCGGCAATAACTCTTTGAGCATCGCATTATCTAATTTGCGGAAATGCGCCTCGGCGCGTTTGGCTTGATAAGGATGCATCCCCAGTTTCGACTAAAGTTTGTCGCCCCAAGTCCAAGGCACCGAGAAACGTTTCCCGCGAATAGGTATGAATGCCATACCCGAGCAGTTGATACGCTTCAACTCGGCTACGGGCACGCGCCATTAACTTGAGATTAGGAAAGTGTTGGCGACACAGCTCCACAATATTCATTACTTGATCCGGCGAATCGGTACAGATCACCAGCGCTTCTGCTTTTTCAGCCCCCGCGGCACGCAAAAGATCGAGTTGGGTGGCGTCGCCGTAAAACACCTTGTAGCCGTATTTGCGTAGCAATTTGATCTGGCTGGCATCACTTTCCAGCACGGTGATTTTAATCTTATTGGCATAAAGAAGGCGGCCAATAATCTGCCCAAAGCGACCAAAGCCCGCAATGATGACACGCGGCTCCGTATCAACCACATCTGGTGAGAGCGCTTCACTTTCCTGGTTCAAGGTTCTTGCATACCAGCCATTTTGCAACGAGAGCAGGAGCGGCGTCGTGACCATCGATAAACTCACCACCACCAGCAAAAATGCCACTTCGTTGTCATTGAGCAGCCCCTCTTTGCTGGCAGCGGTAAAAATCACAAACGCAAACTCCCCGCCCTGACTGAGGATCGCTGCCATTTTGCTGCGCGCTTTCGCCCGCATGCCGACTAAGCGTCCAAGCAGATAGAGCACTGCGCCTTTCACCGCAACCAAACCGAGCACCGCCAAGAGGATCTCCAGCGGAAACGCCACCAGCAGCCCCAAATTCACCGCCATGCCAACCGCGATAAAAAACAGCCCCAGCAGCAGGCCTTTGAAAGGCTCAATGGCAATTTCCAGCTCATGGCGATACTCACTTTCGGCCAGCAGCACGCCCGCTAAAAAGGTGCCCAGCGCCATAGAGAGTCCGAGTTGCTGCATCAACATCGCAATCCCTAGCACCACCAGCAGCGCAGTGACGGTAAACAGCTCGCGTACCCCCGTCATCACCACATAGCGAAACAGCGGGCGCAGCAAAAAGTGGCCGCCAACTAGCAGCGCGCCAACTCCCGCTAAGGTTGCAACTGCGCTCAGCCAATCGCCGCTCATACCGCCGCCCGAGAGCAAAGGCAACAGCGCCAACATCGGGATGACCGCAATGTCTTGAAAAAGCAGCACCGCGAATCCCGACTGCCCGGTTTCGGTGCGGGCCAAGCCCTGCTCTTCCAGCACTTTTAAGGCAATTGCTGTTGAGGAGAGCGCCAATCCCATGCCAATCACCAACGCCGACGTCCAAGCCAGATCAAACAAGGTCACGATACTGGCGATCACTAAAGTGGTGACCAGCACTTGAGCACCGCCAAGCCCGAGGATCGGCACGCGCATTTGCCACAGTTTTTTCGGGTTAAGTTCTAGGCCAATTAAAAACAGTAAAAGCACCACACCCAGCTCGGCAAAATGCAAAATGGCGTCAACATCGCTGATAACCCCCAGCCCCCAAGGACCAATCGCAACGCCCGCCAGCAAATAGCCGAGCACTGAGCCCAAACCAAAACGCTGCGCAAGCGGTACAGCCACGACCGCCGCAGAGAGAAAGATCACACTGGTTTGCAGAAAATCACTGGTCAGCGCCATGCCCACCTCCTAGCGGATTGAGCAGCCATTGGCGATACTGCTCAGCGTGTTGATAACGCTCGACATCGGAGACGTTTCTGGCCCAGTAAAGCACCAGCGGTTCAAGCCAATGCATTTGGCACAAAGCGGCCGTCAGCTCAAATGGCTGTAAGATTTCCTCCAGCGGATACTTATTGTACCCCTTCGCACTGAACGCCTCTTTCTTGCCACCTGTGGTAATTACACTGCGCCAATACTTACCTTCAAGGGCATTGCCACTGCCAAAAGCAAACCCTTTGCTCATGACGCGGTCAAGCCACTCTTTGAGCAGCGCCGGGCAAGAGTACATATACATGGGATGGTGGAAGACGATCACCTCGTGTTCGCGCAACAACTGCTGTTCTTGGTTTACATCAATAAAGAAATCGGGATAAAGGCCGTACAAATCGCGAATGGTCACGTGCGGCAGAGAGGCGATTTTTTTCAACATCACTTGGTTGGCCACCGAATTTTGCGGCTCGGGATGGGCATAAAGCACCAGAACTTTTGGCAGACTGGCTGAGGCGATTTTTTTCTCTGACATTCCGCGAACCTTCCCTGAGCGCAAACGGTGATAGAAAAACAAAGTGTTATCTTGATGTTAATCATCATACTCAAATTTGCATAATGATCGACATTTATCCTCATTCCTCCTACTATTCGCAGCGATAAACGCACAGACTATTCGGCATCAACTGAGCTAAGCGATATGATTACCTTTTCCGACATTCAACTGCTCCGCGGCGGTTTCCCGCTCTTGGACCAAACTTCTGCAACCATTCATCCGGGAGACAAAATTGGTCTGGTCGGCAAGAACGGCTGCGGCAAATCGACCCTGTTTGCTCTGATTAAAGACGAGCTTTCTACCGACGCTGGTTCGTTTAGTAAACCAGCGCACTGGGAACTGGCTTGGGTTGCTCAGGAAACTCCAGCCCTTGAGCGCAGCGCAATTGAATATGTGATAGATGGTGATCGCGAGTATCGCGACTTGGAAGCGCAACTCGCCGCCGCAGAACAAGCCGATAACGGCACCTTAGTCGCAGAGATCCACGGCAAAATTGAAACCATCGGCGGCTACAGTATCCGCGCACGCGCGTCAGAGTTGCTAGACGGCCTCGGCTTTAGCCAAGAGCAGATGAGCTGGAAGCTAACCCAATTTTCTGGTGGTTGGCGAATGCGTTTAAACTTGGCCCAAGCACTACTGTGTCGCTCCGACTTGCTGCTACTGGACGAACCCACCAACCACTTGGATCTCGATGCGGTGATGTGGCTGGAACGCTGGCTGCAATCTTACCCGGGCACTCTGATGCTGATCTCGCACGACCGCGACTTTCTTGATCCGATCGTCAATCGCATCATTCATATCGAAAACCAGAAGCTCAACGAATACACCGGCAACTACTCTTCGTTTGAAAACCAACGCGCGCAAAAGCTGATCTTGCAGCAATCGATGTTTGAGAAACAGCAGAAGCAGATGGCGCACATGCAAAGCTACATCGACCGCTTCCGCTACAAAGCCTCTAAAGCGCGCCAAGCGCAAAGCCGCATCAAAGCGCTAGAGAAGTTGGAAAAGGTGCTGCCAGCCCAGTTTGATAACCCGTTCAGCTTTGAATTTCGCGAGCCCACAGCGCTGCCAAATCCAATCATGATGATGGATGAAGTCTCCGCCGGTTACGGTGATAAACTGATTTTGCAGCAAATCCGCCTTAATCTGGTTCCCGGCAGCCGCATTGGTCTGCTTGGGCGCAATGGCGCAGGTAAGTCGACCTTAATCAAACTGCTCTCGGGCGAGCTCAAAGCGCAAGGTGGCGATTTGACTTTCTCACAAGGGGTCAAAATTGGCTATTTTGCGCAGCATCAGTTAGAAACACTGCACCCAGAAGAGACGCCACTGCAACACATGATGCAGATAGCGCCCGACAAAACCGAGCAGGAACTGCGTAACTACCTGGGCAGTTTTGGTTTTCATGGCGACAAAGCACTGGAAAAAGTGGCGCCCTTTTCGGGCGGCGAAAAAGCACGCTTGGTGCTGGCCCTGATTGTTTGGCAAAAGCCCAACCTGTTACTGCTCGATGAACCGACCAACCACCTTGATCTCGACATGCGTCAGGCGCTGACGTTGGCCTTGCAAACTTTCGAAGGGGCGATGGTGATTGTTTCGCACGACCGCTACTTACTGCGTGCCACCACCGACGATCTCTATCTGGTGCACGACCGCCAAGTGGCTCCCTTTGATGGCGATCTCAACGATTACTACAAGTGGCTGACAGAGCAACAGAAAGCCGAACGCAAAGAAGCGCAAGCCGAGCTGCCAGCCAAAGATGGCAACAACAGCGCGGCGGCGAAAAAAGAGCAGAAACGGCGTGAAGCGGATTTTCGTAAACTCACCGCGCCAATTCGCAAAACGCTGACACAGCTTGAAGCGAAGATGGATAAGCTCGGGCAAACACTGGCCGAGGCTGAACAGCAATTGTCAGATAACACACTGTATGATGGCGAAAACAAAGCTAAACTTACTCAAGTACTGGCCATTCAGGCGCAAAACAAGAGTGCGCTGGAAGAGGTCGAAATGGAATGGATGGCCCAGCAGGAAGTGCTAGAGCAGATGGAACAGGAGTTCAGCAGTCAATGAGCAATCAACACGCCCCACCTTTACTTACGCTTGAGCGGCTGTGGCAATTCAGCCTGCAATACTATGGCGTGAAAGAGGTAAAAGCGGCGTGTTTGAGTTTGCAAAATCAGTTTAACGGCAACGTTAACCTGTTGCTGTTGCTTAAATGGCTGGATGAACAACAGCTCAGTTTCGATGAAGAGGAGTGGCACAAGTTGCAAAGCTGCTTAGGCCGCTCCGAAACGCTGCTGCATACCTATCGCGAATTACGTCGTCAATGCAAACAGCATCTACCTGATACTCTCTATCGCGAAGCGTTGCAGTTCGAGCTGCAATTGGAAAAACAACAACAAGCTGATCTGGTCGAGTGCATTAACACTTTGGCTCTGCGCCCCAATCATACAGAACCACTCACCCAGGTCTACTGCCGTCATTTAGGCGCAGCTCACCTCTACGCGGCATTTAAACCGCCCTCTGCCCCGTTGGCAAAATCTAGCTAGTTTCTGTGATCCTGAGCCCGAGTTATCGAGTACGTTTCTGCGGAACATTGACCCGCCTAAACAATCGAGCCTTAATAAAGTTGGCTCAACGTTGAGAAAAAGAGAGCGACACACGCAGCAGACATCACAACGCGTATGACGAGCCCGCAATGGAACCATGAGTGAAAAGTATGACTCAATTTACTGCCGCAAAAGGGATCAAAAACCCCCACCTGCAAACCTTACTGCCCCGCTTTATCCGCAAAAAAGCACTGTTTGAACCTGTTTGGCAAACGCTGGACACCCCAGACGGCGACTTTCTTGATCTCGCGTGGAGTGAAGATCCTAGCAGTAAAAATGCGAGTAAAAAGCCACTCTTTGTGCTGTTTCACGGCCTGGAGGGCAGCTTTTTTAGCCCCTACGCCAACGGCCTGATGAACGCCTTTGCCAACGCTGGCTGGCTATCCGTGATGATGCATTTTCGCGGTTGCAGCGGCAAACCTAACCGCCTCGCACGTGCGTATCACTCAGGGGAAACCGAAGACGCACGCTATTTTTTACAGCACCTTCAGCGTCATTTTCCGCAGAATCGCAAAGTGGCACTTGGCATCTCACTTGGTGGCAACATGCTGGCCAACTACCTTGCCACTTATCAAGACGATCCTCTGGTGGACGCCGCCACCATCGTTTCCGCGCCACTGGATCTCTCGGCTTGCTCAGAACGTATCGAGCAAGGCTTTTCTCGCGTCTATCGCCGTTACTTGCTCTCGTCACTGAAAAAGAACGCCCTACAAAAGCATCACCTACTATCAAATGCGTTGGCGATATCGCCACATTCGATCAAAAAGCTCACTCGCTTATATCAGTTTGACGATCTGATCACCGCGCCACTGCACGGGTTTAAAAATGCGCTCGATTACTACCAACAGTGTTCGGGGTTGCACAAGTTACGTGAAATCCGCATTCCTACACAGATCATTCACGCCAAAGACGATCCCTTTATGACCGATGCGGTGATCCCCAAATTTGTCCTGCCCGACAACATTGACTATCGTCTGTTTGATCACGGCGGCCATGTCGGCTTTTTAACTGGCAGCGCGCTGCATCCCCGCTTTTGGCTAGAAGAAGCCTTGCCGAGCTACTATGAAAGCTTGGCGGTTTCGGCATAATAGCGCGGCATTTCCTTATTGAGCATAAAGTAAAGAGGTATTTATGATCATTCCTTGGCAAGAGATCAGTGCCGATGCGCTGAGTAATTTGATCCGCGAATTCGTTCTGCGTGAAGGCACTGACTATGGCGAAAGCGAAGTCTCGTTAGAGCAAAAAATCGAGCAAGTAAAAACCCAGCTCAAGCGAGGTGAAGCGGTGATCGTTTTCTCAGAACTGCATGAAACCGTTGATATTCAGCTCAAGCAAAAATTTTAGTTGGCCGAGATTTTTACCGCACCTTATCCCATGACAAGCACGTGGAACGTGTTATAGTGGCCAAACGATTGCACATGCCGGAAGCCACATTCCGGCCCGACAGGTAAGTACTACAACGACAGGGTTTGTCATGTCAGCAAAGCATCCAATCATCGCCGTCACAGGTTCGTCCGGTGCCGGCACGACGACAACGTCAGAAGCATTTCGCAAAATGTTCAATATGATGTCCATCAAGCCAGCTTGGATTGAAGGGGACAGCTTTCACCGTTTCACTCGCCCAGAGATGGACGTTGAGATCCGTAAAGCGCGCGAGCAAGGTCGACACATCAGCTACTTTGGGCCGCAAGCCAACGATTTTCCTGCGCTGTCGGAGTTTTTCCGTCAGTACGGCAAATCGGGCACAGGCGAAGTGCGCCGTTATCTGCACACCTTTGACGAAGCCGTGCCTTACAACCAAATGCCCGGTACCTTTACACCGTGGCAAAAGTTGCCCGACAACACCGACGTGCTTTTCTATGAAGGTCTGCACGGTGGAGTAGTTGATGGTGAAGTCAACGTTGCGCAGCACGTGGACTTTTTGATCGGCATGGTGCCAATCGTCAACTTGGAATGGATTCAAAAATACGTGCGCGATACACGTGATCGCGGTCATTCGCGCGAAGCGGTAATGGATTCGATTGTGCGTTCAATGGACGACTATCTCAACTACATCACCCCGCAATTTTCACGCACTCACATTAACTTTCAGCGCGTGCCGACGGTGGATACGTCCAACCCACTCAATGCCAAAGGCATCCCGAGTTTGGATGAGAGTTTTGTGGTAATTCGCCTGCGCGGCATCAAGAACGTCGACTTCCCTTACCTATTGGCGATGATCGACGGATCCTTTATGTCGCGACACAATACCTTAGTGGTGCCGGGAGGCAAAATGAGTTTCGCTATGGAACTGATTGTACAGCCAATCCTGCAACAACTGATTGAAACAGGCAAAATTGGCTAAAATTTGAGGCTGGTTCACGCTTACTTTTCATACCGTGATCATGTGCACAATTTTGCGTAGAAAATCCCATTCTCGACACGATTAAAATCAAGAAATCGTTTTCGAAAAAGGATACTATTTCAAACCGAAACACAAGATAGCTTGCAGCATCAATCAAGAGCTCTTATTCTAGCAAGTCAATAACAAGGCTTGGCTAAAATATGGATAGCGGCAAGCGTACCCTGCAGAGGAAGTGAGATATTATGGTTCTAGGTAAACCTCAAACCGACCCAACACTAGAGTGGTTTCTTTCACACTGTCATATTCATAAGTACCCTTCAAAAAGCACGCTGATCCACGCGGGCGAAAAAGCAGAAACTTTGTACTACATCGTGAAAGGTTCTGTTGCCGTGCTTATCAAAGACGAAGAAGGTAAAGAAATGATTCTTTCTTACCTGAACCAAGGTGACTTTATCGGTGAGCTAGGCTTGTTTGAAGAAGGCCAAGAGCGTACTGCTTGGGTTCGTGCAAAATCTCCTTGTGAAGTGGCTGAAATTTCATTCAAGAAATTCCGTCAGTTAATCCAAGTCAATCCAGACATTCTTATGCGCTTGTCGGCGCAGATGGCAAGTCGCCTACAAGTGACCAGCCAGAAAGTCGGAGACTTGGCGTTCTTGGACGTGACTGGCCGTATCGCTCAGACACTGCTGAACCTAGCAAAACAGCCTGATGCGATGACGCACCCAGATGGCATGCAGATCAAGATCACTCGTCAAGAGATTGGTCAGATTGTTGGTTGTTCACGTGAAACCGTTGGCCGCATTCTGAAAATGCTGGAAGAGCAGAACCTGATCTCTGCGCACGGCAAAACCATTGTTGTTTACGGGACTCGTTAATTTCACGCCAGAAATCGACGTTCAAATTGCAAAAAGCCACCCTGGGTGGCTTTTTTTGTTCTCGCGATACGTCTTAACCGTTGGTGCTTTCAAAGATCTTATCTGCCGACGCGGCTACAAAGCCTGGGTACAGATCGCCATTTTCCATCGGGTAGCGTTTGGCAAACTCGTAAAAACCACCGGGAATGATTTCACTGCCTTCAATAAACTGCACTGCCACTTTGTCTGCCATCGTGGAAGATTGCTCCAGCAGCACTTCCGGTGTGCCCTTCACTTCACCACCAATTTCATTGATGGTAAAACCCGCTTGACGTAAGTGATCGTTCACACCTTTCACCGAGTCAAATGCTTTGAGCTGATTGACACTGACCGTAAAGTGGTTCGCGCCGTAACCATGCGCCGCCAACCAAGAGGCATATTCACTCTCTTTTGCCAGCGTTTGATAGTCCGCAAAGCTCAACTCCCACAAGCGACCTGCGGAAAGGAACTCGTGGCCTTGCAGTTGGCTCGTATCCACTTGAGCAACCAATTTTTTCACAATCGCTTGCAGCGCCTCTGAGCATTCATCGATTTTCAACGCACTGATAAAGACTTTAGGCTGAGTCGGATCAGGATGCTCAAAATGTTTGGCCACTAATTTTTTGCTTTCAAACAGATAGTCGCCACACGCTTTGTAGCCTAATTCGATAAACGGCTTCGCCAGCGTTTCAATGCCCAGCGGCTCGACGTTAAACGTTCGTAGCGCGATGTGGTCGTTGATCAGGGCTTCATCCTCTTGCAATAGTCGATGCACTTTTGCCGCGGAAGGACACAGGCGTTGAATATAGTCGTTCCATAGCGATTCAAATAACACAGCTGGCGTCATAACGCCTCCTTGTTGTATCGGTTCACATTATCAGAGTATTGGGAGTGGATTGCGGCGGTGCGTGCAGACATCACCGCCGCAATCCTCAACCTGTGACGTTCATTGTTTGAAAGCAAACAAGCCTGCGCGACTCATGGCTCGAAGCGGCGCAGGTCAGAGACCTAAAGGTCGTTATCGTTATTAAAGTTCAACACCCGGGCTGAGCGTGGCGGGCAGTTCCGTTTGCGCCCCTTCCATTGATGCCATTGGGTACGCGCAATAGTCGGCGGCATAGTAAGCACTCGGACGTAAGTTACCCGACGCACCCGGTCCGCCAAATGGCGCATCACCACTAGCACCTGTCAGTTGGCGGTTGCGATTAACAATGCCAGCACGGATGTGATCGACAAAGTACGCCCACTCGTTATCGTCGGTCGAGACTAAGCCAGCCGACAAACCAAAGCGGGTGTCATTCGCCAGCTCAACCGCACGCTCGAGGCCTTGATAGCGCACCACTTGCAGCAGTGGTCCAAAGTACTCTTCATCAGGCAAATCCGCGATATGAGTGACATCAATAATCCCCGGTGAAACAAAGGCGGCCTCGCCCGCTTTGGCTTCAATTAAGCTTTCACCGCCGAGCGACTGCAGATTGGCCTGCGCGTCTAAGATAAAGCGCGCAGCCGCCTGCGAAATTTGTGGCCCCATAAAAGGCGCAGGTTCGGCAAACGGCTGGTCGACTTTAAGCTTTTGCACCGCTTCCACCAGACGAGTGATGAGTGCGTCGCCTTTTTCTCCTAGCGGCACATACAAACGGCGTGCACAAGTACAGCGCTGACCAGCACTGATAAATGCCGATTGAATGATGGTGTAAACCGTCGCCTCAAGATCGCCGTACTGCTCTGAAATCACCATCGGGTTGTTGCCGCCCATTTCCAGTGCCAGCATTTTGCCGGGTTGACCAGCAAACTGACGATGAAGCAGATGACCCGTGTTGGCGCTGCCAGTAAACAGCAAGCCGTCGATGCCTTTGGACTGCGACAAGGCAATCCCAGTCTCTTTACCACCTTGTACTAGATTTAGCACGCCACTTGGCAGGCCCGCTTCTTGCCACAGTTTCATCGCAAGCTCTCCCGTCCAAGGCGTTTGCTCAGACGGTTTAAACACCACGGTATTGCCAGCTAATAACGCAGGCACAATGTGGCCGTTTGGTAAGTGCGCTGGGAAGTTATACGGGCCAAAAACGGCCATCACACCCAGCGGGCGGTGGCGCAAGACAACTTGGTTGCCCGCCGCTTCTTTTTGCGACTCGCCAGTGCGTTCATGATAAGCGCGGATCGAAATGGCAATTTTGCCTGCCATCGCCGCCGCTTCGGTGCGCGTCTCCCACAGCGGTTTGCCAGTCTCTTTGGCAATCACTTGAGCAATCTCTTCGCTGCGCGCTTTGACACGCTCGGCAAAGGCCAGCACGTAGGCTTCGCGCTCGGCAAACGTGAGCTTCTTCCAACTCAGAAATGCGTGACGCGCCGCTTTCACTGCTTGCTCGACTTGCGGCTCAGTGGCACCTTTGCCACGCCAAACCACTTGGTTGTCATAAGGCGACAAGGAGGTGAACTCTTCGCCTTGCCCTTCTACCCATTCACCTGCAATCCACTGTGTCATCGTCTTTCCCTTAATCATTACTGCGCTAGCATGCGGACGTATTCGCCATCTTCCACCATCAGAGCCTGTGCCACTTTCGGTGACAAAATCACACTGGACGAGGCTTGGTCATAGGCGGCTTTGGCTGCCGTGGCGCGGAAGTTTTCAAATGAGGTATTGGCTATTAAAAAGTCTTGCGAGCTGGAGTGCTCCGCAACGCGCACTTTCGCTCGCACTGAGTGGCGTACCGATTCAATATTACGCAGGTCACACTCCACCGTGGGGCCGCCATCAAAGATGTCAACGTAGCCACGGCTGGTAAAACCTTCTTTCTCAAGCAGCTTGAGCGCTGGACGAGTATTTTCATGCACCACGCCGATCACCGCTTGCGCTTCTGGGCTTAGCAAGTTGATATAAATAGGCAACTTAGGCATCAAATCGGCGATGAAGCCTTTTTTGCCGATACCAGTGAGGTAATCCGCCATGGTGAAATCGATGGAGAAGAAATGGTCCTGAAGCCATTGCCAAAATGGCGAGTTGCCATTGGCATCCGACACACCACGCATTTCGGCGAAAATGGTTTTCGAGAAGCGATGCGGATGCTCAGCCATCATCAAAAAGCGGCATTTCGACATCAAGCGACCGTTGAGCCCTTCACGGAATTTTTCCCGCAAGAACAAGGTACAAATTTCACTACAACCGGTGTAGTTGTTGCCAAAAGTGAGCAGCTTCACCACATTGTTGACGCCAAGTTTTGGCGAGGAGTGGACAATTTTGCTGATGTGGTACGAGTAAAAAGGCACGTCCCAGCCAATCGCCGCTTCAATGCCTGTGGTTCCGGCAACTTCCCCGTTTTCGGCATCAAAGCCGACCATCAGGTAGCCTTCATCGCCCGGCTCACCAACGTTGTGTTTGGCAAAGCTGTATTCAGAGTGTGTAATTCGATTGGTTAACAGTTCTTCATTAACCGGCAGAGATGTAAATCCGTGTCCCGATTCCACTGCACAGGTGTGCAGCGCGTCATAGTCCGACATTGCAATAGGGCGAACAACTAGCATCAATACTCCCTCCAGATGCATAGAAGGCCCTAGGTTTACTACCTAGGAAGTGATGTAGACGCCCGTCGCTTCCTGGACAGGCGTCTGTTTGAGAGGCGTTTAAACCAGAGTGGCGATTGCTTTATCCAGTTTCGCCAAGCCTTCTTCTATTTCTTGTTTGGTAATCACCAGTGATGGGGTGAAACGCACAACGTTCATGCCTGCCACCAGCACCAGCAGTCCCTCTTTACCCGCAGCAACCAAAATGTCGCGTGCACGGCCTTGCCACTCTTCATTGAGCGCCGCGCCGAGCAACAAGCCTTTGCCACGGATTTCTGAGAAAATCTGATATTTATCGTTAATTTTGTTTAGCCCTTCGCGAAACAGTGCTTCGCGCTCTTTCACGCCTTGCAAGGTTTCTGGCTTGGAGACTTCCGACACCACCGCTTCCGCAACCGCACAAGCGAGCGGGTTACCACCGTACGTCGAACCGTGCGTGCCCACTTTCATGTGCGCGGCCAGTTTTTCTGTCGTCAGCATCGCGCCAATTGGGAAGCCGCCACCGAGTGATTTGGCGGTGCTGAGAATATCAGGCGTCACACCAAGACCTTGATAAGCATAAAAATCACCTGTACGTCCGTTGCCCGTTTGCACTTCATCAAAAATCAGCAGGGCATTGTGCTTGTCGCACAGCTCGCGCACGGTTTGCACAAACTCAGGCGTCGGTGGCACGATACCGCCTTCCCCTTGCAGTGGCTCCATCATCACTGCACACGTGCGATCGGAAATGTGCGCTTGCAAGGCATCGATATCGTTGTAAGGCAGATGCGTCACATCGCCGGGTTTTGGACCGAAACCATCCGAGTAAGCCACTTGACCACCGACGGTAACAGTAAAGAAAGTACGTCCGTGGAAACCTTGTTTAAAAGCAATGATTTCAGATTTTTCTGCACCGTAAACGTCCGCCGCGTAACGACGAGCCAGCTTCAGCGCCGCTTCGTTCGCTTCTGCACCCGAGTTGGCAAAGAAGACGCGCTCGGCAAAACTCACTTCGGTCAGTTTTTTCGCCAGTCGCAATGCGGGCTCGTTGGTCATGACATTGCTTAAATGCCACAGTTTACCCGCTTGCTCCGTCAGCGCATTGACCATAACCGGATGACAGTGGCCCAGACAACTCACCGCGATTCCGCCCGCGAAATCGATGTATTCCTTGCCGCTTTGATCCCAAATACGTGAACCTTCACCTTTCACTGGGATCATCTCCATTGGGTTGTAGCAAGGCACCATCACCTCATCAAACAAACCACGATCTACTTTCATTTCCACTGTCATTGCACATTCCTTCTTGATACCGCACGCCTAGCAGAGAGCGAATCCAACCGACTGTGACTGGCCGGCAAATATTGTTTTGCATTTAAGCTGATGCGGCATTGTATTTACAATTAATTAACGAATTCAATAGTGAAATATTCTTTTTACAACCCGGAGGAATACCCAATAGTCACTATCTATGACTATTTATGCATCATGTTCCGCAAATTATGAAGCGTTTTTTTAATCGAGCAACAAATCACTTGGTTTACTGGCAAAATGGGAAGGGAAAAGCAAAAAGTGGCGAATAGTTTTGCACTTCACCTTAGCTGAAAAAAAGATGAAGAAAATGTTAAGAATGGTGATCAAGATCAGGGTTACGCGCTCAACGGGCGAGGAAATTGGCCAGCAACGCGTGCCCTTGCTCGGTTTTGATCGACTCAGGATGAAACTGCACGGCGTCAATCGGCAGCGTTTTGTGCTGATAGCCCATGATTTCGTCGATACAGCCATCTGCCAGCGTCGTCCAAGCGGTGAGTTCGAAGTCGGCTGGTAAGGTGTCATTTTTGACCACCAGCGAGTGGTAGCGGGTAACGGTGAGTGGGTTGTTCAAGCCGCGAAACACGCTTTTCCCGTTGTGCTCAATGGCTGAGGTTTTACCATGCATGACTTGCCGTGCGCGTACCACTTCCCCACCAAAGGCTTGAGCAATCGCCTGATGGCCAAGACAGACGCCGAGGATCGGCAGTTTACCCGCAAAGTGAGTGATCGCCGCTAAAGAGATCCCTGCCTCATTGGGCGTACATGGCCCGGGGGAGATCACCAGATGGGTCGGCTGAAGACGCTCGATCCCGGCAATATCGATCTCATCATTACGTACCACGTGCACATCAGCACCCAGTTCACAGAAATACTGGTAGAGGTTGTATGTAAACGAGTCGTAGTTGTCGATGATCAGCAGCATAAATTTGTCTTAGCCTGGATGAAAACTTTAGCATTCTACGAATCCGGCTTACAGATTCAATCAATAACACGCTTTTCCTTCACTTTATGATCCAGACGACACTTCCGCTTTGGCAGTTCACCATTATTTACCTAAAATTACTTTAGTAATAGCTAATAAAGGGAATTGAAAATGAAGAGAACCATAGTCATTGGTGCCGGTTTAGGTGGCATGTCGGTCGTGTATGAACTCAGACAAAAATTGCCCAGCGATCATGAAGTCATGCTCATTAACGAAGGATCGGAGTTTCATTTTATTCCATCCAATCCATGGGTGGCATTGGGAGAACGCACCAAAGAGCAAGTCGTTTTAGAGCTCACGCCTTATGTAAAAAAATTTAATATTCCTTTCAATGTCTCCGGTGTGGCACATATTGATGCCAAAGCATGCCGACTAAAAACGGGCGATGGTGAAGAATATCATTACGACTATTTGGTGATCTGCACAGGGCCTAAATTGGCATTTGAAACCGTGCCGGGAGCCGGACCAGAAAATGGCTTTACCCAGTCGATTTGCACGGTTGATCACGCCGTTAAATCCCATCAAGCCTATCAACAGTTGGTTGAAAACCCAGGCCCCGTCATCGTTGGGGCACTGCAAGGCGCAAGTTGTTTCGGCCCGGCCTACGAATACATTCTCTCTCTGGAAAGCCAATTGCGAAAACTGAAAGTGCGCGACCGTGTTCCAATGACCTTTGTAACCAGTGAACCGTACGTGGGCCATATGGGATTGGGTGGCGTTGGGGATTCCAAAGCGCTGATGGAACATGAGTTTCGCGAGAGGGGCATCAAATGGATCTGTAACGCCAAAACCACGCACTTTGAAGACGGTACGGCACACATTGAAGAACTCAATCGCAAAGGTGAAGTGGATTTTGAACATCACCTGCCCTTCACCATGGCAATGTTTCTACCACCGTTTAAAGGCGCAGCGCCGATTGCTGCGGTTCCTGATCTCTGCAATCCCAAAGGGTTTGTGCTCACCGACGAATATCAACGCAGCCCTGTCTATCCTGAAATTTTTGCGGCAGGCGTGTGTGTAGCCATTCCTCCCTTGGAAGAAACACCGGTTCCTGTTGGTGCACCAAAAACGGGCTTTATGATTGAATCCATGACGACGACGATTGTAGAAAACATTCTCAGCCTAGAAAAAGGCGAACAGATGCATACCAAACCGACCTTGAACGCACTATGCCTTGCTGACATGGGAGATAAAGGCGCGGCCTTTGTTGCCCTACCACAGAATCCCCCACGTAATACCAACTGGACCGGGATGGGACAATGGGTGCATTTAGCCAAAATCGCCTTCGAAAAGTATTTCCTCTACAAAGTGAAAAAGGGCACCAGCGAGCCAATCTATGAGAAGTACATTTTGAAAGCAGCAGGCATTGAACGCACTAAGTGAGTGTTAAACAGAGAAGTAATGGATGGGTGGAGATAAAAAAGGTCTGGCACAAACAGTGACCAGACCTTTTTTTATAGATTAGCAGCCAATGATATCAGCTAAATCACAGAACTTAACCTTTACGACGGCGTAGGAAACCGAAGCCGAACAGTGACAGCAGTGCACCAAGACCAAATGCACCACCTGAACCGTCATACGCTGGAAACTGCTGGTTTCACGTTGCTTGAGTCACGTTTGGTCACTACCACATCCATAGATTTGCTATAAATCACTTTAGATACTTCTGCCGCCTTATCGGTTGCTGGGCGAGTCAAAGTCATGGTGATGGTGTATTCACCTTTCGGCAAGCCAGCAACGTCAAACTTAACGGTTTGGTTACCTGCTTTGCTAAGTACTTCTTTGCTCATTGCAATGTTTGCTGGCAGTGGAGAAATTGAAATTTCAGCAATGTCTCCTTTTGCTGGCAACTCTGAACCGTCACCATCTTTTTTGGCTTCTACCATGATGGCAAATGGCACGTCGACACGATCACTCTTGGTTCCTAATACCACACTACCTTGAGATGTTTCTCCATATTTATAGCCAATGGTAACCAAGGCTGAATCGTGATCAGAAGAGCGGTAAGCGGTTTCAGCGTAGAATGGGTTAGCTTCATCTGCATTACCACCTTTGTATTTACCGCTGTAGTCAAACAGTGTCGATTCTGGCGCGTTGATGTGCCAATCCACCGCATCCACCAAACGTTTTTCCAGAGAGCTCGAGATCAACAGGTGATCGAGTGAACCCACTTCGTCATTGTATGAATAACTCCAAGAGGTTTCACCTTCTGGGGTTTTGTAGTCCACCGCATTGATATAACCAAATGTCTTGCTGATTACAGGGCCTTGCTCGGCGTTGAATAGCCATTTCTTACCGACTTTGACGTAATCAGCCGCTTTAAGCTCCTTACCCGTGGGGTTGCTAGTTAGTACCAGCATAGGATCTTCATGTGCGTACGAGTTCATGTCGCCGAGGACAACTTGATCGCCGCCAATTTTCTCCAGCTCTTCACCTAAGTGGTAAGCTGACGCAACACGGAAGTTTTCACATGAGCCTTGAGCATCATTATCGACCGCTTTCGTACCAACATAATCATCCCAACAAGTTGAGCCTTTTGATTTCAAATGGTTAATCGCAACAGTGAGCAACTTGTCCGTATTAAGAACCCTAAAGGTCGCAGCAATCGTATTACGCTGGTAGTTCTTACCGCTCTCTGCTAGCTCGCCCGCACTATCAAGAAGTGGTGAACCATCTTCATTTAGGATCATTGGCGCGTCCTGCCAAGGCATCTCAATCACCTTCCCAGCATACAATGACACTTTCGAAGGACGATAGATAACGCCCGTGGTAATGGCGTCAGAGCCAATGGTATCGTACTGATCGAGCACTTGGTTACCATCTTTGTCAAAACCGACAAAAACGTAGCGATTATTTATCGATCTTGCTGTGTTACGATCTTTGTAATCTTCATAGTAATATTCAGCATTCACATCGTTAAGCAGTTCTTTGATAGCAGAGAAGTCACCAAAACCGTTATTTTCCACTTCCATCAAGCCGAGAATATCAGCATCAAGACCGTAAATGGCTTTAACAATTTTTGCTTTTTGGCGATCAAACTCGACTTGAGACTCAGCACCACGGTTTCTCACCGTACTGGTTGTCGTAACCTCCGTAAGGAGAATTAAAGAAGTTCAACACGTTTTGTGTCGCCACTTTTACCGTAAAGCCATCGGCACCGTAGCTCTCGCTGATCTTGGGTGACGTTGTACGTGGCGTGTTGTGAACAAAGTTATCCTTAGTCGCATTCACCGTTGGGATGAAACGGAACTCATTGTAGGAATAATGCAATACCCCTTGCATACCAACTACAGAGTCGTTTACACGGATGTAGTTTTCCTGTGGTTCAGAAGTAAACTCTGGGTAGTACGGGATTTGGCCATCGGCTGCTTTTTGATCAGACTCAATGAAAATACGGTAGTCTTTGTTCTCACTCGCCTGCGCCTTTGATTCTTCACTGCCTGCTACGTGATCTTGGTTCGGCTGTGGGTTAGGGCGTCTGTATGCCATCACCATATTATTGCGACGCGCAGAATAGTCGAAACTGAATGAACGAGTAATACGCATATCATATTTTTCTGCGGTTAACTCGTCTTTACGCGCTTTTTTAGCGGCCTCCAAACGCGTGTTATAGGTTTCCTCATCCTCACCATCGACACGCTCAACCGTCACTTGTTCGACAAGTGCTTCAATAGCAGCCAACTCTTGGTCAGTCTTACCCATATCAGCTGAAGTCTTGACCAACATACCTTCCAAACGCTCAAGCGTTGAACGGAAAGTACTGTCACTGGCAATACGAGCCATAGTCACAGGTTCTACCGCAACTTGCGTGCTGTCTTTTACTTCCCAAACATTACCCGTTGGCAGCAATGAAGTCATTCCATAGTCTTCTAATACTTTGGCCTTCACACACACTTTTTGACCAATTAGATCTTGACTGATTGGCGCTTCTGTTTTGACAAAAATACCATCCGATGTTTTCTCATTTCCATCGGCATTACTGTCATACAAGTAGAAACCTTTCACTAGACTCGTATTAATGGCACTAACAATACCAGTAACCAAATACTCTTCTTCTGACTGATATCCTGATGTAATCAAAGGAGAGGAGTAACCTTCGCCTTGTACTTCACCAATCGTTTTGTAACTCAAGGTCCCTTCAGCATCAGTACACGGCGTCGGTGGAGTCGTTGGGACTTCTGCTAGCGCAGGGTCGCCTAGACCAGTAAACGTATCTTTCGCCTCCGCCAACCAATCTTTAGCGACATAAGTATTATTCTGTGTTTTCGCGGATTCCAAACGACGCAAAGTGACATCTTTACCCCAGTCACTTGATGATCCGACCACACCGACAACATCCAAAATAACCGGAGCATCCGGATTGGTAACATCACGCAAGGCAACTGCATCGTTACCATTGTAATACACCGTTGCATCAACAACTTGCGCGCCAAACTTGGTTTTCGCTGCTTCCAATGCCGTTATCTGGGCTTGTTCATTCGCCGTATTACTTGGGTTTCTCAGAACCAATGTTTTACCCGGAGCGAGAGTAATCCCATCAAGCGCAGATTTTGATTGATCAGCACTTTGGTTCATGCGATTCCACGCCGCACCATCTTTTTGATAAGCGATATCAATCGTGCTTGGGAATACGTAATCCGTCGTTCCTAAATTGGTAATTTCTACCGCTTTGTTGTTATAACCACCTTCCATGTATTCGGTGATGATGATGTCATTAATATCTGCCAGCGCTGCGCCACTTAATACGCTACTGATCGCGCCAGCAAGCAAAGTCATTTTTCTATTCATTTTTCTCATTCCCTCTGACACGATTAGAAGTAAACACGAGCGTATGCGTAGGCATCTTGCGCAGCTTCACCCGTGTTCATTTCCAATGCAATCACGGTTGACTTGGTTGGTTTGTAGTTCACACCCAAGGTGCCCCAAACTCGCTCTTTACCCCAGCTGTTGTCTTTGCCATCCCAAACATCGCTGGTGTTATCCCACTTCTCGTACTGTTCGAAGTTGTACGATGCGGTGAACTCCCACTGAGGGGTAAAGATGTACTTAGCCGACACAAGCGCACCTTTGTTTTCTTCCGTTTGGAAATTGTTGTAAACGTAGCTTTTCTCACCTGTTGTCGGATCGGTTGAAACCAAGGTTTTATCTTGAGCAATGTCTTCTTTCTCAAGGAAGGCGTTAAAGCCTAAATGGATCGCCTCTGTTACCGCAAAGCGCGCACCAAAACCAAGCAGCTGCTGTTCACCGTATTTCGACTTACCATCAGAGCCACCACGGCCTTCTAGACCAACAACCGCAGAGAAGCGCTCACCAAAGTAACCCAAGTAACCATTAACGATATCGCCTAGCTCAGAGCCTGATGACGATTTACCACCGTAGGTGTAAGACGCACCCACTTTGATGTCCGAGAAGAAACGACCTTCGTATTTAATGGTCACGTCTTGGTCACCCGCTTCACCGGTTTCTACCGTGGTATCAAACGTGAAGTCACCCCATTTGTCGTAGTCGTCAAAGGCGGTATCGGTTAAGCCCACTTCGATGTATTGGTTGAAATCGTTGCTTTCCAGCAAGTCATAGCCGAGGAACAATTTATCGATGCTCAGGACTAAATCACCCGAACCTCCAGCCCAGTTTTCACGCTCGTAATCGAGCTCTAAACGGTAGTGCATGCGATCGTTTTTGCCACGTACGCCCATGGTAGCGAATGAGTCATCGATGAAGCTTTGGTCTTTGAAAAACTCGCCGTATTCGTAATTTGCCCCGATATGACCACCAACGCCGACTTCACCATATAATTTCAGGTAATCACCATTATCGTCCTGATAAATAGTGGCAGCATTCACTGCGGTCGCCATACATAGCGAAGAGATCGCTATTGCCACTGCATTTCGTTTTAACATTGCTATTTCCTTGTATCTTAAAATCCAACTTGGAATGATGTTCTGTATGGTAAACAGGGCTCTGTTATTACATTGATTGGCCAACAGGATATTTATCGGTCAAATTTTAGGCACACAAAGCCGTGCTCGCTTCTTTCGCTGCGAGGAGAGGTTCCGTTTAACCAGATCTTATCTAAACTGGACTAATGTCTCTCTTTTATGCAAAAAGAAAAGAGATAAGCATGTTAAATGCGAAATGTTTCACAATTATAAAAGTATTAATACGAAGGGTTTTATATTTTCAACAAATATCGTTGTTAATATAATCAACAATAACTCAACATTCACAAAGTTAGAGCAAACGCTCAGTTTTTAATTTTTAAATATGATAAGTCAGCGTGATATATTAGCGATAGGTATATTAGTGCGGGCAAGAAATAATAAAAAAGGCCGCACTGATTGGCGACCTTCTATTATTTGCAAAATATTTCTGATTTATGGACGCGTCACAAAACCTACAGCTTGATAAACTTGTTTCAGTGTTTGTGCGGCGCGTGCCGACGCTTTTTCTGCACCTTGACGCATCACTTCATTCATATAAGTACGATCTTCACGAATGCGATGGTACTCGGCTTGAATCGGCTCAAGCATTGCCACCAGTGCTTCACCAACATCTTTCTTAAATGGACCATACATTTCTACGCCTTGGTATTTGGCTTCGATCTCTGCAAAGCTCATCCCCGTGGCTGCTGAGTACAGCCCCATCAGATTCGAGATGCCCGCTTTGTTGTCCCAATCATGGGCAATGCGCGGTGGCGTTTCGGTATCGGTTTGCGCTTTGTTGATCTTTTTGAGGATCGATTTTGGCTCTTCAAGCAGGGTGATCACGTTCTTACGGTTGTCATCCGATTTCGACATCTTCTTGGTCGCATCCTGCAAGCTCATGACGCGTGCGTTCACGGTTGGAATGTACGGCTCAGGAATAGTGAAAATTGGGTTTTCTGGTGAGTAGATGTTGTTGAAACGTGTCGCAATATCACGAGCCAGTTCCAGGTGCTGCTTCTGATCGCTGCCCACAGGTACTTGGTGAGCGCCGTAGAGTAAAATATCCGCGGCCATCAATACTGGGTAGCCAAATAAGCCGACGTTCACATCGTTGGCGTAACGGGCAGATTTGTCTTTAAACTGAGTCATACGGCTCAATTCGCCCATTTGTGTGTAGCAGTTAAGAAGCCAACCAAGCTGAGCATGCTCTGGTACATGGGACTGAACAAATAGCGTGCTCTTCTTCGGATCAACACCAACAGCGAGACAAATCGCCAGAGCGTCCAGAGTCGCCTCATGCAATGCTTTCGGGTCTTGGCGAAACCGTGATGGCATGAAGATCAACCACGCAATATTGGCAATCATAGTCGTCTTGCATCTGCTGCCATTGACGTAGAGCACCCAAGTAGTTACCGATACTTAGTTCACCTGACGGTTGAACACCACTCAATACAATGGGTTTGCTCATGAAATGCTTCCTTTGACTTCTTAATCTTAAATAAATGAAAAACCGTGCAGACTCGGCGCACGGTTTTCTCAGTGTACTCATTGATGAGTATTTTTCTAGTGGTTTTCACTGCGTTGGGCCGAGACGAATCGCACTTCAGGCAGAAACGAGCACCACATCCAGCAGTTGGGCTAGAGAATCCGCGACATAATCAGGGTTGGAGTTAGCTATTGGCTCTCCGTGATTGTAGCCATACGTCAAACCAAACGAGGCACAACCGGCGTTTTTCGCTGCAAGAATGTCGTTTTTCGAGTCGCCGACCATCAGCATTTGCGAAGCATCCAACTGATGCTTTTCCAGTAGCCAGTTGAGCGCAATCGGGTTGGGTTTACGCTCAGCAAAAGTATCTCCACCGATCACGTCCACAAAATAGTCAGCGATACCGTGTTGCACTAAAACATCTGGAACAAATTTGCTCGGTTTATTGGTAACCAGCGCCATTTTTATGCCTGCACGATGCAGCTCTTGCAGCGTCTCTTTGACCGTCGGGTACAAATGACTCAAGCGATGTCCTGTCTGCTGATAGAAATCATCAAACAGCTCACGCGCTTTGCCGCGCAGCTCATCACTCAAACTCGGATCAATGGTCAAGTTTTGACTCAGCGCGCGACCAATCAAGATATCAGCCCCGTTGCCAACGTAATCGCGCACTTGCAGTTCGCTAACACTAGGAAAGCCCAAGGCTTGCACCGCTTGATCCGCAGCGACCGCCAGATCAGGCACGCTATCGAGCAATGTACCATCAAGATCGAAAGCGATCAGTTGAATGTCTTGTTGAAACATAAAATGGAAATTCTCTAAAAAACGAAGGATGGGCATGCCCATCCTTTCTAAATGACCGTTGCGGGTACTATACCTGTCCGCTTACTGTGACGCCAGTCTCTGACGCACCGCTTCAAAAAGGCAAATACCCGACGCCACCGACACATTGAGGCTAGAGACACTGCCCGCCATCGGAATTTTGATTAAGTCATCGCACGTTTCCCGAGTCAAACGGCGCATGCCGTCACCTTCAGCGCCCATGACAATCGCCAAAGGGCCAGTCAGCTTGGCCTGATAAATATCGTGCGTCGCTTCACCTGCCGTGCCAACAAACCAGATGCCTTTTTCCTGCAGGTGACGCATGGTGCGCGCTAAGTTGGTCACGCGAATAAGCGGCACCGTTTCGGCTGCGCCACACGCCACTTTGCTCACCGTCGCGGTCATTGGCGCTGATTTGTCTTTCGGCACAATCACCGCAGCCACACCAGCCGCGTCCGCATTGCGTAGACACGCGCCTAAGTTATGCGGATCGGTCACCCCATCCAACACCAGCAATAGTGGCGTCGTATGCTGAGCTAAAATGTCATCCAGATCGTTTTCGTTCAACTGTTTAGCGGGTTTCACTTTGGCGATAATACCCTGATGGTTCGCGCCGTGCGCTTTGTCATCTAAGGTTTTTCGTGCCATTTGCTGAATGGAAACACCCACCATTTGCAGCTCACCTAAAATCGGCATCAGGCGATCATCCTGACGGCCTTTCAGCACATAGGCTTCAATAAAACGTTCTGGCTCACGCGCTAAAACCGCTTTTACCGCGTGGATACCGTAAATAAATTCATTACTCATTGCTTAACCTGTTTACTCGTGTAGAAGACCACTGCCTGCTCACTCAGCCGCTTTTGCACTGCGCTTGGCTTTCTTCGGCTTACTGTGTGGTTTTTTCTTACGCGCTTTTTTTACTTTCTGCTTTTTGTCTGCTCCTTCGACTGGAGCAGGACGTTTGGTCGGTTCGATCACTGGCTCATTAGGCATGGTTTTGCCAGAGGCCTTGGCGATGCCTTTTTTCTTCGCTTTGGCCTTTTCTTTCGCTTCAGCGACACGTTTTTTCGCGGTTTTTCCTTCGCCGCGTAGCTTACGGCTGGTTCCCACCAATTCAAAGTCAATTTGTCTATCGTCTAGATTGACCGACAGCACTTTCACTTTAACTGCATCGCCGAGACGATAGATGTGCCCAAAGCTTTCGCCAATCAATCTTTGGCCAATCGGATCAAACTGATAGTAGTCATTGGCTAGGGTCGAGATGTGCACTAAGCCATCGATGTGCAGCTCGGTTAAGCGCACAAAGAAACCAAAACTGGTCACATTGGCAATCACACCGTCGAGTTCATCGCCAACATGATCCTGCATGTACTCACACTTAAGCCAATCGGCCACTTCACGAGTCGCATCATCAGCACGGCGCTCAGTCATTGAGCACTGCTCACCATAGAAATCCATGTCATCGAAAGAGTAGTGGTAACCGCCCGTCGGCGTCCAACGGTCCTGATTACGCCCCTCTTCTTTGGCAATCAGGTATTTGATTGCACGATGCAGCAAGAGATCCGGATAGCGGCGGATAGGCGAGGTAAAGTGCGCGTAACGCTTCAGCGCCAAGCCAAAGTGACCGGCGTTGTCGGCATTATAGACCGCTTGCTTCATTGAACGCAGCAGCATGGTTTGAATCAACTCTTTATCGGCTCGCTCACCGATCTGTTTGACCAGATCAGCATAATCGGTCGGCGAGGGCTCTAAGCCACCTTTCAGATCAAGCCCTAGCTCGCTGAGAAAATCGCGGAAACCTTGCAAACGCAGCTCTCCAGGAGATTCGTGAATTCGGTACAGAGCGGGCTCTTTGGCTTTTTCCACCAAAGAGGCCGAAGCGATGTTCGCCATGATCATACACTCTTCGATGATCTTGTGCGCATCGTTACGAATCACAGGTTCAATGCTTTCGATCTTACGCTCAGGGTTGAAAATGAACTTGGTTTCCACCGTTTCAAACTCAATCGCACCGCGCTGATCGCGAGCCGCTTTGAGCACTTTGTACATCGCATGCAACTCTTCCAGATGCGGTACTAAAGCCGCGTAGCGTTCACGCAACTCCTCATCGCCCTCGAGAATGTCGCTCACTTTGGTGTAAGTCAAACGGGCGTGCGAATTCATCACCGCTTCGTAATGTTTGTACCCTGAGAGTTTTCCGGTGTCGGAAATGGTCATTTCGCACACCATGCAGAGGCGATCGACTTGTGGGTTCAAAGAACACAAGCCATTTGACAGTACTTCCGGCAACATAGGTACCACTTGCGATGGGAAGTAAACGGAGTTACCGCGGTTGATGGCTTCTTTGTCGAGCGCCGTATCTGGCCGCACGTAGTAACTCACATCGGCAATCGCTACCCACAAGCGCCAGCCACCGCCTTTTTTCTTCTCGCAGTAAACGGCATCGTCGAAGTCACGGGCGTCTTCGCCATCAATGGTAACAAGTGGCAGTTGACGCAGATCCACACGTCCAACTTTGGCCTCTTCAGGCACTTCTTCACCTAAGTTGGCGATTTGCTTTTCCACTTCTTGCGGCCATTCGTGTGGGATCTGGTGGGTACGAATCGCAATCTGCGTCTCCATACCCGGCGCCATATTCTCACCTAAAACTTCCACCACTTTGCCCATCATGCCACGAGAGCGAGCGCCACGGTCGGTGATCTCAATAACGACCACATTGCCCATCCGTGCTCCCGCTTTGAGTTCATTCGGGATCAGAATATCTTGGCTAATGCGCGAGTCATCTGGCACCACATAAGAGTAGCCATACTCAAGGAAGAAACGGCCGACGATTTGCGATTGGCGCTCTTCAAGAATGCGCACAAGACGACCTTCGCGACGCCCTCGCTTGCTGTTGTCGGTCGGTTGCACCAAGACATAATCGCCGTGGATCACGCTACGCATCTGGTGGTGCGGCAGCAAGATGTCATCATCTTTGTTGGTGCTGCCATCCGGCCTTACCCAGCCGTGCCCATCTTTGTGTCCAATCACGTAACCTTTGATCATCTCCAGCTTTTCAGGCAAGGCATAGCACTGACGACGAGTAAACACCAGTTGCCCGTCGCGCTCCATGGCACGCAAGCGGCGTCTTAGCCCTTCGTACTGTTCTTCATCTTTAAGATGCAGCGCTTCAAACAAATCGTTGCGATTCATCGGAACGCCAGCCTGCGCGAGGAATTCAAGAATGAACTCCCTGCTCGGAATGGGATTTTCGTAGTTTTCTGATTCACGATCAGCAAAAGGATCGTTTTGAATTACGTCTGACATAGGCACGCCTATTTAGCAAGGAAGGTATAGCGTTAGTATATCCGAGTCTCTCGATAAGCTACAGAATTGCTTTGAAAAAGAATGGCTACGCTCTAGCAAGAAGGATCATCAGTTCTGCATTATCACTCAATAAATCGTCAATCGTGCATTGATCCAGTTCCGCTAAAAACGCTTGTTTTGCACGCGCCAGTCGCTCTTTCAAACGGCATGCAGGGGTGATGTGACAAAACTCAGCTGAACAGTTGACCAGTACCAAAGGTTCTAAGTCTCTGACCACTTCACCGACCGAGATCGTGCTAGCCGGACGATTGAGACGAATGCCGCCGTTTTTTCCTCGCACGGTTTGAATGTAGCCGAGTTGACCAAGACGATTGATCACCTTAACTAGATGGTTTCGAGAAACTGAAAACAGATCAGTTACTTCCGTAATATTAGTCAACTGATTTTCGGGTAAGGAAGCAAGATAAATCAGGGTACGTAAACCGTAATCGGTAAAACTGGTTAGTTGCATTTTGCTCTCCTGTGTCGTTTTGAAAGTCTAAAACTTTTCTTGCGTGAAAGATACATTTGAGATACAACTTTAAACATGCATTGATAATGCAACTTAAAACTTATTACTAATAAAAACTGCTCACTCTCTTCACAGGAAGCCCGCTATGCTCAGCGAAAACACTATCCAGATTGTTAAATCCACCGCGCCACTTCTGGCAGAAACGGGTCCTCAATTGACCGCGCATTTCTACCAACGCATGTTTACCCATCACCCCGAAACTCAAAGAAATTTTTAACATGAGTAATCAGCGTAACGGCGATCAGCGAGAAGCTTTGTTTAATGCAATTTGCGCGTATGCCAACAACATAGACAACCTTCCTGCCCTGCTAGGAGCGGTCGAAAAAATCGCCCACAAGCATTCCAGCTTTCTCATCTCTGCCGAACAATACCAGATTGTTGGCAGCCACTTGCTTGCCACTATTGATGAACTTTTTTCGCCAGGAAAAGCCGTGCTCAATGCGTGGGCCGAAGCATATGGCGTGTTAGCCAATCTCTTTATTGCCCGAGAAGAGCAGATTTATCAGCATAATGAAGCGCAAGAAGGCGGATGGCGTGGAGTACGCGAATTTGAATTGATCGATAAACACTATGAAAGCAGCACCATTTGCAGCTTCGTTTTCAAACCCACCGATGGCTTAAATGTGGCTCGCTATAAACCGGGGCAATACATTGGCATTCATATCCAGCATCCAAGCCTTGAGCATCAAGAGATCCGTCAATACAGTTTATCGAGCGCACCACAAGAGGGTATCTACCGTATTTCCGTCAAACGCGAGCCCGGCGGTTTGGTGTCCAACTATCTGCACGATACACTGCAAGTTGGCGAAACGGTCAAACTCACCGCACCTGCGGGAGATTTTTACCTCGACGTCACGCCCCAAACCCCAGTCGTGCTTATCTCAGCAGGTGTCGGCTTAACCCCAATGCTTGCCATGCTGGAAAGCTTATCTGAGCATCAAGCGCCGCTTACTTGGGTGCATGCAACGGAAGATGGCCAGCAGCACGCCTTTAAACAACACACCAAGGCTTTAGTTTCCAAGCTTGAGCAGGGCCAAACGGCAATTTGGTACAATCAGCCGCGTGCCGAAGATCGCCTCGGCGATGATTTTCATTTCACGGGTTTGCTCAAACTGGATGAGATACGCGACAAGCTACGAGCAGAGAATGCGCAAGTTTACCTTTGTGGGCCCATTGGTTTTATGCAATATGCCGCCAAGCAGTTAGTTACGCTTGGCCTCACCAGTGAGCAAATCCATTACGAGTGTTTTGGCCCACATAAAGTGATGTAACTTGGCTGAACATTAAGACTCAACAGAAACAACAAAGCCCACTCAGCGAAGTGGGCTTTGTTATAAAGAGTGAGAAAATTTGACAACTACCAGAAGGTGTCGCGCCGCTTAGCTCGGGCAATGATATTCTCTGGCATGCGCTGCTCTAACCCTTGCCGCAACATAGAAATGCGTTGGTGCTGCCTTTGATCGGCGGTCACTGAGTTATATAGCCAGCGATAGGCGTCTTCGTAATCTAAAGGGCTGCCATAATCACGCAGCAGCAGCTCCGCTAAGTGTATCCGAGCATTTAAATTACCCATCGCCGCAGCCTCGCGTAAGTAAGGAATAGCGCGCTCTTTATCTTGCTGCACCAAAGTTCCACGCGAGTAGTAACGCCCAAGCTGTTCCAGAGCAGCAGGCAAGCCTTGATGCGCTGCGTTTTCCATGTAGTAGAGACCGAGTTCGACGTCTTGGTCAACACACACACCCCACGCCAACATATCACCGTACAAAAATTCGTATGCGGGCAAGCTGATCCGTGTAGCGCGCGCGACAATATCTTCCACTAGCTGACAGTTATCTGCCCGTACTCGTTCCAGGTGCTTATTCTGCTCAATCAGCTTGATAAGCTCTGCTTCGGTATAGATGGGTACCGGCGCCCCGACATCAGCAACACTGGCTTTAGTAAAAGGAGCACTCAACACCAACAGTAGCGAAGCAGCCACCGTTCGTAATTTCATATTCATCACTCTTTAATGTTTATCTGGCAACCAGGATCTCCGGAGGATCTCACGGGCTTGATAACATTATCGGCAACGTATCGCACAGCTTTAGACAAAAGTTGCCATCCACAGGCAATAGATTGCCACGCCGTGATGACATTTGCACCACTCAGCTCAAAAAAAGCACAAGACAAACTGGAGGAATAAAAAAACCGACCATAGTGGTCGGTTTCTTATCATTCGTGAGCAAAGATTAAGATTCGAATGGGTGAACCTTAATGATGGTCTCATTGCGATCTGGGCCAGTAGAGATAATGTCTACTGGTACGCCAGTAAGCTCTTCGATACGCTTGATGTAATCGATCGCCGCTTTTGGTAAATCCGCCAGTGATTTCGCGCCAAAAGTGTTCTCTGACCAACCAGGCATGGTTTCGTAGATTGGCGTCGCTTTCTCGAACGCTTCTGCCGCCATTGGAGAAACTTCTAGGATTGAACCATCTTCCATTTGGTAAGCGGTACAAATTTTCAGCTCTTTCAGACCATCCAGTACGTCCAGTTTAGTCAGACAGAAACCAGACACTGAGTTGATTTGAATGGCGCGACGCATCGCAACAGCATCGAACCAGCCACAACGACGCTTACGACCTGTGGTTGCACCAAACTCATGCCCTTTCACACCTAAGTGTTCACCGACATCGTCAAACAGTTCGGTTGGGAATGGACCAGCGCCTACACGAGTACAGTAAGCTTTTGCGATACCTAGGATATAGCCAAGGTAACGAGGACCAAAACCAGAACCTGCAGCAACACCACCAGCAGTTGTGTTAGATGACGTCACGTATGGGTAAGTACCGTGGTCAATATCAAGTAGCGTACCTTGAGCACCTTCGAACATGATCTTGTCGCCACGCTTACGTGCTGCGTCAAGTTCGTCCGTCACGTCAATTACCATAGATGTAAGCAGCTCAGCATAGCCTTTTGCTTGCTCAAGCACCTCATCGTAGCTTACTGGTTCCGCTTTATAGAAGTTCACGAGTTGGAAGTTATGGTACTCCATCACTTCTTTCAGTTTTTCCGCAAAGGATACCATATCGAACAAGTCACCCACGCGCAGACCGCGGCGAGCCACTTTATCTTCGTACGCAGGACCAATACCACGACCGGTAGTACCAATCGCTTTCTTACCACGCGCAATTTCACGCGCTTGGTCGAGCGCAACGTGGTATTGAAGAATCAGAGGACAAGCTTCAGAAATGAACAGACGTTCGCGAACTGGAATACCACGCTCTTCAAGAGGTTTCATCTCTTTGATGAGCGCTTCAGGTGAAAGCACAACGCCGTTACCGATAACGCATTTAACGTTATTACGCAGAATGCCTGATGGGATTAAGTGGAGAACGGTTTTCTCACCGTCGATTACAAGAGTGTGACCAGCATTGTGACCGCCTTGGTAGCGAACCACATACTTTGCATCTTCAGTCAAAAGGTCAACGATTTTGCCTTTACCTTCGTCACCCCATTGGGTGCCCAGAAACGACTACGTTATTTGCCATCTTTCCAAATCTGATTGATAGTTAAAAAAGGATTCTAGCACCGAATTACGCGTCTTGCAGTCATTTTTTGTTCACACAACTTGGGAACAAAAGATGGAAAAAACGGGTGCATACTTTTTCATCCCACACTTCACTGCTACCATACTCTCTTGCTTTTTAGATGGATATGGATTCTATGGCAGATTCACTTTGGGTCGCATTGGGGCTCGTTTTGATTGTTGAAGGGTTGGGGCCTTTGCTCGCACCTCGAGGATGGCGCAGCATGGTGGCGCAGCTCAGCGAGCAACCCGACCATCAGTTGCGCCGCATTGGCGGTTGCCTAGTGGTTGCTGGGGCTGTGATCGCTTACATGATGAGCCACAGATAAAAAAAGGCTCCAACAACGGGAGCCTTTCGATTTGTGCGGTTTAGCGATTACTTAGCTTCAACGCCTTTACCACTGTTCATATACTGGAAGAAATCACTCTTCGGATCCAAAACCAGAATATCGCTCTTGGAGCTAAAGGATTTCTCATAGGCTCTTAGAGAGCGTAAGAAACTGAAAAACTCAGGATCTTTGTTGTACGCTTCAGAATAGATCTTCGCCGCCTTCGCATCCGCTTCACCACGTGTCACGCGCGCGGTTTTATCCGCTTCCGCGAGAATCGTCGCCACTTCTAGCTCGGCTTGCGCTCGGATAACTTCAGCCTTTTCACGACCTTGTGAACGGTGCTTACGCGCAACCGACTCACGCTCCGCTCGCATACGACGGTAAATAGATTCACTGATTTCATCAGGCAGGTTGATCTTCTTCATTCGGAAATCAACCACGCGAACACCTAAGTCTTTCATCGCACTTTCACGTGTATCGTTGAGCACTTCAGACATGATCAAATCACGTTCGCCATCAATTTCCAACGCTTCACGCGCCGCTTCAGTATTCACGTCCGCACTGGTCACGTCTTCTGGTAAAACGTCAGTATTACGTGGTCCTGAAACGATCTGTTTGATCTCGCGAGCACCGATTTCAGCACGTAGCACGTCTGTCACTTTACGTTCAAGTAACGCTTCCGCCGTCAGTGAATTACCACCACCGGTTGCAAGATAGTAGCGGCCGAAATCTTCAATACGCCATTTGACATAAGTATCGATGATCACGTCTTTTTTCTCAGACGTTACGAAGCGATCTGAACGGCCATCCATGGTTTGAATACGCGCATCCAACGTCTTCACGCGGTCAAACAGCGGCATCTTGAAGTGCAGACCCGGTTCGTAGATACGAGTGGTGTCATTGTTGTCTTTCAACACTCGACCAAAACGGACCACAATGCCTCGCTCACCTTCAGGGATAACAAACAAGGACATTAGGAGTGACGCAAGGGCAATCACTAACACAGGGATCATTAATTTACGCATGATTAGTATCTCCCTTGACGTGAGCCAGTGTTGCGCGACTGCGTGCTCTGCGCATCATCACTGTTACTTTGAGACTCTAGTTGAATCTGGTCGTACGCCGCCGAAGACGGATCTTTACGTTTGCTCTCTGCTTGACCACTTTGGCTGGTCAGCTTATCAATCGGAAGATAGAGCAGATTGCCACTCGATTGCGAATCAATCAGCACTTTCGACGTGTTTGAGTACACTTCTTCCATCGTATCAAGGTAGAGACGATCACGGGTAACCGCTGGAGCCGCTTGGTACTCAGGCAATAGCTTCTCAAACTGAGCGACCTGACCCAAAGATTCGTTAACGATACGCTCGCTATAACCTTGCGCTTCTTTTTTCAGACGCTCAGCACGACCTGTCGCTTTCGGCAAGATTTCGTTCTTGTATGCTTCAGCTTCACGAATGAAACGCTCTTCATCCTCACGTGCTGCAATCGCGTCATCAAACGCATCTTTCACTTGCTCTGGCGGACGAGCAGACTGGAAGTTGACGTCCACAATCACTAGGCCCATATCGTAGCTATCGATGATTTGATTCAGCGTTTCTTGCGTACTTTGACGAATCTGCTGACGACCACTGGTCAGGATGCTATCCATCAAAGAATCACCAATCACAGCACGCAGCGCAGAATCGGTTGCTTGACGCAAACTATCATCAGCATTGGTCACGCGGTAAAGGTACTTGTAAGGATCGGCAACACGGTACTGCACATCCATCGACACCGTCACGACGTTTTCGTCTTTTGTCAGCATCAATCCAGATGAACGTAGCGAACGGATTGCCTGTACGTTGACTGGCGTCACTTCATCAATAAAACGTGCGCGCCAGTTCAGGCCGGGATCGACAATGCGATCATATTTGCCAAGGCGCAGTACGACACCACGTTCGGCTTCGCCGATGGTGTAGAAACCTGCAAAAAACCAGACAGCAACGGCAATAACGGCGATCACACCAAAACCGATCGCACCACCACCACCAAGAGAAGGCCCTTTGCCCCCTTTGTTGCCAAACTTGCCACCCAGCTTTTGACTTAGTTTGTTAAACACTTCATCCAAATCCGGCGGCCCTTGGTCTCGGCCCCCCGGACGCTGGCCACCGCGATTATTGTTACCCCAAGGGTCATTATCGCGGCCATTGTTGCCGTTGTTATTTCCAGGCTCATTCCACGCCATTAGAAAGCTCCATCATTTGATATGACGTTATACTGTAGCAGTCCTTTAAGTAACGATAAAGTCACGCAAAACTGCCCCTTCTTTTTTTTCAAGTCTAGACCAATCTACTTGCTGCATTCGAATATCGATCAACAAGTTACCATCCTGGTCGTATTCTTCCTGCTGAATACACTTCATTTGGAAAAATATACTGCGAATTCTTCCTTGATGCTGTGGAGGAATTTGCAACTGATACTCGATGATCTGAGACGCTAACCGTTCGGTGAGCGCTGCGAACAACAAGTCGATGCCCTTTCCTTCCATAGCTGAGACCCAAACAACTCGAGGAACACCTTCATCATCACGCTCGATACGTGGATGCTGATCTTCCATGTTGTCGATCTTGTTCATCACGACCAAAGTCGGGATTTCATGTGCATCAATTTCCGTCAACACATCGTGAACAGCTTGAATATTCTCACGAAAACGCTCGTCACTGGCATCAACAACATGTAACAAAATGTCAGCTTCTTGCGTCTCTTGCAAGGTGGCTTTAAATGCAGCTACCAAATCATGTGGCAGATGTCGAATAAAGCCAACGGTGTCAGCCAGAATTGCAGGGCCAACATCCATCAAGTCGATTTTACGTAGCGTCGGATCCAACGTGGCAAACAGTTGATCCGCAGCGTAAACACCGGCTTCGGTAATGCGGTTAAATAGGGTAGATTTACCCGCGTTGGTGTACCCGACCAATGAAAGGGTGGGGATTTCAGCGCGATTTCGAGCACGACGCCCCTGTTCACGTTGCTTCGATACCTTTTCTAGGCGGCGAAGAATCGCTTTGATCCGTTCACGCAATAAACGACGGTCCGTTTCCAACTGAGTTTCACCCGGTCCTCGCAGACCAATACCACCTTTTTGTCTTTCCAGGTGCGTCCAACCACGAATTAAGCGCGTAGAGATATGTCTCAGTTGAGCCAGTTCGACTTGAAGTTTACCTTCATGAGTGCGTGCTCGTTGAGCGAAGATATCAAGAATTAGACCTGTGCGATCGATAACACGACACTGACACAGTCTTTCGAGGTTGCGTTCCTGGGCAGGAGAGAGGGCGTGATTAAATATCACAATTTCAGCACCAGTCATTTGCACTGCCTGTGCAATTTCCTGCGCCTTACCCTCTCCGACGTAGTATTTAGGGTGCGGGGAACGGCGACTGCCCGTAATCACTTGCAGTGTCGTTACCCCAGCAGAAGAGACCAGCATTTCGCATTCTGCTAAGTCTTCCCACTCACCTTCTTGCGTGAAGTTGATATGAACAAGTACGGCTCGCTCACCGGATTCATAACGGTCAAACAAGCAATCAACTCCTTAATGTAGTAACACGATCGACGAAAAGATTAATCTTCAGATTTATCTTGTGGACGATCCGATGGGCTACGCTCGCCGCTGTGGTGGCTTACTGGACGTGCCGGTACAACGGTAGAGATAGCGTGCTTGTAAACCATTTGGTTAACGGTGTTTTTTAGTAGGATCACAAACTGATCAAATGATTCAATTTGACCTTGTAGTTTGATGCCATTTACCAAATAGATAGACACTGGAATACGCTCTCGACGGAGTGCATTTAGAAATGGGTCTTGTAGAGATTGCCCCTTAGCCATTTTATTTTCCTTATTTAATTTGTAGTTGTAATTATTTAGCTAGTGGTGCACTGCAAAAGAGACTGCCTTTGCATCTGAGCTAAACGAACAAAATAACACTCTAGTTATTCGCCAGTTGTCACCAACGTCGCCAATAACGATCCTTCAGTGAGTGTATTCACGCAAAAACGATCACATTATACACAGCTATCTCAATCAGATGCTATGGCTTCTGAAAGAGTTTCTAATGACTGTTCAATGTCCTCGCTATCTAACCAAGTTAGGTTATCCCAGCTGCGCAGCCAGGTAATCTGTCGCTTGGCCAATTGACGGGTGGCGCAGATGCCGCGATAAATCGCTTCGTCTAGAGTGCCATTTCCGTCTAAATAGTCCCACATCTGCCGATAACCGACACATCGAATAGAAGGAAGATCCGGATGAAGATCCTCGCGTGCGTGCAAGGTTCTCATCTCTTGTTCAAATCCCGCTTCCATCATTTTGTCGAAGCGCAGCTCAATACGACGATGGAGTTCTGCCCTATCCTTGGGAGCTATTGCAAACTGTTTGACGCGAAACGGCAGGCTTTCGCCTTTGGTTTGCGTCAACTCAGTAAGAGTTTTACCTGAAATGCGAAAAACTTCCAATGCCCTAGATAATCTTTGTGGATCATTAGGATGAATTCTCGCCGCCGACACAGGATCGATCTCTTTGAGTTCATCGTGCAATACTGACCAACCTTTAGTCAATGCCTCTTGCTCAATTTGCTGACGTATTTCAGGGTTTGCGGCAGGTAATGGTGATAAACCTTCTAATAACGCCTTAAAATACAACATGGTACCGCCAACCAATAGAGGTATTTTCCCCTGCGAAGCAATCTCGTTCATCGCTTGCAACGCATCTCGGCGAAAATCTGCCGCTGAATAAGATTGCGCCGGATCCAAGATATCGATCAATCGATGAGGCGCTAACTGCTGCTCCCGCTCGTCCGGTTTTGCCGTGCCAATATCCATGCCTTTATAGATCAGCGCGGAGTCCACACTGATGATCTCAACCGGATATTTCTGACGCAAGCGGATGGCCAGTTCCGTTTTTCCCGATGCGGTAGGCCCCATCAAAAACAAGGCCAAAGGTAATCTGTCTGTCATGGTTTCAGTTTTGCTATCGTCGCTGAGAAATCGATCTCTGTGAGCAATTTGCCATCTTGCAATGGAAGTAGACCCTGCCAGAGCTGTTCGAGTTCCGAAATAATTTGAATTGCTTCAGAAAGAGTATAGTGACTTTTCACTTTGGTGATACGCAGAGCAAGCCAATGAGCTAACAAGGAAGCGCCACTTTCATTCCTAGCCTCCTGAGCAAATGAAGCTGCGTAAGATAGCAGATCTGGGATCAGAAGTTGTAGGTTTTGTTGTCGAAGCGGCGCAGGGACCCCCATCACCAGCAAGGCTTTGTCATTGCGTGGTTTAAACTGAAGGCCAAAACGAGCAAAAGTTTGCTCTAGTTGCGCAGAGACTGACATCTGCTCTGCGTTCAATTTGAGTGACAGTGGCACCAGCAAGGGTTGAGATTTCAATGCTTGTTCAGTGGTATTGAGCTGACCTAGGCAGCGATAATACTCTGCCCTAGCCAAAGACAGTAGAAAACTGCCTGATTTGCTGCCCATCAGCACGTAGGCTTGCTCTACAATCGCGACCGCCTTACCTAGCTCACTCGGCGTATGAGCGGTCTGTGTTTGCAAAGACTCAACGCGCGGTATTGTCTCCGCTGAAGAAGGCATCTCCGGCGTCTGCAATAGCTCTTGATAAGTTTTGACTTGCTGTTTAGAGGGCGCTGGTGTGGGCTGATATTCTGCGCCACCACGCCCCGATGAAGATGGACGAGATTCTTGCCAAGCCTGACGCACTGACGGTTTTTCGCTACGAGTGGGAGAGACAAAAGCTTCGGCAACGCCTGAGGTGGCTTCACTGTCATGTGCCACTTGCTTACGCGGATAAGCCGGCGATTGATCTATCGCTTGATAAACGGACTCTGGTACTGCATCAACTGTTTCATCGGCTGCAGATTTATTTTCTGGCTCGGCGGGATGATGAAATGCGGAAGCACTTATCTGCGGCGCTTCAATCACGTCACTTTGTGCCAAAGCACTGGCCAGCGCTTGGTAGATGAAGTCATGCACTAAGCGCGCTTGGTGAAAACGCACTTCATGTTTGGCTGGATGGACGTTGACATCGACCTGATGAGGATCCAGTTCAATAAACAGCACATAGGCGGCGAAACTGTTCCGGTTTTAAACTGTTTTCGTAGCTCTGACGGATCGCATGGTTAATGAGTTTATCGCGCATCATCCGTCCATTCACATAACAATACTGCAAATCACTTTGCTGGCGCGCGCCCTCTGGTGTGGTGATCCAGCCATGAAGTTTTAACCCTTGATGCTCCAACTCAATCGCCAACATATGGCGAACAAACGCGTTGCCACAAACTGAAGCCAAGCGCTTTTCTGCTTGGCTGGGCGTTTTCGCCGCTCGATACTGCCGAACCACCTTGCCATTATGACGCAGTGTGATACTGACATCGAAACGGCTGAGCGCAATACGTTTGAGCAGCTCATCAATATGGGCAAATTCGGTTTTTTCCGTGCGCAGGAATTTGCGCCGCGCAGGGGTGTTAAAAAACAGGTCTAATACTTCAACTGTTGTGCCGATCGGGTGAGCGGTCGGTTGCAGATTCACCTGCATGTCACGCCCTTCCGTATACGCACTCCAAGCTTGCTCTTGGGTTGCCGGACGAGACGTGAGCGTAAGACGTGAGACAGAGCTAATACTCGCCAGCGCTTCGCCGCGAAAACCAAGGCTCATGATCGCTTCTAAATCATCTAAAGTATGAATTTTCGATGTCGCATGACGGCTGAGCGCCAGACCTAATTCGTCTTTGCAAATACCCGAACCGTTATCGCGAATTCGAATCAGCTTAGCGCCGCCTTTCTCGATATCGATATCAATGCGAGTCGCCCCGGAGTCGAGGCTATTTTCCACTAACTCTTTCACCACCGAAGCGGGCCTTTCAACCACTTCCCCGGCAGCAATTTGGTTGGCGAGCCTAGCGGGTAATATTTTGATTGCCATACGCCCGCCTACTTGTTGGGAATAATCAATATCTGCCCAACCGCAAGTTCGTCGGAACGCAGATTATTGGCCGAGCGGATACTGGCAACGCTGACATCATACTTGGCCGCGATTTTGCTCAGGTACTCGCCGCGCACTACCTTGTGTTTACGGATCGGCTTGTCTTTTAAACTGACGGTGATTTTTAGCTTCTGCCCAACCCATAAGGTATCGGACTTCAGATTGTTCTCCTTCCGAATATCATCGACGCTCACCTTATAGTGCTCGGCAATCTTGCCTAAATACTCACCACGGCCGACAGTATGAGTAATGCGCTCCGTTTCCACTGTATTTGGCTTTTCCGGAATGATCGCAGCGGTCGGCGCGCCATTGTCGATGCGTAGCGTCTGCCCAATCGCCAAAGTGGAACTTTTCAGTTTGTTGTCCCGCATAATCGCTTGCGTCGTTGTGCCATATTGTTTGGCAATCAGCGACAGCGATTCACCGCGCTTCACCGTATGCCAAATCGGTTTCGCATTGGCAGAGAAAACCGTTCCTTCCGGTGGGTTATCTTGCAAGTATTTAATCACCGCTTTAGAAATGGCCTTCGCGAGCTTGTCTTGGTGAGCACGTTGGAACAGCAGTTTCTCTTCGGTCGGATTGGAGATAAATCCCGTTTCGACCAGCACCGATGGGATCTGTGGTGAGCGTAGCACCGCTAAGCTGGTATTGATCGGGTTTTCGTTGTGCAGTTTTGCTACCTTGCCCATTTCGCCGAGGATCTCGGTGGCAAGCTTGTAGCCCTCTTTCTGCGAATGGCTAAATTGCAGATCCAGCAAGGTTTGGTTAACGTTTTTGTCGTTGACGTTCGCAAATGCAGTACCTGCCCCGCCCAAAATCTCCGACTGTTTCTCGTGGTTTTCTACCCAACGCGCAATCTCTGTATTGGCGCGACGTGTATTGAGAACGAATACCGATCCACCCCGAGGCTGTGGCGAGGTAAAGGCATCGGCGTGAATCGAGATCAGCAGATGGGCCTCGTTTTCGCGGGCAATCGCAACGCGACGGTTTAAATTGACAAAATAGTCGCCAGAGCGAGTGAGCTGGGTTTTGATTCCCGGCACAGCGTCGAGCTCTGCCGCGATCTTTTTTGAGATACTTAAGGTGGCATTTTTTTCGTATCGGCGTGTTGGGCCAATAGAGCCGGGATCTTCACCGCCGTGTCCCGGATCAATCACAATCAGAATTTCTTCCGCTCGATGGACAGATTGAATGTCTTTACTGACACTGGGTGTCTGTGAGATCGATGCGTTTCGTTGTGCGCTCTTTATGCGGTAAATCGATCACCAAACGGTGACCATAACCGCCGCCTGGGGTCGGTGCCAGCTTAAACAGCTCCGCCTGAGAACGCTTTTTCAGTTCAAACACCAGTCGGTAAGTGCCCGATTCTGGGGGAGAACTTTTACGGATTTTGCTCAATACAGGGCTGTCTGCCACCGTGACTGGCAGCTTTGCGCCCAAACTCGTCTTCTTTAAATCAACCACCAAACGGTCTGGCTTTGTGAGGGAGAAGTAACTGAAATCGGCCTCATCCGCCAAATCGATCACCACGCGGGTTTCATCCGGAGAAGGCCAAACCCTGACACTTTGCAGAACGTTGGCAAAAGCCCACGCTGGCAGAAGAAGACAAACCGCTGACAGCCATATCGCAGCGGTTTTGATGCACTTTAAACTCAACTTAACTCCAATTTACTGAGCAGCTCAATGCCATACGGGTTATTTGCTGTTAGTTGCGCGATGCGAGCGTCACCTTGATAGCGAATGTCGATATCTAAATCCGGCTCGGGCAGCAGCCCCGCGCCTTTTTCTGGCCATTCCACCAGGCAGACAGCATCGGCGGTAAAATAGTCGCGAATCCCCATAAACTCCAACTCTTCAGGATCTGCCAAACGATAAAGATCGAAGTGGTATACCTGCCAGTTGGCTAACTGATAGGGTTCAACTAAGGTGTAGGTCGGGCTTTTAACATTGCCCTCATGACCCAGAGCACGAACAAAACCACGACTGAATGTGGTTTTTCCTGCACCCAAGTCCCCATGCAAATAAATGGTGGTTTGTTGGGAGCAAAGATTGGCAAGCTGTGCGCCAAGATTAATGGTGGCCTGCTCATCTTTAAGTTCGAACTGCTTTACGTGCATGATCATCGGTCTCTGAATCTGGGAACTGACTATATAAAAATCAAAAGAACAGGAATAGTAAACTGTGTCTGTTTTGAGAGACAAGCGCCTAAATGTCATTTCGTGGAAAAATCCTCCGAGATCGCTCGCTAAGCTAGAACCTTGGCTGAAGATCCAGTAAGATCCGCGTCCGTTTTTCTTCAGGCAACTCGCATGGATTACCAGCAACTCGCACAACAGATCAAAATTTGGGGAGCCGAACTCGGTTTTCAAAAAGTCGGGATCTGCGATGTTGATCTGCGTGAGCACGAGGCCGAGCTGCAAAAGTGGCTAGATGCAGGCTATCACGGCAGCATGGATTGGATGGCCAGACACGGCATGATGCGTGCTCGACCAGACGAGTTGCTCCCCGGAACCATCCGAGTGATCAGCGTGCGCATCAACTATCTTCCTCCACAAGCGCAGTTTGCTGCAAATCTGGCTGACAAAACTCAAGCCTACATCAGCCGCTATGCCCTGGGCCGTGACTATCATAAACTGGTTAGAAAACAGCTCAGTGAACTCGGCAAACGTATTGAAAACGCGGTCGGTGCCTTTGGTTATCGGCCTTTTGTCGATTCAGCCCCCATTTTGGAGCGACCTTTGGCGCAAAAAGCCGGACTTGGTTGGACTGGAAAACATTCACTGATCTTAGATAAAGAAGCTGGCTCTTGGTTTTTCCTCGGCGAAACTGCTGGTCGACTTGCCTTTACCTGTCGATGAACCAAGCACCGATGACTGTGGGAAATGCAAAGCGTGTATCACCTCGTGCCCTACCCAAGCCATCGTCGACGACAAAATCGTCGATGCCAGACGCTGTATCTCCTACCTGACCATAGAGTTTTCCGGAATCATTCCTGAGGAATTTCGCAAAGCAATGGGCAACCGAATTTACGGCTGTGACGATTGTCAGTTAGTTTGCCCGTGGAATCGTGAAGCGGAACTCACCGAACAGAGCGACTTCCATCGCCGTGACTCGCTACATCAAGCTGACCTTGTGAATTTGTTTCTATGGGATGAACCCACCTTTCTGAAAAAGATGGAAGGTTCGGCGATCCGTCGCATTGGTCACTTGCAGTGGTTGAGAAACTTGGCGATAGCCATGGGGAACGCCCCTTACTCACTAAAGATTGTACAGGCATTGCAAGAACGCAAGGGACAAAATGAACTACTGGATGTTCACATCGATTGGGCGCTAGCAGAACAACGGAACCAATCGGCTGATGCCTCTACTATCGATATCAAAAAACAAAGGCTAATCCGTATCGTTGAAAAAGGTCTGCCTAGGGACGCGTGAGGCGCGGTCAGAGCACAGAAACACAGTGCAATATTTGACCTCCCTCTCAATTCTCCAAAATGTGGAAAAAATACAGGAACAACGCATTCTATTGCCTTCAAGGAAAAGTTAAGCACATATCCAATAAATGACTAGGATCAAAAAAAGATACCATTTTGATCCAAACATAACGCATGCCCAACTAGACCACACAATAAAACTCAATAAAAAACAAATAGTTAACAAGGAAAGCCACGAGACACTTATTAAGGGAAAGAACAAAGATCCTTTATTCGGAAGAAAGTCAACTACTCAAGAACGGGTTATCAACCAAGTTATCCACAACATAAGCGGTGTGGATAAGTCTGTTAGTGAAATAGGAAAATACCTAGTTTTCCTAAGAAAGCTAAGCTAAATAATTGACTCAAAAATAAGAGGCAGAAAAACATCCGAAGGCATTTTCCGGATGTTTATTCCATTGTTAGGGGTTCATGCTTCTCAGCATTACTAAAGAGCGGTGGTATACGGGCCATAAGAAATTGGTTGCGGGGGCCGGATTTGAACCGACGACCTTCGGGTTATGAGCCCGACGAGCTACCAAGCTGCTCCACCCCGCGTCCGTATTTTGTCACTGTTAAGCACAGTGAGAGCTTTGAATGTGGTTGCGGGAGCTGGATTTGAACCAACGACCTTCGGGTTATGAGCCCGACGAGCTACCAAGCTGCTCCATCCCGCGTCCGTATTGTGTCACCGTTAGGTACGATGAGGACCATCAATTTGTAGCGAAACACGAGGTTCCCTTCTTTAAAACAAAAAGGCGTGACCTCAACCTTGGTAAGGTTGCGCTCTACGAACTGAGCGAGCGTCGCATTTCATCGTTAAGTACGATGACAACTTCAATTTGGAGCGACACACGAGGTTCCCTTCTTTAAAACAAAAAGGCGTGACCTCAACCTTGGCAAGGTTGCGCTCTACCAACTGAGCTAGTGTCGCATTTCATCGTTAAGTACGATGACAACTTCAATTTGGAGCGACACACGAGGTTCGAACTCGTGACCTCAACCTTGGCAAGGTTGCGCTCTACCAACTGAGCTAGTGTCGCAATGATTAAATGCCGGAGCACTTAATACAGAATGTGGTTGCGGGAGCTGGATTTGAACCAACGACCTTCGGGTTATGAGCCCGACGAGCTACCAAGCTGCTCCATCCCGCGTCCGTATTGTGTCATCGTTAGGTACGATGAGGACCATTAATTTGGAGCGACACACGAGGTTCCCTTCTTTTAAAGCAAAAAGGCGTGACCTCAACCTTGGCAAGGTTGCGCTCTACCAACTGAGCTAGTGTCGCAATGATTAAATGCCGGAGCACTTAATACAGAATGTGGTTGCGGGAGCTGGATTTGAACCAACGACCTTCGGGTTATGAGCCCGACGAGCTACCAAGCTGCTCCATCCCGCGTCCGTATTGTGTCATCGTTAGGTACGATGAAGACCATTAATTTGGAGCGACACACGAGGTTCGAACTCGTGACCTCAACCTTGGCAAGGTTGCGCTCTACCAACTGAGCTAGTGTCGCAATGATTAAATGCCGGAGCACTTAATACAGAATGTGGTTGCGGGAGCTGGATTTGAACCAACGACCTTCGGGTTATGAGCCCGACGAGCTACCAAGCTGCTCCATCCCGCGTCCGTATTGTGTCACCGTTAAGTACGATGATAACTTCAATTTGGAGCGACACACGAGGTTCGAACTCGTGACCTCAACCTTGGCAAGGTTGCGCTCTACCAACTGAGCTAGTGTCGCATTTCATCGTTAAGTACGATGACAACTTCAATTTGGAGCGACACACGAGGTTCGAACTCGTGACCTCAACCTTGGCAAGGTTGCGCTCTACCAACTGAGCTAGTGTCGCATTTCATCGTCAAGTACGATGACAACTTCAATTTGGAGCGACACACGAGGTTCGAACTCGTGACCTCAACCTTGGCAAGGTTGCGCTCTACCAACTGAGCTAGTGTCGCATTTCATCGTCAAGTACGATGACAACTTCAATTTGGAGCGACACACGAGGTTCGAACTCGTGACCTCAACCTTGGCAAGGTTGCGCTCTACCAACTGAGCTAGTGTCGCATTTCATCGTCAAGTACGATGACAACTTCAATTTGGAGCGACACACGAGGTTCGAACTCGTGACCTCAACCTTGGCAAGGTTGCGCTCTACCAACTGAGCTAGTGTCGCATTCACAACGTTTTCCGCTGTTCAGGGCTGCGAATTATAAGAGCATTTCTAAGTGATGCAAGTCCTTTAGTAAAAAAAACTTAATTTTTTTTTACTCGTTGAAAAAACATCCAAACAAAGCAAAAGTTCGCCGCCCAGTGAAGAAAACCTCGCCCTATCAGACGTTAAAGATAGTCTGACGATAGTACTTCAATTCGGCAATCGACTCGCGAATGTCATCAAGAGCCAGGTGGGTGCCACGCTTTGAAAAACCGGTAAGGATTTCAGGGTTCCAACGTTTCGCCAACTCTTTTAGCGTGCTGACGTCGATGTAACGATAGTGGAAATACTCTTCGAGTTTAGGCATATGGCGGTACAGAAAACGTCTGTCCTGCCCAATACTGTTGCCACAAATTGGCGACACGCCTTGTGGAACCCACTGCTCTAGAAAACGCAGCGTTTGTTCAACCGCTTCCTGCTCCGATACCATGCTGGCACGCACTCGATCAACAAGGCCGCTGGCTGTATGTGTATTGGTGCACCACTCATCCATTTTTGCTAACTCTTCATCCGATTGATGAATCGCCAATACTGGTCCTTCCGCTAAAATATTCAGCTCGCTATCGGTGACAATAGAAGCGATTTCGATGATTTTATGCGTGTCAGGATCTAAACCTGTCATCTCAAGATCGATCCAAATTAAGTTTTGATCGCTAAAGGACATAGAGGTGTTGCCTATTTGTTTGCTGATAAAACGGGTACTATACCTCAAAATAGTGGCAACAAGATACTTCGACAAAAGCGACAAAACCGTCATACTTGTCGCGTTATCGCTCAATAAATTAAGTAACTTATCGTGGCAAAAAAGAAAAAGTTAACCAAAGGTCAAGTACGTCGGGTACGTGACAATCAACAAAAACGTTTGAATAAACCATCTGATACTGTGCAGTGGGATGAGGCCATGCTCGGTGACAGCAAGCGTGGATTGGTGATCACTCGTTTTGGCCAACACGCCGATATTGAAGATTTGGAAAGCGGCGATATCGAGCGCTGCAATCTGCGTCGTGGTATTGAATCACTGGTGTCGGGAGACAAAGTGATTTGGCGAAAAGGACTCGAATCGATGGCGGGCATTTCTGGGGTGGTGGAAGCTGTCGAGCCAAGGAGTTCGATTTTAACTCGTCCGGACTATTACGACGGCCTTAAGCCGGTTGCGGCCAACATCGATCAAATGATCATCGTTTCTTCCGTCTTACCGGAGCTTTCGCTCAATATTATCGATCGCTACCTAATCGCCGCAGAAACGCTGAATATCGCCCCAATTTTAGTGCTAAACAAGATTGATCTGCTGCAAGATGAGGATCTCAAGCAATACAAGACTTGGTTAGCAGAATACGAAAAGATTGGCTACAAAGTCCTATACGTGAGTAAGCGATCGGGCGAAGGCATTGCCGACCTCGAAGCGCAGCTTGGGGAACGCATCAACATTTTCGTCGGTCAATCAGGGGTGGGCAAATCCAGCTTGGTGAATGCGTTAATCCCAGAGCTGGATGTGGAAGAGGGTGAAGTGTCCGAAATGTCCGGCTTGGGCCAACATACCACCACGGCCGCTCGTTTGTATCATATTCCTTCCGGCGGCGATCTGATTGACTCACCCGGGGTGCGTGAGTTTGGCTTGTGGCACCTCGAAGCCGATGAAGTGACCAACGCTTATATCGAATTTCGCCCCTATCTGGGTGCTTGTAAGTTCCGCGATTGTAAACATGGTGATGACCCAGGTTGCATTCTGCGTGAGGCGGTGGAGAAAGGCGAGATCAGCCCTATTCGTTACGAAAACTACCACCGTATTATTGAAAGCATGGCGGAAAATAAAGCCAATCGACAGTACTCGCGCAACAAAAAAGCGGATCTGTAGTTGTGTAAGATTTCGTCACCACTTACTGACAAGCGAAATAAATTTCAGTAACATCACGCGCCCGAAACAAGAATCACACAAACATTATCGGTATTTACAATGGATAAGATTAAAGTTGGACTGCAGTACTGGATTCCACAACATGGCCTAACACGCTTAGTGGGTAAACTGGCCTCAGCCAAAGCTGGCGGTCTAACCACAGCGATCATTCGCTGGTTCATCAAGCAATACAATGTGAATATGGCAGAAGCGAAACACGCCGATCCAGCTCACTACAAAACCTTCAATGAATTCTTTGTTCGCGAATTAAAAGATGGCGTGCGCCCCATCGCTCAGGGTGATGAGATCATCACTCATCCGGCTGACGCTTGTGTTAGCCAGTTTGGCCCGATCTCCGATGGTCGTCTAATCCAAGCCAAAGGCCATGATTTTTCGGCGCAAGAGCTGCTTGGCGGCGATGCGGCGCTGGCAGAAGAGTTCAAAGACGGCACTTTCGCCACTCTGTATCTTTCACCACGTGATTATCACCGCGTGCATATGCCTTGTGATGGCACCTTGCGTCAGATGATTTACGTTCCTGGCGATCTCTTCTCGGTAAACCCGCTAACGGCTGAAAACGTTCCGAACCTGTTCGCACGCAACGAGCGTGTGGTGTGCATTTTCGATACCGCTTTCGGCCCAATGGCTCAAGTGTTGGTCGGCGCTACGATTGTCGGCAGTATCGAGCAAATCTGGGCGGGGACGATTACCCCACCACGTGGCAACACAGTGCACAAATGGGATTACCCCGCTCAGGGACACAACGCGGTGGTTCTGAAGAAAGGGGAAGAGATGGGCCGCTTTAAACTGGGTTCAACCGTTATCAACCTGTTTGCCAAAGACGCGATCCGCTTCGATGATTCAATGCAGAACGGCGCTCCGACACTGCTCGGCACACCTTATGCGCACAAACAGTAAGCGCTAAACAGCGACCAACAAATCGGCCCTTGCACCTTGCAAGGGCTTTTTTGTTTTTTGACAAAAAACAAACCATCGATGGAAAAACAGCGCAAGTTCAGAAACTTCAACCCGCCTCTAAGACGCAACATTCACAATCGTTTAACCTGATGCCACCGTAAATTGCTAAGGTGCGATGCATGCCAAAACTGACTTCTGACGTGGTATGGAAACTACTGATCTGTTTTGCCATACCGATTGGCGTCTTGTGGATGCCGATTGATGCGATTCCAATCGATAATCTCACGCTGATCCAACACCGTTTGCTGGCGATTTTCCTGCTCGCAGCACTGCTTTGGGTACTCGAACCGGTCCCGGTGTTTGCAACTTCTATTTTGATCATCGCGCTTGAACTGATCATGATATCCAACAAAGGCTTGCATTTTTTCCGTCGCCCACCCGAAGGGCATGAGCTAGGTAATCTCATCGCCTATACCGATATTTTTTCTGCCTTCTCGTCGCCGATCATCATCTTGTTTATGGGGGCTTTGCTCTCGCGATCGCCGCTTCCAAATACGAACTAGACAACAACCTTGCACGCGTGTTGCTCAAACCCTTTGGCCACCAACCCAAATTTATCATGCTGGGCCTGATGCTGATCACCGCGGTTTTTTCTATGTTTATGTCCAATACCGCCACCACCGTGATGATGTTGGCGCTGCTTGGGCCGATTGTTGCCTCTGCGCCCAAAGGGGATTTAGGTATCAAAGCGCTCGTGCTCTGTATTCCGATAGCGGCGAACACCGGCGGTATTGCAACCCCCATCGGTACGCCGCCCAACGCTATCGCTCTACAGTATCTGACTGGCGCTAACAGCATCGACTTTCTCAGTTGGATGTCGATGGGCCTGCCTTTTGTGTTGGTGCAACTGACCATCGCTTGGTTTTTGCTGCAGAAACTTTTCCCGTCCAACGAAGCGACCATGACGCTTAAGTTGGATGGCAAATTTAAGCGCAGTTGGCGCGCGATAGTGGTTTACATCACCTTTGCGCTAACCATAGTGCTGTGGATGACCACGCAAGTGCATGGCATGAATACCTATGTCGTGGCGATCATTCCTCTCGCCGTCTTCACCTTAACTGGCATTATGGGCAAAGAAGAGCTCAAACAGATCAACTGGGATGTTCTCTGGCTGGTTGCCGGGGGGATCGCGATTGGCATCGGCTTGGATAAGACCGGACTGGCAAAAGCGCTGGCGCATGCCATCGACTATCAAACCCTCTCTCCCTTTGCGATTGTCGTCGCGCTGTCGTTGGTATGTTGGTTGATGGCCAATTTTATGTCCAATACCGCCACCGCCAACTTACTCATGCCGATAGCGGCTGCGATTGGCACCTCAATGGGTACCCTCTCGGCAGTAGGCGGTTTGCAAGGTTTACTGGTGGTAGTGGCTTTTTCAGCCTCACTCGGGATGATTCTGCCCGTCTCTACGCCGCCCAACTCTCTGGCTTACTCAACGGGTCTGATCGAAAGCAAAGACATGGCAAAAGTGGGGCTGTTAGTCGGTGTGATTGGTCTGGTCATCGTTTATGGTGCGGTGCTGATTTTGGGGTAACAAATTCTTCTGCGCGCCTCTTTGCTCCTTAGTGAAGTTAAGGCATATTGGTGATCTTTTCGTTTACGAGATCACCTTTCTATGGGATTTGAATGGCTTGCTCTGGCGGCGGCTCTGCTTTGGGCTGTCGCCAGTTTACTTTCTGTCACGCCTGCACAACACTTGGGCTCGTTTGCCTACAGTCGCTGGAGAATGGGCTGCACCGCCGTCATCCTATCTAGCATGGCTTGGTTCACCGGCGGCTGGTCGAGTGTCGGCCAAGAACATCTAGTGCCCATGATGCTCTCTGGGCTGATTGGAATTTTTATCGGTGACACGGCGCTGTTTGCTTGCCTCAACCGCATGGGGCCGCGCCAAGCCGGGCTACTTTTTTCTTGCCACGCAGTGTTCTCTACCATCTTGGGCTATTTCCTGTTTAGCGAAACCCTCTCCACGATGGAGTTTATCGGCTCAAGCTTAGTTTTTTCCGGTGTGGTGCTGGCGATATTTTTTGGCCGACGCGGCAGCCGTCAACACAGTTTAGAAACGATCAAAGGCAGTGTGTGGATTGGTGTGGGCTTGGGTTTAACGGCGGCGTTGTGTCAGGCACTCGGCGGCATTATCGCCAAGCCCGTGATGCAAACAGCCATCGACCCCGTTGCTGCCTCGGCAATTCGAATGATCAGTGCCTTCATCGCTCACAGTGCGCTGCGTTTGAGTGGCGCAAAAATCGCGCGGCCAACGCAAAATATGACTTGGCAGATTTTCTACATCACGGCAATCAATGGCTTTCTTGCCATGGCGGTCGGTATGACACTGATCCTATATGCCTTGCGAGAAGGCAACGTGGGTATGGTTGCCCTACTCTCTTCAACCACACCAATCATGTTGTTGCCGATCTTGTGGATCTACACCAAACAGCGTCCAAACCGTTATGCTTGGCTTGGTGCGATCATCGCCGTGACTGGCACTGGAATTTTGGTTCAGTAACCCTCTGCAAGGATGAGCCTCACCAACAAAAAACCACTCATCACAATGCACAGATACAAAAAAGCCTGGATTCGTTCCTGGCTTTTTATCACATTGCTTAGGGTTACTTCACTAGCACTTGGCCCGACATTTCTGCTGGAATTTCCAGGCCCGCTAGAGACAGCATCGTCGGCGCAAGATCAGACAGTTTACCGCCTTCCTTGAACTCCACCTCTTTATCACCCACGTAGATAAGTGGTACAGGCAGGCTAGTGTGCGCGGTATGAATACCCCCCGTTTCTGGGTCCACCATCATTTCAGCGTTACCGTGGTCTGCGGTAATCAGCAGCTGACCGCCCACTTCTTTGATTGCGGCAACCACTTTACCCACACTTTCATCCAGTGCTTCAATCGCTTTTTCAGCCGCTTCGTATACGCCAGTGTGGCCAACCATGTCTGCGTTTGGATAGTTACAGATGATGGTGTCGTATTTGCCAGACTTGATGGCGGCAACCAGTTTTTCGGTCAGCTCTGGTGAGCTCATTTCTGGCTGCAGATCGTAGGTCGCCACTTTCGGCGAAGCCACGAGTTGACGCTCTTCACCGGCAAACTCGTTTTCTACGCCACCATTGAAGAAGAACGTCACGTGTGCGTATTTCTCTGTTTCAGAGATACGTAGCTGAGTTTGACCCAGTTTAGATAGCCACTCGCCGTAAGTGTTTTCCAAAGAGGCTGGCGGGAACGCCGTCGCGAGTGGAATGTCTGCCGCGTACTGCGTCAACATCACGAAATTAACCGCCGGGAACACGCCACGTTCAAAACCAGCAAAATCCGCCACGAACGTGCGCGTGATTTGACGAGCACGGTCAGCACGGTAGTTCATGAAGATCACCGCGTCGCCATCTTGCATCGCAGCAGATTCTTGGCCTTCGGCTTTGATTTCCGTCGCTTTAACGAACTCATCGTTTTCGCCACGTGCGTATGCCGCTTCAAGACCTGCAACCGCAGAATCCACCGTGAACTCAGCTTTCGCTTGCGTCAGCAAATCGTAAGCCACTTGCACACGGTCCCAGTTGTTGTCACGGTCCATTGCGTAGTAACGCCCAACCAAAGACGCCACTCGGCCTTTGCCCAATTTGGCAAACAGATCTTGGAATCGTTTTAGAGAACCTTCTGCGCTGCGAGGTGGTGTGTCACGACCATCGAGGAAACAGTGCAGGTAGATTTTCTCAGCACCACGCTCAGCCGCCATTTCCACAGCTGCGTAAATGTGATCTTCGTGTGAGTGAACGCCACCAGGAGACATCAAACCCATGATGTGAACCGCTTTGCCCGCGTTAACCGCAGCGTCAACCGCTTCAACCAGTGCTGGCGTCTGTTGGAATTCACCGTCTAGGATAGATTTGGTGATACGAGTCAAATCTTGGTAAACCACACGGCCTGCACCGATATTCGTGTGGCCCACTTCTGAGTTACCCATTTGACCGTCAGGCAGACCTACATCCATACCAGAAGCAGAGATAAGAGTGTTCGGATTGTTCGCAATCAGCGCGTCCATAACCGGTGTTTTTGCGTTTGCAATAGCGTTGTTTGCAGTGTCTTCACGGTAACCGTAACCGTCAAGAATAACCAGAGCCAAAGGCTTCTTAGCAGACATAGTGATGACCTCGTCAAATTTCAGTAACTTTCGGCGCAGGGCTTTAAGCCCTAGCATGCCTTGAAACAAAACTAGCGTAATTTTACTACACTTTTTAAGCGAAACTGTAGGATAAGATCAAATAATGTTGGTGATTTCCTGTTGCAATATTACATTGTCAATGGCGATATCTTTGCAACTTACCCCTAAGCGCCAGTTTCTGCCGATTTGTCAGGCGTCAATACCACTATAATTCACCACCTAACACGATTTTAAAAGTGGATATTACCAATCGGTCTAATAGCTTTAGCGGGTGTATTTTTGCAACCATTCCGCCAGAATAGATCCCAATTATTGGTGAGAAAGTGTTAACTGACTCGCCAGTCAAGCGGAACCTCGTTATACTCTTTGCCACTTTTATTGTTAGATTTATGGTTCGAGAACTAGGAACATGCAAGAGTACATCGAGTTTTTTCAGCAGAACATGATCATGTCGCTGGCGTGGGTAGGTATTTTTATTGCTCTAATCATGAGCTTTGTAAAATCAGCAACTGCGGCTTACAAAGTGATCGGCGTGAACGATATGACCACACTGATCAACCGACAAAATGGTGTAGTGATTGATATCCGCACCAAAGACGAGTTCAAAAAAGGTCATATCACCGACGCAGTTCACATTTTGCCATCAGAGATCAAGGCGGGTAATTTCGCTGGTCTTGAAAACCACAAATCAGACCCAATCATCGTAGTATGCAAATCGGGCCAAACCGCCCAAGAAAGCGCAAACCTATTAGCTAAAGCCGGTTTTGAAAACGTAAACCTGCTGCGTAACGGTTTGATTGCTTGGAGTGAAGCTAACCTGCCACTAGTACGCAGTAAGCGTTAATCACCACCCAATCTTGGCTGACTGACTAAAATCAGCGCAGTCAGCCAAGAAAGATGTGATGTTTGGCACGGAATTAAGGCTTCTTCTAGTCATCATTGTGTGGCTCGGTTAGTCTCAAGGCAGACACATTCAAGGCATACACTGACACGCCTGAATTTACGATTATTGAAGGATTTAAAAATGGCTGAAGCAGCACCGCAAGACAACCAACAACAGTTTGCAATTCAACGTATCTTCCTAAAAGACGTTTCTTTTGAAGCACCTAACTCACCAATGATGTTCCAAAAAGATTGGAACCCAGATGTAAAACTGGATCTCGACACACAAAGTCGTGAACTAGGTGAAGGCGTTTATGAAGTGGTTCTGCGTCTGACTGTGACGGTGAAAAACGCTGAAGAAACGGCATTCCTATGTGAAGTGCAACAAGGCGGTATTTTCACCGCAGAGAAAATGGAAGCAGGCCAACTAGCACATTGCCTAGGCGCATTCTGCCCGAACATTCTCTTCCCATACGCGCGTGAGACCATCTCAAGCCTAGTAGTAAAAGGGACGTTCCCACAACTGAACCTAGCACCCGTGAACTTTGATGCCCTGTTTATGAACTATCTACAACAGCAAGCAACCCAACAAGGTGCCGCTGAGGAATAAGTCCTTCTTATTGAGACTTTTCCCCAATTGGATTGACTAAAATGCACAGCGCATCTCACACCGATGTTATGTGCATTTTTTGTTTCACCCGCAATGGCATGTGGCAATATCACAAACAAAGGCGTGATGACGCTCTTTGAGGGTGAAGTAATTTGTCCAGAGCAGTACCGTTTCACGTTATACTCGCTCCATCTTTCTCCAACCAACCATCAGGCTACAGCATGACACAATCTCAGGTGACTAACGCGTACAACAAAGCAATTTCCATGACGGTGATTGGCGCTGGCTCCTACGGAACCTCTTTAGCGATCTCACTTTCCCGTAACGGAGCAAATGTGATCCTTTGGGGACACGATCCTGAGCACATGGCGACTCTGGAAGCCGATCGCGAAAACCGCGCTTTTCTTCCCGGTATCGAGTTTCCACCAAGTCTGATCGTAGAATCGGATCTGCAAAAAGCGGTGCAAGCGAGCCGCGATCTATTGGTCGTGGTGCCAAGCCATGTGTTTGGCCAAGTACTCAACAGTCTCCAGCCTTATCTACGTGCCGACTCACGCATCTGCTGGGCGACCAAAGGCTTAGAGCCGGAATCAGGTCGACTGCTGAAAGATGTGGCATTTGATGCGCTGGGAGAGAACTACTCTTTGGCGGTACTATCAGGGCCAACCTTTGCTAAAGAGCTTGCCGCTGGCATGCCGACCGCCATTTCCGTGGCCTCGCCTGACGCACAATTTGTTGCCGATCTACAGGAAAAAATCCATTGCAGCAAAACCTTCCGTGTTTACGCCAACAGTGATTTCACCGGCATGCAACTTGGCGGCGCTGTCAAAAATGTCATTGCGATCGGCGCAGGTATGTCCGATGGCATTGGCTTTGGTGCCAATGCGCGCACGGCTTTGATTACCCGTGGCTTGGCGGAAATGTGTCGCCTCGGCGCCGCGCTTGGCGCTCAACCGGAAACCTTTATGGGTATGGCCGGATTAGGTGATCTGGTCTTGACCTGCACCGACAACCAATCGCGTAACCGTCGCTTTGGTTTGGCCTTGGGCCAAGGTAAAGATGTCGATAGCGCACAACAAGAGATCGGCCAAGTGGTCGAAGGCTATCGCAACACCAAGGAAGTGTGGATGCTGGCACAACGCATGGGCGTCGAGATGCCGATTGTTGACCAGATCTATCAAGTATTGTATCAAGGAAAGGATGCGCGTCTGGCCGCTCAAGACTTATTGGCGCGCGACAAGAAATCCGAAGGAAAATAATCAGGAAAAGCGCAAGTGGTTTGTGCAAAGAAGGCCCAATGAAACACTGTGAGAAAAAAAACGTCTGGCAGGGGATTGTCAGAGAAGCACGTCAGCTGTCCGAGCAAGAGCCAATGCTGGCCAGCTTTTACC